>NZ_JBCOMH010000017.1:0-71606 GCF_040924265.1 Ruminococcus sp. RTP21198st1_G1_RTP21198_201120
CTGTACCCTTTTTTCAAGATTAGATAGTTCTTTTTTGCTGTGTGATATATTAAAGCCCGTGGGCTTCCATATCGAGGGAATCCACGGGCTTTGTTGCGCTTTTTTTTACAGCGCCATTGATTTTTTATATTACTTTCTTGCTTCCAGAGCGGAGATAGATTCCATTATCTTTGACATCTTCTCCTCTGCCTTTGCAAGCTTTGCCTTTTCGGCTTCGATAAGCTGTTCAGGGGCTTTTGCAAGGAAGCCCTGATTGCT
Source organism: Ruminococcus sp. RTP21198st1_G1_RTP21198_201120 (assembly GCF_040924265.1). Taxonomy (NCBI): domain Bacteria; kingdom Bacillati; phylum Bacillota; class Clostridia; order Eubacteriales; family Oscillospiraceae; genus Ruminococcus; species Ruminococcus sp. RTP21198st1_G1_RTP21198_201120. The sequence goes on from NZ_JBCOMH010000017.1 coordinate 259, forward strand.
GAGCTTTTTGCTAAGGAAGTCTATATCCTTCTGTGCGTTCTTTCTGTCCTTATCAAGACGTGCAAGCTCCTTGTCAACGTCTATGATATCAGCAAGCGGAATGAAGAATCTTGCACTGTCTGTAACAGCGGCGGCGCAATCCTTTTCCTCACACTTGTCTGTAATGATGACCTCAGATGCAGAAGCAAGTCTTTCAAAGAACATTACGCCCTGTGAGAATACTTCCGGCTGTGCAGTTTCAATATAAAGCTTTGCCTTTACAGACGGCGGAACGTTCATTTCACCACGGCAGTTTCTTATGCTCTTTATGCCTGCGATTATCTTCTCAAATGTTGCTTCTTCGTCGGCAAATTCAAGCTTTTCGTCATATACAGGATAATCCTGAACCATGATAGCTGTGCCGTCATTTACGAGAGCCTGCCAGATCTCCTCGGTGATATAAGGCATGAATGGGTGGAGCATTTTAAGCATTCCTTTCATTACCCACACGAGAACTGCCTGTGCTGTGGCTTCTGTTTCACCGCCTGCGGCTATTCTTGGCTTTGTAAGCTCGATATACCAATCGCAATAGATATCCCAGATAAAGTCATAAAGCTTTGAAACTGCTACGCCAAGCTCGAACTTATCAAGATTATCGTTTACTTCCTTTGCAAGAGTATTGAACTTTGATATTACCCACTTATCCTCAACATTGAGGTTTTCAGGGAGCTTATCAGCCTTGAAATCGTCAGGAAGATTCATCATGATGAATCTTGCGGCGTTCCATATCTTATTGGCAAAGTTTCTTGAGGACTTTACCTTATCCTCGATAAATCTCATATCGTTTCCAGGTGCGTTGCCTGTTGCGAGCATAAATCTCAGGGCATCTGCGCCGTACTGGTCGATGATAACAAGCGGGTCGATACCGTTGCCAAGAGATTTTGACATCTTTCTGCCCTGTGAATCTCTAACAAGACCATGGATAAGAACAGTATCAAAAGGCTTCTGCTTCATGTTCTCCATGCCTGCAACTATCATTCTGGATACCCAGAAAGGAATGATATCATAGCCTGTTACGAGAGTGTTTGTTGGATAGAAATACTCAAGCTCCTCTGTCTTGTCAGGCCAGCCGAGAGTTGAGAACGGCCACAGTGCTGATGAGAACCATGTATCAAGTGTGTCAGGATCCTGACGCATTTCCTTGCCGCACTTAGGGCAACAAGCATGGTCTTCCTTTGTTACCACAGTTTCACCGCAATCGTCGCAATAAAATGCCGGTATCTGATGACCCCACCAAAGCTGACGTGAGATACACCAATCTCTGATATCGTTCATCCAGTTAAGGTAGTTCTTCTCAAATCTTTCAGGAACAAACTTGATAGAGCCGTCCTCAACAGCCTTTATTGCAGGCTTTGCAAGCTCGTCCATTTTAACGAACCACTGGAGGGATACTCTTGGCTCGACAGTTGTTCCACAGCGGTAGCAAGTACCTACATTATGCTCGTGGTCTTCAACATAAGCAAGGAAACCGCCCTTTTCAAGATCTTCGACTATCTTCTTTCTTGCCTCGTATCTATCCATGCCTGCATACTCAGGATAATCGTCAACTATCTTTGCGTCCTCAGTAAGAACGTTGATAACAGGCAAGTTATGTCTTTTACCGACTTCAAAGTCGTTAGGGTCATGGGCTGGAGTTATTTTTACAACGCCTGTACCAAACTCCATATCAACATAGCTGTCGGCAACGACAGGTATCTCTCTGCCAACAAGCGGCAGTGTGAGTGTCTTACCTACGATATCCTTATATCTTTCGTCCTTTGGATTTACTGCAACGGCAGTATCGCCCAGGAGCGTTTCAGGACGTGTTGTAGCAAGCTCTACATATCCGCTTCCGTCTGTTAGAGGATATTTAAGATGCCAGAAGTGACCAGCCTGATCTTCATACTCAACCTCTGCGTTTGAGATAGATGTACGGCAATGCGGGCACCAGTTTATTATTCTTTCGCCTCTATAGATAAGTCCCTTATTATAGTAGTTTATGAAAACTTCCTTTACAGCCTTTGAACAGCCCTCGTCCATTGTGAAACGCTCTCTGTCCCAATCGCAGGAAGAGCCGAGCTTTTTAAGCTGCTCAACTATTCTGCCGCCGTATTTCTTTTTCCAATCCCATGCTCTTTCAAGGAAACCGTCCCTGCCGATATCATCCTTTGTAAGACCCTCTTTACGCATAGCTTCAACTATCTTTGCTTCTGTTGCGATAGAAGCGTGGTCTGTACCAGGTATCCACTCTGCGGCATATCCGCTCATTCTCTTCCAGCGGATAAGTATATCCTGCAAAGTTTCATCAAGGGCATGACCCATATGGAGCTGTCCTGTGATGTTCGGTGGTGGGATAACTATACAGTATGGCTCTTTCTTGGAATCAGGCTCAGCGTGGAAAAATCCGCCGTCAAGCCAATATTTGTAGATCTTATCTTCTACCTTATTAGGCTCATAAAGCTTTGAAAGCTCTTTTTTCATTATAAAACAATTCCTTTCGCAAATATTTTTTCTATCACAGTATCGTGGCAAGACCAAGAGGCATTGCCTTTTTGCCGTCAGACTCGTGTCTTAGGCTGTCTGCGAAACGGAACTGTGAATTTCATTTGAAAGCTGAATTTGAGATCACACATTATATTCTTTCCTTTCCGCATGATATGGCATTACTGCACCTATTATAATATTATCTCACTTTTGCACCGAATTGTCAAGGGCTGATGACGGTATGGAACGAAAAAAGCAGAACAGCTTGAAACTGCTCTGCTGAGAGTGTTGAAAAAGACTTAAACAAGCGGGACGTCGAGGGCGCCGTCCCCTACAACTTGCATAAAAACGAATTTACACTTACAGCTTGAAATGAACGGGCATACCGTTTTTCATTGCTATTTTTACCTCGCCTTGGATAAGTGGCAGGAAGTATCTTACGGCTTCCGGATTTACGTCATTGCCGTCCTCGCTTAACCACTGGGCAGGGAAGAATTTTTCCTTATTTGCAGCATCATGGGCGTCAACGCTGTCAACGGTCACAACATAAGGCACGTCGCTGATACGCTTGAATATCATCATTTTACCTGTTTTCCCTGCAAGAGCCGCTTTTACGCCTGCTGAGCCTATTTCCTCGGCTTCGTCTATATCCGTCTTTGAGCAGATATGAGAAGAACATCTCTGCATAACGTTAAGTTCAATAGAACGGACTTTACAGCCGATATTCTCTTTAACGAGCTGTTCAAGTGTCTTTCCTATGCCAGAGAGATACTCGTGACCGAAATTATCCACAACTCTCGGCTTATTTTCCTCGCCCTTAAGCTTTACGCCCTCGGAAACTGCGATGATAACGGCTTTGTGCTTTGCCATTTGATTTCTTATGTCCTCGAGGAACTTTTCGGCGGTAAAGTTATTTTCAGGGAGATAGATAAGGTGAGGGGCTATCTCGTCATTTGCTCTGAGTACGCAGGTGGAAGCTGTGAGCCAGCCAGCGTGTCTGCCCATTATCTCAACGATAGTGACGGACTCGATAGAATAAACCGAGCTGTCACGGATTATCTCCTGAACCGTTGCGGCAACATACTTTGCGGCAGAGCCGAAGCCTGGTGTATGGTCTGTTACAGGCAGATCGTTATCTATAGTCTTTGGTATGCCTATAACTCTTATCTTTGAATTTCTTGCCGCAAGATAATCGGAAAGCTTTGCCACGGTATCCATAGAATCGTTTCCTCCGATATAAAAGAAAGCTTCTATCCTATGCTTTTCAAGGCAGTTCAAGATACGCTCATATGTTTCACCGCCCTCCTCAACATCAGGAAGTTTATAACGGCATGAGCCGAGAACTGTTGACGGTGTCTGTCTTAGAAGCTCCATATCCTCGTTTGTTTTTATAACAAGCTTAAGATCTATGAGCTGGTCGTTTATGATACCCTCGATACCATTGAGCGAGCCGAAAACGGCGTCTATCTGTGGTGTTTTCACAGCCTGTTTGAAAACTCCCACCAATGAAGCGTTGATAGCGCAGGTAGGTCCTCCTGATTGTGCAACGGCAATATTCATTATCATCAATCTCCTTACAGCTTACTGAGAATATTAAAATTCTCATATTTGTTATTATTATAGCATATTATATATACAAATAAAAGGGTTATGAAAATTTATTAACATATTTTTTCCCTTTGTAACAAAACAAGCCTTCAATAAAACGTTATATCTATCCACTTTGATAATTTTCACATCTATTACATAAAAACGCCTCCCGATTTACACCATATTGTTATAAAGTAAATGTAAATCGTAACCGAATTTTAATTGACAGAACAGTTTATATTTTGTATAATTAAAGATATAGACACGAAATGTGTCGAACTCTAGTCAATGAACCGAAAGGAAGAATATAAATAATGCCTGACAACAGAAACAATAAAGGCTACTATCGTCCTGAACAGAATCGCAGACCTCAGCAGCAAGAAGGCTCCACTTGGCTCACTCCTACTGTAAAGGGAATAATAGCGATACTGCTGACTGTACTTGTGGTAGCCATAGTAATAATGATATTTGCAAAAACTCTTTTTGTGAACACCAACACCACTCCGAAAAAGACCGGTACGATAACTTCTACGGAATACATTCCGCCAAAGACCACCACAACTTCGGAAGAGCCACAGAAAACATCTAAAAAGTCCAAAAAGGCCACTGAGCCTGACGAAGATCCATATGACGGTGATAAGGATGACAACGGTGACGCTGTTGGTGATATCCAGTGCATAAGTGCAGTTTATCTCCACCCACAGCCTACATCGAGCAGTGAAAATCTTCTTACTATCCCATCGGGTGCGACCTGCAAATACTACCGCAACGAAAACGGCTGGTATTATGTTGAATATAATGGCACAAAGGGCTACGCATGGCAGACATTCTTCTCGACACCACCACAGTAATGTGTTTTACGATTTCTTAAATAACGCAGAAAGTGCAGCATGGAAATATGCTGCACTTTCTGTTTATATACGCAAAAAAGCGGAGGTGTTGTCCTCCGCTTGATGTAGCTTATCATACAGATAGAACGTGTTAAATAGCGGGCGAACGCTGTTCGCCCCTACACACAAATGTTACAATTAGAGTTCTACCTTATAGTCCTCTGAGCCTACACCCTTTACAGTGTAGTAAGCAACGCCCTCTTCAGGCTTGATGTATACTGAAACTGTCTTTGGTGTTCTGTGACCCTTTGCCTTGTAGTCAGCCTTTGCAGCAGCCACTACAGCTTCAACATTTATCTCTCCGCCTGCGAACTGAACGAATACCTCGTCCTTTATCTCAGCCTCAACTGCTTTCTTTACAGTTTCCTTCTTTGCCTTTGTTGCCTTTGCTGCGGTCTTTACTGCCTTTTCTGCCGTCTTGACAGCTTTCTTTGCTGTTTCCTTTACTGCTGCGCCTGTCTTTTCAGCGGCAGACTTTACCTCAGCCTTGACTTCCTTTACAGCTTCTTCTGCCTTCTTGTCAGCGGTGATCTTCTTTTCAGCCATTGTAAAACCTCTCCTTTAAAAGTGTTACTAATTACTTATCCACAGCCTCTTTAAGAGCCTTGCCTGCCTTGAATGCAGGAACCTTCTTTGCAGGAACATGGATAGGCTTCTTTGTTGCAGGATTGATAGAATCCTTAGCTGCACGATCTCTTACCTCAAATGCACCAAAACCTACGATAGATACCTTTTCGCCCTTTACAAGTGCCTCTGTGATAGTTTCTGTTACAGCCGCAAGTGCCTGCTCTGCTTCCTTTTTAGAATAGCCGCCCTTTTCTGCTATTGCGGATATCAGATCATTTTTTGTCATTTTGAATCTACCTCCGTTATAATTTTTTACATTGTTTTTATGCTGTTATTATAACGTATTTGACCCCTATTGTCAAATAAATTGCCCGATTTTGCGTGCTTTCTTGCAATCTTTGTAGCTTTACATAAAAAAGAGGCATAGTCGCCGCTTGATTTTTGTACTTATTCACACGTTGGAAATAGTATTTATAATTTAGCCATAATTAACTTTCGATCAGCATCATTATTTTTTTATAAACGCCTATTTTTCGCACTTTGTAAAAGTCACCCATAAAATATTCTTACATATATTTCATCTCAAAGTTCATTAAATATTTACATTCTTTTATATATTCTCTCATGCAACATAATTCATTTTTTCAATCCGTATTTTTCATAAAAAGCCTCAACATCGCTGTCGCTTTTCACAAGCTCGGGATACATTATCTCACGAGTGTTGCGGTTATAAAATCCGATAGTTTTCTCGCCTGTGCAGGTGCTTGACATTATTTTTATCTCCATTCCCCTGCACTCCTCAGGGACGGGCTTGACAGTTTTCTTTTTGAAAATTTCCATGGAAACTCCCCCTAATATTTTTTCAAACGTCTTATATAAGCGAAAGTGTAGTCCTCGCCTTTATCACGAAGCATTGTAAGAAGCTTCTCCAAAAGGTCTGATGTTTCAGGGTGGATGGCTCTTGTTTTTTTCGCTCTTAAAAAGTACGCAAGAGGTGCACCGTCGTCGTATTTGTCTTTCATATATATCTTGCTTGCGGCAACTCTGTCGCAGAACATTTCTTTCACATATTTAAGGGGCATTTTCACAGGGGTCATCAACTTAGTCCGCAGGTCATAGTCCGTCCAATATTCAAAGTGATGCTTATTTCTTCCCTTGTGATGCATCCAGCCGTAAGAAAATCCGTATTCTTCACGCTCTGCTTCATGGGGCGAACGTGTGCCTTGATAATATTTACAGCCCTTGAGAAACTCCTCCGGGGAATATTTTGAAAGGTCATGCCTCAGACCCTGCCACAAAATGCCTGCCTTATAGCAGTTTTTTATCACTCCGTGGCGATGTCTTGTAATGGTCTTGAAATGCTCCCATGCCTTTATCAAAACGCTCATCTCCTCTGCATTTCATCTTGTGACCTTATTATACTACTTTTGCTTTATTATTTCAACAGCCCGCGGTCATTTTCTGCTGCCGCAGATATCAAGCAGAGGACACTCGCTGCAGCGTTCTCCCCTTGCCTTGCAGTATTCACGTCCGAACAGTACAAGGCGGTGACAGAAATCCGAGGATCTCTCAGGGGGAAGTATCTTTCTCAGATCCTCTTCCACCTTTGCAGGCTCTTTATTTTTTGTAAGCCCAAGTCTGCCGCATATCCTTATACAGTGGGTATCCGTCACCACCGCAGGCTTATGAAAAACATCTCCCATAACAAGATTTGCCGTCTTTCTGCCTATGCCTGCAAGGGTAGTGAGCTTTTCTATGGTATCAGGTATCTCACCGCCGAAATTATCCATTATCTGTCTGCACATTGCTACGATAGAGCGAGCTTTTGTTTTATACAGACCACATGGGCGTATTATCTCCTCGATATCAGCAACATCTGCGTTAGCAAAATCCTCAATGGTCTTATATTTTGCAAAAAGCTCTTTCGTGACGATATTCACCCTTGCGTCTGTACACTGTGCAGAAAGCCTGCCTGCTATCATAAGCTCGTGGGGCTTTTTATAGTCAAGGGAGCATATGCCCTCGGGGTAGACCTGCTCCAGCCTTTCCACTATCATTTGTGCACGTTCTTTCTTTGTCATCGGTACTGCTCCTTTGTTTATAAGTGCTTTATTACTTTATATTGTACACTTTTTTGCAGGATTCGTCAACCAAAATTTCATATCAGGGACGATATTTCAGCGGGTTTGTGCGTTATATCGGCATAAAAAATGCGTTTTGTCATTTTTGTGGGCTGAAACAGCTTTGGTCACAGTGCACTGATTTGTCGACATTTCACGGAAATTTTACACGAATTATGAATTTATAATCGTGATTTTACTTCACATTTCAAAAAAAGGCTATGATTTTTATACAATTTCAATAAAATTATGAAATTTTGCATTTTACTACTTGCAAATTGCAAAATAGTGTGCTATAATAAGTAGGTGATGTGCGGAATGAGTAAAAAAAGCCGTGCACAAATTATAATTTATAAGATGGGAGTTTTAATAATGGCTTTGAACAATGCGTATCTTGAAAGCGTTTATGAGAAGGTTGAGAAGAGAAATCCCGGCGAAAAGGAATTCCTCCAGGCAGTATATGAGGTACTGGAAAGCCTCATTCCTGTTGTAGAAAAGAGACCTGACCTTGTTGAGGCAGGTATAATCGACAGAATAGTTGAGCCAGAAAGACAGATCATTTTCCGTATTCCTTGGGTAGATGACAATGGCAAGGTACAGGTAAACAGAGGTTTCAGAGTTCAGTTCAATTCTGCTATAGGACCATACAAGGGCGGTATCAGACTTCACCCTTCAGTATGTGCATCAGTAATCAAGTTCCTCGGCTTCGAGCAGATCTTCAAGAACAGCCTTACAGGTCTTCCTATCGGCGGCGGTAAGGGTGGTTCAGACTTCGATCCTAAGGGCAAGTCTGACGGAGAAGTTATGAGATTCTGCCAGAGCTTCATGACAGAGCTTTGCAAGCACATCGGTGCTGACACAGACGTTCCAGCAGGCGATATCGGTACTGGTGCAAGAGAGATCGGCTATATGTTCGGTCAGTACAAGAGAATCAGAAACGAGTTCACAGGCGTTCTTACAGGTAAGGGTCTTTCATACGGCGGATCACTTGCAAGAACAGAGGCTACTGGTTATGGTCTTTGCTACTACACATCTGAGATGATCAAGTGCATGAAGAATGAAACATTCGCAGGCAAGACAGTTGTTATCTCTGGTTCTGGTAACGTTGCTATCTACGCTACAGAGAAGGCTACAGAGCTGGGCGGCAAGGTAGTTGCACTTTCTGACTCTAACGGTTATGTATACGATCCAAACGGCATCAACCTCGATGTTGTTAAGCAGATCAAGGAAGTTGAGAGAGGCAGAATCAAGGAGTATGTAAACAGAGTACAGGGTGCTGAGTACCATGAGGGCTGCAGCGGCATTTGGACTATCAAGTGCGACATCGCTCTCCCATGCGCTACACAGAACGAGATCAACGAAGAGTCAGCTAAGGCTCTCGTAGCTAACGGTGTATTTGCTGTTGCTGAGGGTGCTAATATGCCTTCAACTCCAGAGGCTATCGCTGTATTCCAGAATGCAGGTGTTCTCTTTGGACCAGCTAAGGCTGCTAACGCAGGCGGTGTTGCTACATCAGCTCTTGAGATGTCACAGAACAGCGAGAGACTTTCTTGGACATTCGAGGAAGTTGACGCTAAACTCAAGAACATCATGACAAACATCTTCCACAACTCATACAATGCAGCTAAGGAGTACGGTCTTGAAGGCAACCTCGTTGCAGGTGCTAACATCGCAGGTTTCCTGAAGGTCGCTGACGCAATGAAGTGGCAGGGCATAGCTTACTAATATAAGCGTATAAACAAAGCTATATACGAAGCGGACAGTCAACTGACTGTCCGCTTTTTTATATCATATATGATGCGTCAAAAATAGAACATCCCCCTATCAGCGTCTTAGTGTCACGCTGATAGGGGGAACATATTCAATATTTACTTTTTCGTATCTATGTTTATCTTAATATAATCTATTACATTTTCTATTTCATTTTTATTGTTTGTACCCTTTCTCATGTTTAAAAATTTCGGATGATATGTCCAGAAAGCAGACTCAACAGAACTATATTTCTCTAATTTATCCGTTATGTTCACGATCGGCTTCGATTGTTTTTTAGTGAGCATGGGTTTGTCATCGAAAGAAGTTCCAAGAGCATATCCCATTGTTTTGTAATAACGAGGTCCTGTAAGGAAAATAATAACTGCTGGGTTTATTATCTCTATTTCCCTTTCAAATATTGACGACTTATCATTTAGATATTTTTTATTGAGAACTTTTTCACATTCGTCTTTTAGTCGTTTTGTTTTCCCTTTTGAAATGAGATGTAGTTTATCAATATTAGTCCAGTATATGCTATAATCAGTAAAACCGCAAACAAACCTCCAAAAAGGTGAATTGACTTTACTGTATGTCTGATTTTTCAAATATTTCTTACAACCCAATTGCTTCGACATGAATCCGATGCTCCACATCTGATATTCTTTTAGTGATTTACCATAGTCATTCAAACCTCTTGCTTCCTGACCCACGATCATAATGTTTTTCTTTCCCGCACCAAAATTATCACACACACCTCCTATAAAAGGTCTGGAAAATGTATAATTCATAGATGGCGTCACTTCTGAAGCAACCTTATTATACCAAGACGTAAATGCGTCCAGTAACTCCTCATTTATCTTTTTTACAGTTTCATTCTCTGCCATACCTACTCCTCCCCATATTTCAAAATAATGTCCCTAGCCACTGATACAACTCTGTCCGCCACGCTTTGAGGCTTGATTATTTTAACAAACTGACTATACTGCATAGTCCAATAAAACAGGGCGTTTTCATTGACCTTTAGTGATATTACGCATTTGTCATTGCTTTCTGACAACACGTTAAAGCCCTTACCAAACCAATCGATTATCTGCCCTATAAGGAAACGATCTACCTCAAGCTCTGCATTCACTGTCTCCCCACTGAACATATAAATATGGTCTTTCATGTATTTTGAAAGGTCAAAGCCATGGCTGTTGCCTGCCGTTTTTCGTATATCCTTCTGCGGCATATCTATCAACTGTATTTCCAGTATTTTATCGACCCGAAAATTTGCGATATTATCATATTTGTCAACATTGCAAATAAGGTAGTACCTGCCGTTTGCGGTCACTGTGTAATATGGATTAATTATATATTTGTCAGTTTTCTTCGGGTGCAGTTTTTTATCTGTTCCATATTCGCAGTATAAAAATTCTATCTGCTTTTTCTCCTCTATTGCCTGATTAAGCAACTCGACAGTATAAAGCACCTGTGCATTTTCTGTATGCCCAATAGTTTCATAATTCACTGAACCTTTAATTCTATTTTCAGCAAATGGACTTGACTGTTTTTCAATTTTGCTAATAAGTCTCTCCGTTTCTCTACCCGTAACATACCTTGAGAACAGCAAGCCGTCAGAAATAAGCTTTACCTCACTCGGCTCCAATGTGTGATTATAATATATATCGGTGATAATCACATTCACATCATCAACAGATTTCTGCGAACCATTTTTGCGCTCTATTTCTGTATATTCAATATCGAACCCAAACTCAATCAAATTCATAAGATTTCGCTTTACAGTTTTTCTGTCACAGGTAAGTTCAAAATCAGTTTGCAAGTATTCCTGTATATTTTTCTGCGTCAGCCTATGATCAACGTCAGAATGCCGTTTTATTACTTCCAGCGTCATTATAAGATTATTTTTTACAGGCTGTCTGCCCATACTTATCATCTCCTGTCTACGTATTTAATGCCAAACACGATGCGGTATTAGTTACTCATCTTTATTATATTGTACCGAGTTGCGTAGGACAAGTCAATGGATATGAGATGTTTTTCAGAATAAAATCAATGATTTTGTAGACATTTACAAATTTACAAATATGTTTTTGGCTACTATTAAAATCACAGAAAACTATCACAGCCTTTTCCCATACTATCGTATATCTCTTTACGAAGTTCTCTAAGTTTGGATTCACATTTGGCGATACTGTTAGTGTATGGAGATTTTTCTTTAAGTTCATTTGTAATATCATTAATTCACTTTTGAAATTCTTTATTCCGCTCTTGTATTTTGTCTGCTGTTTTTGCAAATTCTTTAAAAAAATTGATTATTCTTCGCATATTTCCATTGGCTGATGATCCCATTTCTATGTAAAAAGGAACGTTATTTCTGATCAAGCATATTGCATATTTTGACTTTTCAAGGTTGTTTCCGTCATATTCACGCTTTTTAAACCCTGCAAAAATTTTGTTATATGCCTCTTCAATTTTCCATATTCTGTCCTGATCTGACAGTGTGTTTGCTGTACCCTTTTTTCAAGATCAGATGGTTTTTTTTGCTGTGTGATATATTAAAGCCCGTGGACTTCCATATTGAGGAAACCCATGGGCTTTGTTGTACGTTTTTTACAGCGCTTTTTTTATATCATGCCAGACTTATGGGAATGTTCCCGTAGGTCTATTTGACCTGATTTTCTTTTATTATCCTGCCACTCTCAAAAGCACAAGCATTCTCAAGCGTTGTGCGGCTTATGGCGGCTAGGGCTTCTTCGGTGAAAAAGCCCTGATGAGAGGTGACGATAACGTTAGGAAAAGACAGAAGCCTTGCGGTCACGGAGCTTTCTAGGATATCCTCCTGTCGGTTTTCAAAGACGTTCTCCGTTTCTTCCTCATAAACGTCAAGACCCACTCCGTGGAATTTTCTGCTTCTGATACCTTTTATAAGGTCTTCGGTATTCACAAGCGCACCTCGGGAGGTATTTACGAAAACAACATTCTCTTTCATAAGGGAGATAGTTTCAGTATTGATAAGATGATAGCTTGCCTCTGTCAGCGGGCAATGGAGCGAGATAAGGTCGCTTTCCCGCAGGACTTCGCTAAGGGGATAATATTTCACAAAATCAAGGTCGGGGTTTTGATAAACGTCATAAGCTATAACACGCATACCAAAGCCGTGGCATATCTTGCACATTGCCGCACCTATCCTGCCTGTGCCTATTATACCAGCGGTCTTGCCATGAAAATCAAGTCCCATAAGACCATTCAGGCTGAAATTGTTCTCTCTTACCTTTATATAGCCCTTGTGTATTCTTCTTGTTACTGCAAGCGCAAGCGCCACGGCGTGTTCTGCCACGGCTTCTGGAGAATACCCAGGCACTCTAAGCACTGTTATGCCGTATTTATCGGCGGCTTTTATATCAACATTATTATAGCCTGCACATCGCATAAGAAGAAGTTTTACACCGTGTTCATGGAGCCGTCTAAGCACTGAGCCTGTTATCGTTGAGCTTACAAAGGCACACACGCCCTCACAGCCCTCGGCAAGCCTTGCTGTGTCTTCCGACAAGTCGGCTTCAAGGTAAACGCTTTCTATATCTGGATAGTTTTTTCGCTGCTTTTCAAATGAATCTATATCATACTGCTTTGCGTCATAGAATATTATTTTCATGGAAACTCCTCCAAATTTTAAAGTATTTCATTTTACGCTTGTATTTTTTGCAGCTGTTTATAAAAATATACGGTTTTTGCCTTAATAAGATAAAATTATCAAAGGTTGACAATTGTGCATAAATAGGATATAATATAGGTATCGGTATGTAAAAATATACTTTAAATATACTTTAAATGCCTGTTTTCTACAGAAAGGATATGATGCCAATGTCACAATTTTCGGAACTTCTCAGAGAATACATAAAGAAAAAAGATATTACTATAAAAGCCCTTGCCGAAAAATGTGGTATCGACAGAACATATCTTCATAAGATACTCAAAGGTGAAAGGAAAGTGCCAAGCGTAGATTTTGTAGAAAATATAAGCTTGCAGCTCATGCTTTCCACAGAGGATAAAAGCAGGCTCATGGAGCTTTATAACATTTCTGAGATGGGGGAAGATGTCTACAATCGCCGTAAGCAGGTGTCAAAGATAATACACGATATGGCAAACACCAACATGGAAGATCCTGACGCTCTGACTTTCAAGACAGAAGTTGATATTGACTCTGTGCCTGAGATATCCATCTACACCGACAAACGTGAGCTTAGAAAAAACCTGCAGGTGCTTATATGCAGCGATGTTCATAATGGTTCTGACATTCAGGTCATCGCTCAGCCAACAGAGTTTCTTACCAATCTGTTGTCCATTGCCGCAGAAGGCAGCGAGTCTGCCATAAACCATCTGTTCTTCTTTGACAACACCTCAGGTGAAAAAAACACCGCAAAATACAATCTGGATATTTTTCCGTTCATATGTCACCTTGCGCAAAAGCATGAAAAATATGAGGCTTTTTATTATTATGAGGGTGCGTCGGCATATTTCAACTCCACGAACATCATGCCAAACATAATGATAACGAATAATTTTCTGATCAGAACAGACAGCGATTATTGCGAGGGCGTTATATACAGATCTAAGCCTATGGTAGAATTTTATATGCGGCAGTTTGAAAAGTTCAAGACAAAATGTGCAAAGCTTCTCGACCACGCCGTGGATATCTTGGAATATGTTTACTTTTGGTACGATGACAACGCAAATTTCATCGGCGTGGATTTTCAGCCATGCACCATGCTTTGTCTTACAGAGGATATATACAACGCCCATGCACTTTTGCCAGCTGACGCAAAGAAATTTGTAAAAGCAAAGCTCACCATGGGCAAGAAGGCTCTTTCTGAACACAAATTTGTAAATCTGTTCAGTGAAAAGGGCCTTGCAGAGTTTATGACGACGGGAGAGATTTTTGAGCTTCCGAGAAATTCATATACTTTTCCCACTCTTGCAGAACGCAAGATAATGCTACAGATAATGATATCGCTTTGTGAAAACGGCATGGCAGACTACAGGATAATAAAGAACGACTATTTTGCGGTGTCGAAAAATCTTTGTATCAACATTTCTGACAACACAAGTCTTAACATCATTGCCAGAAACAACTGCTTCTCTGATTTTTCTTATTTGAAGATAAGCGAAACGAGCCTTGTTCAAGCTTTCTGGGATTATTTTCAGCACTTTATAGATTCTGACGCTGTTTGCTCACATGAAGAAACTATCGAGATACTCAGGTCTTATTTGTAAAAAATGGGCGACCAAAAGCCGCCCACTGTAATGATATTATTTAAGCTGTTCACGCATTAAAGTGAGCAGCTTTTTTTCACGTCTTGACACCTGCACCTGCGACATACCAAGTTGTTTTGCCGTTTCCATCTGAGTTTTATTCTGAAAATATCTCAGATATATAAGCTTTCTATCCTCCGCTTCAAGGGAAGCTATGACCTGACGGAGAGAGAGCCTGTCAGCAATTTCTATGTCAGGAGCATCAACAGGGATATCTATTTGTCCGTGGCGGTCGTCTTCATCTGAGCTTTCAGTAAGACTAACAGGGGGCAGGGCGACGTTCATGGCTAGAGTAACGGCTTCTTCGCTTTCTCCTGACAGCTCACAAAGCTCGCTTACTGTAGGTTCTCTCCCCTGCTGTATGGAAAATCGCTCACGCTCTCTTACAAGGCGCATGGAAAGCTCTTTTATGCTCCGTGACACTTTTATCGTGCCACCGTCACGGAAAAGCCTTTTTATCTCCCCTAATATCACTGGCACTGCATAGGTGGAGAATTTCACACCACGGTCGCTGTCAAAGGCTTTCGCAGCTTTTACAAGACCTATACAGCCTGCACCGTAGAGGTCGTCATACTCTATGCCACGGTTGCGGAAGCGGTTTGCGCACAGGTGAACAAGCCCCAGATTTTCTTCTGCAAGAGGGGTCTCGACTATGCTGCTCATTTTATACTCTTTCTTTCAAGGTTTTTTCAAGGATAAGGGTAGTTCCTTCTCCAAGCTTGCTGCGCACCTTCACTTTATCCATAAAGCTTTCCATGACCGCAAAGCCAAGGCCTGCTCTTTCCTCCTCAGGTGCAGTGGTGAAAAGCGGCTGCATGGCCTGCTCGATATCGGCGATACCGCAGCCCTTATCCCTTATTTTTATGTAGACGTGTCTGTTCTCGAATATCCTTATCTGCATGAATATCTCCCCTAGGGTGTTTCGGTATCCGTGGACAATGGCGTTTGTGACTCCCTCTGACACTGCGGTCTTGACATCTGCAAGCTCGTCGATCTGAGGGTCAAGCTGAGTAAGGAAACCGCTGACTGCAACTCTAGCAAAGCGCTCATTTTCAGAATAGCTGGGAAAACTGACTTTCATTTCATTAAGGGGTTTTCGTTTCAATTTTATCACTCTCCTTTGTTTTGTCATCGGGGCTTTCATTCTGTTCCTGAGCTGCTTTCTTCTCTTGTATATACGGGGCAATATCCGTGACTATCTTTGTGAGTCTGTGCATACCTGCAAGCTGCAAGACCTTTCGGATATAAGCAGGAGGCGACGCCACTATCACCTCGCCACCCATTTCTGACATTATCCTGTATCTGCCCATAACAAGTCCGATGCCTGAGCTATCCATAAAAGTCACCTGAGAATAGTCGAGGATAAGGGTAAGAGGGTTATGGCTTCTAATGGCTTTATCTATCTCTCCCCTGAAATATTTTGCTGTATGGTGGTCGATATCGCCGCATATCTCTGCCACAAGAGTTCTGGCTGACGGATAGTTTTTTATCTCCACATTCATGCTTTATCATTCCTTTCATCTTTTCGTTTTATCCGCTGAAAATATATTATCACTTACAGTGGGATTTTTTTGTCGCATTATCGTATGGGTGAAAAAAGCAGGAACACACTTTTTTGTGTGTCCCTGCCTAGGAAAATTATTATGTTCTATGCTTATGTATTAAAGTCCATTAGGATTATTCTTAATGAAGTTCCAGCTATCTGCTGTCATTTCATCAAGACCATATTGTGCTTCCCAGCCAAAGACCTTCTTTGCCTTTGCTGTATCAGCATAGCAGGTTGCGATATCGCCTGCACGTCTTGGCTTTACTACATATGGAAGCTTCTTTCCGCAGGCTTTTTCAAAGCTGTGAAGAACATCATAAACGCTTGAGCCTTTTCCTGTGCCGAGGTTTACGGCTTCAACACCCTTGTTTTCCATTACATACTTGACTGCGCAAAGGTGACCCTTAGCAAGGTCAACAACGTGGATATAATCTCTTACACCTGTTCCGTCAGGGGTATCGTAATCGTCACCAAACACACCGAGCTTTTCAAGCTTTCCTACTGCTACCTGACAGATGTAAGGAAGCAGATTGTTTGGTATACCGTTAGGGTCTTCACCGATAAGACCGCTCTTATGTGCGCCGATAGGGTTGAAGTATCTCAGAAGTGAAACTGACCAATCGTTGTCGGAAACATAAACATCTCTCAGTATCTGCTCTATCATTACCTTTGTATAGCCATAAGGGTTTGTTGCTGATGTAGGCATATCCTCCGTATATGGAGCTTTGTTTACAGGGCCGTAAACTGTTGCGGAAGATGAGAAAACTATCTTCTTACAGCCGTATTTTCTCATTGCCTTGATAAGCATGAGAGTGCCTGTGATGTTGTTGTGGTAATATTCAACAGGCTTCTGAACAGATTCGCCAACCGCTTTAAGACCTGCAAAATGTATAACAGCGTCTATCTTGTTTTCTTCAAATATCTTTTCGAGCGCTGCAAGGTCAAGAAGATCTGCCTCATAAAAAGCAAAGTCCTTGCCTGTTATCTTCTTTATTCTGTTAAGAGCCTCCGGCTTTGAGTTTGAAAAGTTATCAACTATAACTACTTCATAGCCTGCTTCAAGAAGCTCAACGCAGGTGTGGCTTCCGATAAATCCTGCTCCGCCTGTAACGAGTATTTTTGCCATATTCTTTACCTCCCAAATATGTCAGGTTTTTTCTTACACTTACATTATACCATATTTTCACGTTTTTGCAATACCATTTTTGTTTCAAACGCATGGATTTTTGTTGCAAAGAGAATAAAAATATGCTATCATATCTATAACAGACCATCTCACTGAAAGGATCACACAGAATGAATACAGACCGCCATTCCTTTAAATCAGATCAGACGGACGCACTTTCGCTGTCAGTATACAACGTGGGCTATGAAAAATGTCAGGGGCTTCACAGTTGGGGAAGCGGCGTTCGTGACCATTATCTTATCCACCACATCATAAGTGGCAAGGGCGTATACAAAACACCTCAAGGAGAGTATCACCTTAGCGCAGGGGACACTTTTCTCATTTACCCCTACACTGTTATAACATACACTGCCGACAAGAACGACCCATGGGAATACTACTGGGCAGGCTTCAACGGCTCTGACGCTGAATTTATCCTTGATCGTGCAGGCTTCACAAGAGAGTGTCCCGTTATCTCCGCAGACTTTGGAAGCGAGCTTAAAGACAGTCTTGAACGCATTTATCGTCTTAGTGGAAACAGAAGCTCAGATCTTGTGAAAATGACAGGTCAGCTTTACATCACGCTGGGCATTCTTATGGAACGCTCTGGAAGTCAAAGCCGTTCGGGGAGCACCGCAAAGGGATATGTCACAAAGGCGAAAAACTACATCGCACACAACTACACCCTTGGGATAGGGGTCGAGAATGCCACCGATTTCGTTGGCGTGAGCCGTGCCACGCTATATCGGGCTTTCATGGAATACGAGGGGATTTCTCCTGCACAGTATATAACTGATTTCCGTGTGAACGCCGCCTGCCGTTTGCTGGAAGAAACTGAGCTTCCTGTGTCGGCTGTGGCAAGGTCGGTAGGGTATAATGACAGCCTTTATTTTTCAAGGATATTCCACAAGACAAAGGGTGTGTCACCTACGGAATACAGGGCTGACGCTTTGTGTACAAAAGGTGAAAACAAGGCGTTTTCGGTTGACAAGGGTATATAAATGAGATATAATAAATAGGTATAATCAGCTACGAAAGGGTCTTAAACAATGAATTTCTTTATGGTCGGCTCGTTTTTCATGCTTTTCATGCTAAACGCAGGCTGGACTTCTAATTACGTTATAAAGCTTGTAGGCTTTTTATTTTTCGCAGTGGGAACGGCTGAGGCTGAAGAACGCACTGACGCTTTCGCACATCTTAAAAAGCCTGCTTACACTTCTTCCGCTATGTGCGCTCTTGCGGTGGTATGTCAGCTTCTATTGAAACTTCTCTCCCCTGCGGCAATGGCGGCGAACGTTATAAGCATTTTGCTGTCGGCGGCAACTGTCTATATGTCACTGAACCTTATGAGAATGTTCCTTGTGGCGCTTGACAGCCACAGAGAGCTTGTGGAAGACGTTTCAAACATTGTAAGGCTTCAGGGCAGTTTCAACAAGCTTGCTCTTATGACGTTTATTTACTTTGGGGGCGACCTGCTCAACAGGCTAATACCAATAGAGTTCGTCACCACCCTTGCAGGCGTTATTGCGGCAATAGCAAAGATACTTGTGTATATTTTCCTGCTCATCATGCTTTACAACTTCAACAAGCTGAGGACAGATTATGAAAAACGCCGTGAAAGAGAAAACAAATAAGGATATTTCAAGAACGTCATGTTCACAAATGGCGTTCTGTTTTGTGTATAAAGGCAACAAAGAATAGGAGAACGAAAAATGCTATCAATAATAATACCAAGCTATAACGAGGAGGGCAACGTTGCAAAATGTGCTTCTGTTGTTTCAAAGCTTCTCAGCGAAAACGGTATAGACTATGAGCTTGTTTTTGTAAACGACGGCTCAAAGGACAGAACATGGGATATAATCTCAAACCTTGCACGCAATGACGAGCATATCGTGGGCGTGAATTTTTCAAGGAATTTCGGCAAGGAGAGCGCAATTTTCGCAGGACTTGAAACTGCAAAGGGCGACGCTTGCGTTCTGCTGGACTGTGATTTGCAGTTCCCGCCTGAGGTCATAATCGAGATGTACAACATCTGGAAAAACAATGACGTTGACATTGTTGAGGGCAGAAAAAATTCCCGTGGAAAAGAAAACCCTGTATACAAGTTCTTTTCACTGTGGTTTTACAAGATGATAAACAAGTCAAGCGGACTTGACATGGAAGCGGCTTCCGATTTCAAGCTTCTTGACAGGGCTGTGGTAGATTCACTGAATGCAATGCCTGAAAGACTGACGTTTTTCAGAGCAATGTCAAGCTGGGTAGGCTACAAGACGGAGCGTGTATATTTTGACGTTGCTGACAGAGAGATAGGCGAATCAAAGTGGTCTGTAAAGGGGCTTTTCAAATTCGCCATAAACAGCATAACCTCTTTTACCTCTGCGCCTTTGCAGATAGTGACAGTATGCGGTGTTATAACCTTCATATTCTCAGTGATATTAGGACTTCATACCCTTATCAAAAAGCTTATCGGTGCGTCGGCGGTAGGATTTTCAACTGTCATAATCCTACAGCTTCTCACATCGAGTATAATAATGTTCAGTCTTGGAATAATAGGCTTTTATCTCTCCAAGATATACGAGGAGATAAAACAGCGACCTAGATACATAATCCGTGATATCATAAGAAAAGACGATGAGGAGAAAAAGAATGGAAAAGACTAAGACATCTCCCCTTTCATTTATAAAAAAATGGTGCTATGATAAGCGGCTGTACTTTTTGGTGTTTTTTCTGCCTGTGGCAATAATGTTTTCTGCCTATGCGTTTTTCAAGATACACCCTATCGGCGACAGCTCGGTGCTTGTGCTTGATTTGAACGGTCAGTATGTTTACTACTACGAGCAGTTCCGTGACGCTTTCCATGGCAACGGCAGTTTTATCTACAACTGGTCACGAAACCTCAGCGGAGAAATGTTCGGTGTGTTTGCATATTATCTTGCAAGTCCTTTTATGCTGATACTTGTGCTGCTGCCGAGAACGATGATGGCGACCTCTATCCTTATTTTACAGCTTGCAAAGATAGGCACGGCGGCTGTGACGTTCATGTTCTTCTTAAAAAAGATATCAGTGCAGAAGCCTAAGACTATCTCACTTATCATATTCCCTACCATGTATGCTCTTATGTCATACATGGTGGTACAACTTATGGACCCTATGTGGCTTGACGGACTTATCTATCTGCCGCTTATATGCTGGGGCGTTCACAGGCTCGTTGATGAGGGCAAGCTTGTACCTTATATAGTGCCGCTGGCGCTTATGTTCATTGCACATTTCTACATCGGCTATATGGTGGGGATTTTCACGTTTTTCTACTTCTGCTGGTACTGCCTTTCAAGAGAGGGCAGGATATTGCCAAAAAAGTTCTTCTCACGCTGTGTGGCTTTCGGTATCGGCACACTTGTTGCGCTTATGTGTGCGGCGTTCGTTCTTATAACCGTTTACAATTCTTTGAAGCTTGGCAAGTTTGAGTTCACTGACCCTGATTTCTCACTTGCAACGCAATTTGATTTCCTTACGTTCATAACAAAGCTTTTCCCAATGTCATATGACACTGTTTACCCTGAGGGTATGCCTATGATATACTGCGGAACGGCTGTATTGATACTTGTTCCGCTGTTCTTTATGAACGACAGGATAACAATGAAAGAAAAGACCTCTACAGGTCTGCTCACTTTCCTGCTTGTAATACTAATGTATATAAAGCCTGCGGACATGGCGATGCACGGCTTCCAAGTGCCGAACTGGCTGCCTTACAGATATTCTTTCATATTCTCATTCCTGATGATAGTAATGGCATTCAGGGCGTTTGAAAACCTCGAGGGCATAACTGCAAAGAACATCGGCGGAATTTTCTTCGGACTTATGGTGTTCCTCTTCTGGTGTGAGCGTGAGAACTACTCTCACTTCCAGCTTTTTGAAACAAAGACAAGCGAAACAGGCGACACCACAAACGTTATACAAGGCATATGGGTATCCATGATAGCTCTGGCGGCATATTTCGCACTTATCTATCTTATCAAGAAATATCCAAAATCAAAGGCTGTTTGTATCGTAATGGTAGGCGTTCTTGCGGTTGAGCTTTTTGCAAACAGCGCTGACACTATCGACAAGATAGACACTGACGTTGCATACAGCAAATACACCTCTTATGAACCTTACATGACGCAGACGAGAAACGCTGTGTCAATGATGAAGGAATATGACCCGTCGCTTTTCTACCGCATGGAGGCAACTTTCCACAGAACCGTAAACGACCCTATCGGAACAGGCTACAAAGGTATTTCACATTCAAGCTCAACGATGAACGCACCTGCCCTTATGATGCTCCACAAACTTGGATATGCTTACGGCGGTCACTACACAAAATATGACGGCACAACTTTCATGACGGACGCTCTGTTTGACATAAAATATCTTATGGACAAAACAGGCGACACCTCTTTTGTTGGCACAAGAGTTAAAGTTCCAGAGGAATACAAGCTCACAACAGAATACACTGAGGGCGACGCAACATATAAATTCTACAACAACCCTAACGCTCTTGGTCTTGGCATGGTATCTTCGCCTAGTATTGAGGACGTGTCACTTTCTGAAGATAATCCTTTTGAAAATCAGAACATGGTATTCAACGCGCTAGCAGGCACAACAAAGGAATATTTCACAAAGATACCTGTTATAAACAGCGAAATGGAGAACGTTTCTACATCTCAGCTCACTGACGGACACACGAAATACTTCCCTACAGACACTTCCATTGCAGAATGTCACATTGACTATGTTGTGAAAATGGATAAGGACTCATATCTTTATATGTATCTTCCAACCAAATATGAGCGTTCCTGCAACGTGTGGATACAGGACGAGGACGATTATATGGACGGCTCTGAGCCTATGGAATATGCAGGTCAGTTCTTTGTGGGCGACAATTATTCTATTATGAATCTTGGCAAATTCTATGAGGGGCAGGAGCTTCGCATACGCATAACGGTGGCAAATGACGATAACGAAGCTTACTGGAAAGACCAGCTTTTCTACACCTTTGATTATGACAGCTTTGCACAGACCTGCGCTGATATGCAGAAAAATGTGCTTGAGGTCACAAGCTTTAAGGACACTTATCTCGAAGGCGCTGTTAATGCTGAAAATGACGGCTCTGTACTGTTCACGACCATACCATACGAAAACGGCTGGACTATCACTGTGAACGGCAAAAAGGTGACGGCTGAAAAATCTCTTGACAGCCTTATAACTATCCCTTTGGAGCAGGGTGAAAACAAGATAACAATGAAGTTCTCACCTGACTATTGGAAGGTATCTCTTATCATAACGGGCTTCGGTGTTGCCCTGTTGGTGCTTATATTCCTGTTTGAATATAAGCGTGGAAAAGTCATGAAAAAGGTGCTTGCAAAAGCTAACTTTACGGCTGAGAGCAGTGAGGAAGCCACAACCCCTGTGATAAATGACACAACTGATACAACGGACGAGCCGCTGAGGATATACCGACCTGACAATGATGATGACGAAAAGCTTCGGCACATAAACGAGATGATGAAAAATATTCTCGGTGAGGACGAGGATAGCGGCAAAAACGATAAATAGCGACGGAAGTTGCGAAAAAAATCTATTGACAAGGCTTTTATAAAATAGTATTATAATAGGGACGGAAATTCTATCCGCCCCTATTTTTTCGGACAGCGGATAAAGACTTCACAAATGAAAGGACTAATCAAAATGGCAAAAAAGATCTACACCAAAAAGCTTACATATGCAGGAATGTCCCTGTGTCTGCTGAGTTTTTTCGCATTCATTCTCTCTACGGCAGGCGCACTGGCTGACCCTGTGGGAAAGCTCGTTTACAACAACGTTTTCACAAACAAGATAGACTTTTTGTTCACCCCCGACATTTTCGCTTATGTGAACACCTATGGTCTTTCATGCGCACTCGCCATATTCAGCCTTGTGGCGTTTTTCACATCTGCAAGAGCAAAGGGCAAGAAAAAGCTTGATGGTGCATTCGCAGGCTTTCTTATCCTTTTCCCGCTTGTTGTGATGATAACAAAGGGCATAATGATATACTATGTTACGGTAAAAGGTCACTTCTCAAACGCTATAACAATGGGCTATGACAATGACAAGTTCAGGGTAGCCCTTTCACTTGCTGATGATGTTCTGCCATTTATTGCGGCTTTCCTGCTTTTTATCGGTGGACTTGTTATTGCAGGCAGACTTATGGGCGAAGATTTCGCCGTTGAGATACCTGTTGCCGCAAAGACGCCTGACAATGCCCCTGCGCCTATCCCAATGACTACACCGCAAGAACAGAGTTTTGCTCAGCCTGATATGTCACAGTTCAGAAAGCCCGACAATGCCGAGCCTGTTATGTCACAGAGCGTAGTTGAGCCTGAGATACCACAACAGACTGAGCCTATAGAACCACCTACAGAAACGGCTGAACAGCCTGTTGAGCAGACCTCACCTGAAAAGTGTCCTCACTGTGGCTCAGAGCTGAAGAGCGGAGCCAAATTTTGCAGCGTTTGCGGAAACAAGGTCTAAAAAGCTACACCAATACACTTCCATAAAAAATACGGCATATGCCACTTTTTCGGTGACATATGCCGTGTTTCATTTTTACTGTTCTGATACGCTGTGGCTTACAAGACCATGCTTTACTCGGTCACGGACCTCCGCTCTCTTTGCGTCGTTAAATCTGTCGAGAGTTCCAACAAGATAGCCTGTTATTCTTCTTATACGCTGAAAAGGCACGTCTGCAAAGTGATAATCAACGTCAACAAAGTCGCCGTCTATTTTTAGGTCGATAGTCTGGATAGTCTTTTCAGGGTAAAGCTTCTGCGCCCTGTCGATATATGAATTTATCTCTGCCTGGGACATCTCCCCGCCTGTTACGTTCACATTTACCATTTTACATTACCTCCATTTTTCTTTGTTGTACATATTGTTGCCACAATAAAAGGATACCACAATATCTTGTACTTGTCAATAGTTAATACCTACAAAGCACATGAGTATATTTTGTAGGGTATGCCTGCATGGTCAGCCTTTCATTTCTTCTCTTATGCCTCGCCAATCGGGACAGAACTTGCCCACCAAAGCCCAGAAATCCTTGCTGTGATCCATAAAGACCAAGTGGCAAAGCTCGTGGAGGCAGACATAATCAATGCACTCTCTGCGGAAAACGATAAGCTTTGAGTTTATGGAAATATGCCTGTTTGAGATACATCTTCCCCAGCTTGCTGTCAGCGGTTTTATTGTGACCTTTTCAGGCACAAGCCCTGTGGAGGCAGACATTTTCTGCATGCTTTTTGTTATCTCCGCCACTGTGAGATCGTTTATGAACTTGGTGGTCTGCTCTTTTACATAGGTCGTGTCGCTGGTCTTGTTCACGGCAATGAGAAGCTTGCCGTCCTCTATCTTGGGAGAAAAATACTTATCAGCTTGAACAAGGGTCAGGGTAAGCTCGTTCCCCAAAAGTCTGAGCCTTTCGCCATCACAGAAATCTTTCGGCAGACCCACCGACGCCTTGTTTTTTTGCTCTTTTATCCAGCCCAGATTGTTATTAATAAAGCTTTCAAGCTGCTGCTTTGAACAACCGTAAGGCACACGCACTGTCAAAGTGCCGTCACGCATACCCATATTAAGGCGACTTCTTTTGGCAACGTCAAGGACAAAGTCTATGCGCTCTCCGTTTTTATCCTCGATAAAAGTATTATATTTCGGCACTTCAAAGCCCCCATATCCAAAAACGCCGCACATTCTTTTGTGCGGCGCTGTATTTTTTACCACTGTACTGCTATAGAGCTGTCTGTTGTAAGATAATCCTTATAAATATATCCTGTGAGTGGACCGTCTATGTTCATGAAATTTATCTTCACATATCCGTTATCCTCATATTCAAGAACGTTTACCTGAACGCCCGGTGACATACAAACGATATTCTCAGCGTCATTATCAGGTGCCACATGAAGATAAGCATACTCTGTGACATACATTACCTCAAGCACATCTGTCTGGCTAGACTCGTCGCTGGACACATCTGTTACCGCACCGCTTTCGTCCACACTGCTGTTATCAGTAACGGACGTATCCGCAGGGGCGGTGCTGTTCACTGGCTCAGCCACAGACTCATTTGTATTTATGGTGGCAGTATTTATACCCTTTGGCACTTCTGAACTATTGCTTGCAAAAAGCCCCTTGGCAAGCAGAAGTATCACGCACAGCACAAATATGCCCACAACTATTATTGCGACAACGCTCGCCGTATTTCCCGAAGCCTTGCGGGAAACGTTATTCTTGTTATTATCCATATATTGCACGGCACAAGCCGTCACATTTCGCCTCCTTTTGCAGGAACACACCTGCACACCTGCAAACAAAGCACAGGTACATAAACATATTATAATATTTTTTATCATCAATGTCAATGACAGTTTAATTACAATATTGTCACATTTCACTCTTTAAGCCCTATTCTTGAGATATTTGCCATATTTGCACCGATATTTTGACATTATAGCCAAATAGGCGTTTACTAATTTGATTAAAATACATATTAACAGAATCAACAAAATGTGATATAATGAGTTTTAAGGGCGTGCCTTGGGAGGCGTTGCCCTTATAGTATAAAAGCAAGGGGGGCAGGAAGTTGCATAAAAAAATTATCTGCGGTGCATTGTCTGCTGCAATGTTCCTGACCCTTTTTTCAGCCTGCGGTCGATCTGAAGAGAGCGTGGTCAATACTAAAAACTCTTCGTTTATGGAACAAGAGGAAGTCGTTGACAGCCCTGCAAAGATATTTTTCTCGGCATGGAACGGCAGTGAGATAACCGCTGACACGGCTAAAGAGCATGGTATGATTTTCATGGACTCTTCAGAAGAAAGCGATATGCGCTGGGCTGAGTTCTGCGAGTGCGTAAAAAGCGGCACTGAGGCTGAGATAACAGTATGCACAAGCACGCAGGTGATACATGCTGAAAGCTCTTTGGAGGGGGACAGCGGTGTTCTTACCATAGAATCTGAGGACTTTTCTGAGGGCAGCATGAAGCTTTTCTCAAAAAATCTTTCTGCCGACAGCCTTTACAGCGTTTGTGAAAACGGATTGACGGTATATTACGCAGGAAGCAACAAGCTTTATCAGACAGAGAATGTAACAAGTGAGCTTACAGACGTTCCTTTTGAGCAAAAGATATACAAGTGCAGCAGTGAAGCCAACATGACATTCCCCTATCAAAAAATGTTTTCAAATTATGATGATTTCAATGAATATTATTTGAAATACAATGGTGAGCTGCAAATTCAGGAAATGAAAAAGGATATGGAAGCTTTTGAAAACGAAGGCGGCTTCAACAACCATGTTATTTTTCTAAAAGGAGAGCTTTCGGGATATGAGCATATCGACTACAAAGCAGTAAGGGCGGTCAAGGACAAGGATTCCCTTTTCATATATGTGGCTAAAGAGATACCTGAGAACAAGGCAGGGGCGACTTCAAAACGGCAGATAACTGTTACAGTGCCGTCAGAGTATCTTGACGAGATAAGCCCCAAAAACATAAAATGGATAGTTTTCACACAAGAGTGACAAAAGGCGGACAAGGTGTCTGCCTTTTTTTTATTCTGAAAGTTGACAGATAAAAGCATTAGTATTATAATAAGGTCAACACCTCATAAGGAGATATTTATATGAAGCTTTTTTACCCTGAGATATTTGATGAATTTGTCTGCACAGGCTCGCAGTGTTCTGACAACTGCTGTATGACCGATTGGGATATCGAGATAGACGAGGACACCTACGGCTTTTACAAAAAGCTTGACAATGATATAGGCAGGAAGTTTGTGAACTCAGTTACAGAAGACGAGGGCGTGAAATATCTTGTCCACTGTGACGGAAAATGCCCTATGCTCAACGAAAAGGGGCTTTGCTCTGTTCAGCTTGCTTACGGTGAGGAAAACATCTCAGACATATGCCGTGAACACCCGAGGTTTTACGAGTGGTTTGGAGATTACAAGGAGGCAGGCGTGGGACTTGCCTGCGAAGAAGCTGTGAGAATGTATCTTTCTGATGATGAGCCTGTAAGGTTTTTTACCAAAGAGATAGATGAAGAGCCTGACGACCTTGAGTTCGATCCCCAGCTTCTTGAAACCATGCTTTTTGCACGGACGGCTTTCATTGACCTGCTTCAAAACAGGGAATATTCTCTCCATGACAGGCTTGTGAACGTTCTTTCAGCGTCAGCGGAGATACAATATGCTCTTGACGAAGAGGATACAGAGGAGATAAAAGCCATTGCCCAGAAGCTTTCCCACCCTGAGATAATTGCAGAGCGTGTGGAGAGCTTGAAAAAGGCTTTTCCTGAAAAGCCTTTGGAAAATGCCGAAAATATGCTTTTATATCTTGAACGTCTTGACTTTATAGGCGACATTCTCCCACAGCAGATAAAGGACGCAAGCCGCTTTGTGAAAAAGCTTTCCGCACCCTTAAAGGCTCAGACGAGCGGCGAGTACGAAAAGCTTGCGGTGTATTTTGTATACAGATATTTTCTTAAAGCTGTGAGAGATTTCGACCTGCTGTCAAAAATAAAGGCTATGATAGTGTTCGTTTTTGCCGCAGAGGTCATAAACCTCAGTCGTGAGCAGGACGCTCCCGCACGCTTTGAAACCGTCAAGGAGCTTTGCAAGGAGATAGAATACTCAGGTGACAACATGGATAGGATATATGACGACAGCTATCTTTCCGATATTTTCTCCGATATTTCTATGCTTGCACTTCTTGAATGGACGCTTTAGAGAAGAAGGTAACCAAGCGCCAGAAGAAGCTTTATGTCTGCGCCCTGCTTGTATAATATGTAAATAAGCAGACCGATAAGGGCTTTTTCCTCGTCTATCTTTATATCGCCTAAATTCCCCCCAAGCAGACCGCTCAAAAGCGAACTGCTCTGAGGGGCTTTTTGTGGGCTATGAACATTCTGAGTGCGAGGGGTTTCCTCTGCTTTAGGTGATGCAGGCTCGCTATCAGGGCTTACGCCCACAATGCTTCGTGAACGCCTTTGCATTTCTCTCACACGGCGAATGGCTTCCTCCTGCATGGTGGTGAAATTATTGTCATCAGAATAAGCCAAGCAGATCACCTCCCAGAAGTCCGCTTTCTTTCAGTGCGGGATACACCGCAAAAAGCTTGAATATTTTTATGAGCCTGTCTATTTTCGCCTGATTTTCTTCTTTCAGCAGAGGTCGCAGAGCAAGAAGAAGCTGGATATTTTTATCGGGCTTTGAAGCCGACTGCATAATGCTTTGTATCTTCATAAGCTTTGCAATATCAAGCCCCCCTGTCTGTGTCGCTTGCGCAGGCTTGCTTTCCTCAGGAGGAGAAACGCCGCCTAGGCTTTGGAGAAGCTGAGAAAAGTCCATGTTCCGGGGGCTTTGTGGAGCTTCGCTCTGACCGCCCTGTTCTCCCTGTCCGCCGTTATCCGCCGTGAGCATATCCGCAAGCTCCTTTATCTGTTTCATGCTTTCCTCGTCATTAAGCACATTCTGTATTTTGTTCATCAGATCGTCCAATTATTTCACCGCCTGTTCAAGCTTTTGCCCTGTAAAATACTATTTTCCCTGAAGCTTTTTGAATATCGCCCTTGCCTGTGGTGAGGACAATATTTTCTCGGCAGTTTTCGGATCTGACAAAGCCTTTTGAAGCATCATAGCCTCGTTTTGTGGCATACCCTGAAGCGCCCTGTCATAAACTCCGCTTTCAAGCTGACCTTTCAGCACATCAGGAGTAGTGCCTAGCTTTCTTGAAGCCACTGCAAGAAGCGCCTGCATGGCTTTTGGATCCATAGAATTGAAGCTGTTTTTTGCGCTCATAAAAAATTCTCCTTTTTTCTATAGTATTTATAAATATTTATGTTATAATATTGCTTGTTATAACTGGTAAAGGGGTGTAACTATGAGAATAATCGTTTTTTCGGATACTCATGGAAATTATTCTGCAATGCACAAAATATTCAAGAGAAACGGCGACGCCGACCTGTTTATTTTTCTTGGTGACGGCGAACGTGACCTTGACAGCCTGAGAGTTCAGTATCTTGACAAAAAGATAGTAAACGTATCAGGAAACTGCGACTTTGCCTCGCTCACTCCCGAAAATGACATATACATGACCGATGACGGTATAAAGATATTTTTCACACATGGCCACAAGTGGGGTGTGAAATACTCTACCGACAGACTTTTTTACAAAGCCAAGGAAATAGGCGCACAGATAGCACTTTTCGGACACACACACTGTCGCTACTATGCCTATGAGGAGGGTATCCACATTTTAAACCCCGGCAGTGCAGGTCAGCCGAGAGACGGCAAGCCTGCAAGCTATGCCTATATTGACATTACAAAGGACGGTGGCATATTCTGTAGTCACGTTGACCTATAATATGCTCAGAGCTTAGATCTTGTTAAACAAAAAGCGGACGAACACTTTTCATGTTCGCCCGCATTTTTATGCTAAAAATTATTCTGATATCTCTTTTCTTACCCTTTCAAGCTCATCAAGGAACATCTGATCCGCATGGCTAAGGCGGTAATTGCTCTGATAGATAAGAACGTCCTTATTGGTCTTTTTGAAGCTATGACAAACTCTCTGCACAAGGCCATAACGCTTCAATATCTCCTTTGGCAGAGGACTTACCCACATAAAAGAGTCTGGACAAGCCGAGAGGATATCGAACTGACTTCCTCTCTCATAGACGTAAATATGCCTGCTGTGATTATTAAGCTCAGCGTTTTTCTTCTGATAAGTCGCTGAGATATTCGGCACGATATTATCCCCGTGCAATACCTCTATGTATTTATCAAGGACAGTTTCGTTTATCTCTTTTTCTTTAGCAAGCTGACTGTTTTCGCTTGTGATAAGTACATAATCGAACTCCCACACGTTATGATATTTCAGATTTTTCTCTTCTATCATAGACATGAAAAAGCTCTCATACGCCACAGGATAACGGATTATACCCATGTTATATTCGCATTCCACCACTGCGTTTATGGCTTCCATGGAGTTTGTTTCCCTTATTTTTGCGTCAAGCTCCACATTCGTGCCTAACTTGTTCACAAAGCAAGTGAAAGCATGGGTTATATAGCTTGCCCTTGGCAAAAGCAGAGAGAAGTTCACAGCGTTTTCACCATTATCCTTATAAAGGCTCTCCATTTTATCCATTTGCACAAGTATAGCCTTGGCATACTGCAGGAACTGTTTGCCCTTTTCTGTGGCAACAACACCCTTTGCACTTCTTTTAAAAATCGGTATGCCAACTTCTCTTTCCATTTCCTTTATGGCTTTTGAAAGGTTAGGCTGACCCATATAAAGTGCTGAAGCTGCTTTTGTGATAGACCCAAGTCTTTCGACCTCTACCATATATCTGAGATGAGTTAAATTCATAGTTTCCCCTTCTTTGTTATCGGTATATAAAATTTTAAGGCTGTCATATAATATTATATATGCTTTCTGTCAATTTCATTATAAAGCTTTGTTAAAAACTTGTCAACCACAAGGAGCGTTTTTTAACATTTATTTAACATAAAGCAAAGTCATTTACCTCTTGACAATGCCTTTATACTCTGTTATAATCTTATATGTTTAAGGCTTACTTCTGCCGCCGGGTAGAAGTTTTGCGTCGGACCTGCTGTCGTTAGGCTTTAAAAGACAGCGGTGTTCGGCGTTTTTTTGTGGGATAAACGGAGGGTAAAAATGAAGAAAAATTCACATCTTAGGGACTTTGCCAGATACGCTTCTCTGAACGTTCTTGGAATGATAGGTGTATCGTGCTATATCCTTGCGGACACGTTCTTTGTCGCAAAGGGCATGGGTGCAGACGGCGTAACTGCACTGAATATCGCCATTCCAATATACAGCCTTATCCACGGCACCGGACTTATGATCGGCATGGGCGGAGCGACAAAGTTTGCAATATACAAAAGTCAGGGACGTGACGAAGCAGGAAGCAGAGTTTTCACCTGTGCACTGCTTATGGCTCTGGTGCTTGGAGCGATATACTTTTTGGGCGGAGCGTTTTTCTCAATGCCACTTGCAAAGCTTCTTGGTGCAAAGGGCAGCGTTGTGGGCATGACTAATACCTACCTAAAAGTGCTTATGATGTTCGGACCGTTCTTTGTGCTTAACGACACTTTCAACTGCTTTATAAGAAATGACGGAAACCCAAAGCTTTCAATGGCGGCAATGCTTACGGGAAGCTTTTCAAACATAATACTTGACTATGTGTTCATTTTCCCGCTGGATATGGGCATTTTCGGAGCTATCCTTGCAACAGGGCTTTCGCCTGTCATAAGCCTTTGCATACTGAGCATATACAAATTCCGCAAAAAGAACAGCTTCCATATCGTCAGGGCAAGGCACGAAGGGAGAACTTTTGGCGGCATATTATCCATAGGCGTGCAGTCGCTTATAACTGAGCTTTCATCAGGCATCGTAGTGCTTGCGTTCAATATAATAATACTTGGTCTTGCAGGCAACACAGGAGTTGCAGCTTATGCAGTGATAGCGAATACTTCCATTGTGGCTGTATCCATATTCACCGGTATCGCACAAGGCGGTCAGCCGCTTATCAGTGCTGCTCACGGCATTGGCAACAAAGACCGTCTTAGAGCAGTGCTGAGATATTCTGTTATATCACAGCTTGTGATTGCGCTTATGGTTTACCTTGCTATTGCATTTTTCACAACGCCTATCGCCGCTATATTCAACAGCGAGCATATCGACTCTCTTCAGCGCATGGCAGAGGACGGCATGAAAATATACTTCACCGGATTGTTTTTCTCAGGCTTCAATATAATAATATCTGCATTTTTTGCGGCTTCTGAAAAAATCATACCAGCCCAGACCATCACCATATTAAGGGGCTTTGCTCTTATCGTGCCAATGGCTTTCATTATGTCCAAGGCAGCAGGATTAACTGGCGTATGGCTTGCTTATCCTGTCACGGAATTTATCGTAGCGGCAATATCCATAATATTCTATATAAGAAACAGACACAAGACATAAAACAAAAGGCAAAGCATCAGGCTTTGCCTTTTTATTTTTGCGTATTTGTGCATAAAGCTTGAAAAACGGTGATTTTTGTGATATTATAAAGGGTAGTGATAAATTTTGCGGAGGTCAACTGACAAATGATAAACACAAGCGGCAACACGCTGATAATAGATATAAGGGACGAGCTTTCTTTTGAGTATGGTCACATTGACGGAGCAGTGAACATCCCTGCCGAAAAGCTTGATAAAAGCGACCTGCCAAAGGACAAAAAGCTTCTTATCTGCTGTAAAAGCGGACTTATAAGCGACACTGAGGCCGAAAAGCTTCGAGAGCTTGGCTATGACGCTGAAAACCTGGAGGGTGGCTACTATGGCTGGCTGAGAGAAAAGCTTTCCAAAGAAGTCGTAGAGGATATCTCACAGGACGCTGAGCGGAGCATACAAAAGAAATTCCGCAAGGAGATATGGAACAGATTCACACAATCTGTGAACGAATATGAGCTTATAAAGCCTAATGACAGGATAGCGGTGTGCATATCGGGCGGCAAGGATTCAATGCTCATGGCGAAGCTCATACAAATGCTTCACCGCCACAGCAAGTTCCCTTTCGAGGTAAAATATCTTGTTATGGATCCGGGCTACAGCCCTGCAAACCGTGAGATAATCGAGCGCAACGCAAAGCGGCTTGGAATACCCATAACAGTGTTTGAGTCTGATATTTTCGACTCTGTATACAATGTGGAGAAAAATCCATGCTATCTGTGCGCACGAATGAGAAGAGGTCATTTATACAGCAAAGCACAGGAACTTGGCTGTAACAAGATCGCACTTGGACATCACTATGATGATGTTATCGAAACTATACTAATGTCAATGCTTTACGGCGGACAGATACAGACAATGATGCCAAAACTCAACAGCACGAATTTTGAGGGTATGCAGCTTATAAGACCTCTCTATATGGTAAGAGAGGACGACATAAAAAGGTGGCGTGACTATAACGGGCTGCGTTTCATACAGTGTGCCTGCAAGTTCACCGACACCTGCACCACCTGCGCACCTGACAGCAGGACAGTATCAAAGCGTATGGAGATAAAACAGCTTATCGCAAAGCTAAAGCTTGTTAATCCGCAGGTGGAATACAACATTTTCAAGAGTGTGGAGAATGTTATGCTCAATCAGGTCATTGCATACAAAGATGACGAGGGCAGACACAGCTTTTTGGAGAGATTTAAAGAGGAATAAAAAATCATCGCCGCAGGCGATACCTTAATTCCTCATTCCTCACTCCTCATTCCTCACTTATCTATAAGGTGGCATAATAATGATCTTTCTATTTCTTCTGCCCTTTTATCTGGGCGTATCATCATACATGATGTTCCGATTTTTCTACTGGATGAAGCACTGCAACCACAGATTTAACTGGCTGCGTTTCAAAGTGCCTTTTGCAGTGGTCTATCTTTTCATGGCGCTTTCGCCTGTTATAGCTTTTCTGCTTCCAAAATCCGCCGTTGCTATCGTCATAAGGCGACTTTCTACATACTGGATAGGCATTATGCTCTACTCACTCTTGTATGTGGTGCTTTTTGACCTGCTAAGACTTATCGCAAAGCACACGAAGCTCAAAAACACGCTGCTTTTTTCCCGTGGAAGCGTTATTTCCATAGGTTCGGTGGTTGTGGCTTGTGCGGTGGCGACCTGTCTTTACGGCATTTTCAATGCACGAAACATCAAGGTAAATGAATACAGCGTAACTGTCAACAAGTCATGCGGCAGTGACAAGCATTTAAAGGCTGTGCTTGTGGCTGACCTGCACATGGGTTACGCTATCGGTGTGGATCACATCACCAACATGGTTGAGAAAATAAACCAGCAGGACGCTGACATTGTTATAATAGCAGGAGATATTTTTGACAACAGCTATGACGGCATGGACGATCCCGAAGGTATAAAGGCACAGCTCAGGTCCATAAAGAGCAAATATGGTGTTTATGCTGTCTACGGCAACCACGATATAGATGAAAAAATTCTCATGGGCTTCACATTCGATTGGGGTGGCAAGCAGCTTCATAGTGAAAAAATGACAAACTTTATGAAAGAGTGTAACATAAAGCTTATCAATGATGAGTCTGTTTTGATAAACGATGAATTTTATCTTGTGGGCAGGCGTGACACTGACAAGCCCGGTACTGAGGACGGCACTCGTGCAGAGATATCAGAGCTTACGAAAGATCTTGACAAGACCAAGCCGATATTCGTGCTTTCCCACGAGCCTGACGAGCTTCAAAAGACCGCTGACGCAGGTGCGGACATAGATTTCTCAGGTCACACACATGACGGGCAGCTTTTCCCAGGCAATCTGACAATAGGTCTTTTCTGGGAAAACCCATGTGGCATGATAAAGAAAGATAATATGTACTCCATTGTCACCTCTGGTGTTGGTGTATACGGCACTTTCATGAGGGTAGGAACTGACGCTGAGATATGCTCTGTAGATATTGATTTTGCAGGTTAAGTTATATAGTAAAAGGTCTGTCACTTGATTTTGGTGACAGACCTTTTTTATGCTAAACAATATCTTTTTCAAAAACGGCTTTGATATTCATATCACCATTCACCTTAGCCTTTATCTCCGATTGGGTATTATCGCCATTTACGCCCTCCCAATGGTCAAAATGCCAGCCTGATTTTGCTTGTGCGTTCAATTTTATCTCACAGCCGTCAAAATATGTGCCGCTATAATCACTTTCTATTTCAACGCCCCCTATCAAAACGCTTCCCTGCTCGTTATCCGCTGATATCTTCACTGTTCTGCGCTCATAATAGTCAAACTCTCTTTCAAGATAGCCAAGCACTTTATCATATCTTCCCTCAATAAAATTCTGCCAACGTATTATCATAGGGTCTGTAGCTTTCGCAAGGTTTGCCCATGTTGGAAAACGGTCGAAATAATTATCAAGCTCGCCGTAATAGATATTCTTATAATATTCGAGATACTCCCCGAACCGCTCCGCAGTAAAGTTCACGCTTCCAAGCTGACACATTGCCGAGGTGAGCTTCAAATCAAATTCCTCGTTATCTATAAGGCTGCAAAGTATTCCGCCAAACTTTGTATAGCTTTGGCTTCTAAGATACGAGAACATATTTGTTTCCAGATCCTTCTCGTTATAATGCGAGCATGACGATTCCGTGTCGAAAAGCACAAAGCGCCATCTGCCATCTGCATAGCTATTGCCCTGCTCTATGGTTCTTGTGCGCCAGCAAGCATAGTTGTTCTGCGGCCAATCGTCATTGAAGATATACATTTCCGTGGCGGCATACTCCACAAGGTTATCCATATCTATCATTGCGCAGGCTTTGCGATAATTCTCCTCAATGGACATATCGTTTTCTGTGATAAACTTATACATATCATTGAAAAGCTTTTCGTCCTCAGCCTCACCCTCGCTCAGCTTATCATTTTTATACATGACAACGTTGCTTTTTGCAACATTATATCTATCCGCAAAATATCTGTCGCTGTAATCCGACTGCAAGGTATAAAGTCCCCAGTATTCACCGTCTATAAACACCACGCAGGCTGTTCCCTGCTGAGTTTCAACACCTCTGCCTGACACCATATTTTGTATCATCATGTCCTTGAACTTTGAGTAATTGGCGTCATTTCCGCCGTTTCTAAGCACAAAGGTCTTGCAGGAGGTGATAGCCTCGCCGTTTACATCTGTAAAGCTATCCCAGAAAGCTGTATCAAAAGAGCTTTTGCCGTAATCGTTTCGAGCATAAAGCCTGAACGACTTTTGATAATCCGCCCTAGACCAGCCACCTTGTATCCTTATGCCGCAATCCTGAGAAATAAGGCTGTTGCCCTCACTGTCGAAATACTCAACATAACATTCCTTTTCCCACTCTCTGCCACGCTGATTGTAGTTTGCAGGGATAGAGCCGTTCCAAGGGTGGTCGGGATTTTCTTCGTCATATTCTTTGTATACGTCCCCAAGACAGTAAATGCCCGTTTTTTCGTTGAAAAGCCCATCAGGATCGGTGGTAATGGATACTATAGGCAGATCGTTATGATCTGCACTTGAAACGTCCACAAAATAAGTGGCAGTAACAGTTTTTCCGCACTTTCCGCTTGTACCCTCTGCGCAGGCTCTTATGACAGTGCCTTTATCAACTGCACTTTTGGCAGGCAGTTTTATGCTGTCACGATAGTCAAGCTGTATCTTCATAGGGTCATAAGCCGAAAGGACATTTTCATCATCTGACCTGTCGTCAATTCTCAGGGCATTTTCATAGACCTTTCTTGTGTCTGACGTGGCAGGGTCGGTGCCGTCGGTGGTATAATACACCGTCTGACTCTCTCCTGCGGTTATCTCAAGGTCAAAAGCCTTTTCATAGCTACCTGCCGCCTGAGAAAACACAGGTGTATCTCCGATAGTTTTCTCTGCATTCGCCGCAAGAGGTGTAGGCTCTGAAACGTACATTTCACCCTTGACATTTTTAGAATAGCTCACGCCCTTGTTAAGCTTAGGCATTTTTATGCTCTCACACTGGAACGAGTCATATTTCAATATTATCTCCGCTTCGCTGACCTTGCCTATGCTGAAATCAGCGTGAGGAAAATCAGCATTTTCAAAGCCTGCTGACGAGCAGTATACTATTATATAGTCATGGGCTTTAATGACATATCCGCCCAAAGGCTGATCTCCACCGCCATTTTTTGAAAGTGAAAATCCCGTAAGTGAAATATCTTTATTTGTAGGATTATATATCTCTATCCAATCGCTTGGTTCTCCGTTTTTGTCCTGCATAGCTGTTTTCTTAGATGTTTCGCTGTTTGAGGGGCATATCTCGCTTATATATATTTTCGGCGGTCTTATTATCACCGCAGCGAGCATTACCACCGCTGCCACCGCCGCAAGACAAAGCCCTATCACGAAAGCCCTTTTTAGTCCCAATACAAAACCTCCTGCTCTGCAATACTACAGATATCATTATAGCCTTTTTTCACATTTCTGTCAACCAACTGCAAAACATACAAAATCCATGGGGATTTTCTCTGTGGCTTTTACTATTTCTACAATCCTTTTAACTTTTACTTGACAAACTTTTACGGCTGTGCTTTAATAGAGTAGTAGGGTAAAATCCCCGTAAATACGAAAGGAATGGTACATATATGAAGTTAAGAAAAGTTCTGGCACTTGCCGCTGCAGCGGTAATGGCTGTGGCTGCTCTTGCGTCATGCGGCGTTAAGGAGGACTCCTCCAACGATTCAAAGGCAGGCGGCTCATCAGAAAAGCACTATAAGATAGGCATTGTTCAGATAATGGAGCATACATCTCTCAACACTATCAGAGATGCTGTTATTGACAGACTTGCAGAGCTTGGCTATGTTGACGGCAAAAACTGCACTATCGACGCTCAGCAGGCTAATAACGAGTCAACAACTGTTCAGCAAATACTCGACCAGTTCAAGGCTGACGGTGACGATATCATCATCGCTATCACAACACCATGCGCACAGCTCGCAGCTCCATACTCTGAGGAGATACCTGTAGTATTCTCCGCAGTAACAGACCCTATCGGTGCAGGTCTTTGTGACTCGCTTGAAAGCACAGGGGCAAACATCACAGGCACATCTGACAAGCTCGCTATCACAAAGATACTTGACTTTGCGCTTGAAATGAAGCCTGAAATAAAAACTCTCGGTTATCTTTACAACACAGGCGAGGACAACTCAGTTTCTACCCTTAAAGAAGTAAAGGCTTACTGTGAGGAAAAGGGTATCACTGTTATCGAAGGCGCTGCTTCAAACACATCCGAGGTGCAGGAAGCTGCTCAGAACCTTGCCGCAAAGTGCGACGCTGTATTCTCACCTAACGACAACACTATCGCAGGCGCTATGGGTACAGTTACAGAAGTTATGAACAAGGCGAAGGTTCCAATGTTCGTTGGCGCTGACTCAATGGTAATGGACGGCGGTCTTGGCACTGTTGGTATCGAGTATTCCGACCTTGGAAAGGAAACTGCAAACATGGCAGCTCAGATACTCAGCGGTGAAAAGAAGGCTTCCGAGATACCAATAAAGGTATTCAACGAAGACCTCAGCACTTATATCAACAAGACAACTGCTGACACGATCGGTATCACTATTCCTGACGATATTGCAAACGGAGAAAAGACAGTTTACTTTAATTAAACTATTGCAAAATCAAATCAAACATAGTATAATAGTAGGGAGCGGGACTTTCGCTCCCTGCTATTTTTTATTGAAAGGAAAATTATATGAAACTGAATAAGAAAACAGTTATCTCGCTTATACCGAAAGCTGTGCTTTTGATCTTACTTCTTGTGATAATAAACACTCAGCTCACGGAAAGCGTTGTTACGGGAACATTTGAAAAGGGTCTTGTTTTTTCTATCCTTGCACTTGGAATATTCATCTCATTCAGGATACTTGATATCCCTGACCTATCAGTAGACGGAACTTTCACCCTTGGCGTTGCAGTATCAGTTATGCAAGCTTTCAACGGCGACCCTATCAAGGGCATACTGCTGTCAATAGTTGCAGGAGCTATCGCAGGAAGCGTGACGGGAATACTTATCACAAAACTCAACGTTCAGCCTATACTTGCAGGAATAATCACAATGACGGCTCTTTACTCCATAAACCTGAAAATCATGGACAGACCTAATATTTCACTCTATAAGAAAGATACTATATTTACAATGGCACAGAAATATTTCGGCGACTATTACAAGCTTGCGGCGGCAGGTATCGTGCTTGTTATTGCGGCTGTTCTGCTTTTCTGGTTTCTTAAAACTCAGGCAGGAATGTCACTTAGAGCCACAGGCGACAATGAATACATGGTAAGGGCTTCTTCAATAAACTCAGACAGAATGAAGATAATGGGCTTTGCCATTGCAAACGCTTTGGTATCCCTTTCAGGCGCAATGTACGCTCAGTATTCCTCGGCAGGCGACTCAAACAGCGGTACAGGTATGCTGGTGGTAGGTCTTGCTTCTATCATTATTGGTGAGATATTCTTCAGCAAGCACTCGATCCTCTGCGGAATACTTGCGGCGATATTCGGTGCGATAGCATACAGATTTGTTCTTGCTTTTGCAATGAATCTCGGTATGGACAGCAACTACACAAAGCTTTTCTCAGCCTGCATAGTTGCCCTTGCTATCTCTCTGCCTGCTATCAAGAAGTATATCACAAAGGCATACAAGCGTGTATGCAGTGACAAATAGGAGGTTTAAAATGCTTAAGCTTGAAAATATAAACATAACCTTCAACAAGAACACTGCCAACGAGCGTAAGGCACTCCAGCACATAGACCTTGATGTGGCTGACGGAGATTTCGTTACTGTAATAGGTTCAAATGGTGCAGGAAAATCCACACTTATGAACGTTATCAGTGGCAGCTACGAGGCTGACACCGGCAAGATATTCCTTGACGGAAAGAACATCACTCACCTAAAGGAGCACCAACGCGCAAGAACTATAGGCAGGCTTTTCCAAGACCCGCTGAGAGGAACTGCGCCAAACATGACCATAGAGGAAAATCTCGGCCTTGCCTACAGCCGTGGAAAGCGTCGTTCGCTGACTATCGGTATCAGGAAAAAGGACGTTTCAGTGTTCAGAGAAAGACTCAAGGAGCTTGACTTAGGTCTTGAGGACAGAATGAAAATGCCTGTGGGCTTGCTCTCAGGCGGACAGCGACAGGCGCTCACATTGCTTATGGCGACTATCGTTACACCAAAGCTTCTGCTTCTTGACGAACACACTGCGGCACTTGACCCTAAGACCGCAGAAAAGGTCATGAGGATAACCGAAAAAATAGTAAAAGAAAACGCACTGACTACTCTTATGATAACACACAACATTTCAAATGCCATTGAATACGGCAACAAGACTATCGTAATGAGCCAAGGCAAACTGCTTCTTACTATCGAGGGCGAGCAGAGAGCAAACATGACGGTGGAAAAGCTTATGAAGCTTTATTCCGACACCGCCGAGGACGAACTTTCAGACAAGATGATACTTCAAGAATAATCAGACATACAAAAAGCTGCGGAGTTTTCCCTCCGCAGCTTTTACTTTTGTTCTTTCACATAAGACTAAACATATGTTATATCTATTCCTGCGATCTTTGCTCTGCCCTTTATGATAAGGATCTTTTCTTTTTCATCATAAGCTCCGTTAGGCTGGTCTATTCCGCCAAGAACGCAGTCGGCTTCCACCTTTATGCCCCAGTTCTTCGGGATATAAAGCTCCACTCCGCCGCAAAGCACATCAACATTCAGCTCGACTTCGTTTCCTGCCATATCGGCAGAATCAAAGTACACCTCCATACCGCTGTAACGGCAGCTTATGTCAACTCTTTTCAATACCTTTGAGGTTATATATTTTGTGCAGCCTGAAAATTTTGCGTCGATACGCACATATTCCCCGTTGTCTGAGGATTTATCCCATGCAGGATTATCGGTAGTGTGGGTGGTCCACTTGCTTTGTGTAAACCTGTAGCGGTAAGGGAAAATAAATGAAAATCCCACGCTGAGAAGCAGTGCCGCACCCAAAACAGGCCATGGGGTGAACTTCTCGATACCGAGAGTTTCGTCAAAGAGTATCGCCATGATAGCCATAGGGAAGAATATTCCCCAGAAGTTAAGGTGTCTGACGCTCGTTACGATAACAGGAACGAGGAGCAGTGAGATCACAACGCTCCACACGCTTACACTTCCAAGCAGACCTGTGCGGTCAAGGATAAGCGCAACGCCTGCAAGGATAAAGAACAAGCCCCATATAAGATTTTTGTTTTTCATAGAAATCTCCTTTCTCCAAGTCTGAGCTTCAAAAGCTTGTAATAGCTTCGTGAGGCGTAAAGCTGTTTGTGAGTGCCTGCAAAGCTTATAAGGCTTGCAGAGGTTATGTTTCGCTCAACGGAATAGATGTGCTTTACATTCACGATTGCTGATTTTGACACCCGCACGAACTTTCGTGGAAGTATCTCTTCAAGCTCGAAAAGTTTCATTTTCACTTGAAAAACGTCGTCAGAGGTATGAGCGTTAAGATTATGTTCCCCTGTTTCAAAAAACAGTATGGAATCAAGGGGAGGATAGAACTGAACTGCGTCTTTGAAAAAAGCTATCTCAGGCTCGCTCTCAGCGGACTCAGCCGCCCTTTTCATTTTAAGCACACGTTCATCGGGCTGGGCGCACCTTATGACTATCTCGTCTTCAGACATATTCTCGTCTATCTCTATCCTGACCTTCACGCTTTCACCCCCGTTTTATCTGACAGCCTTATTATAATCTATTTTTCTTTTCATGTAAACCTCTTTTGGCTGACAGGTGCAGATTTCTATGCAAGAGGTAAATTTTATGGTCCAAAGGGGTGCTGACCATGCAGCACCCCCTTGATTTAGTTTTTTACCAGTAGCTTGCCTCGCTGCCTGTGCCGTTTTGCATATATTTGTATATGAGTTCAAAAAGCTCGCTGTTGTCAACATTGTTTTGTTCCATATAATCCACAACGCCCTGAGCGGTAAGACCGCTTGCATAGTCGCTGTTTCTAAGCAACATTGCAAACTCTGCCGCAGAGCAAGCCTTTGCAAAATTCTGTGACACAGCCTCTGTATAGTCAGAACACATAACAGACTTGTCTATAAGCTTGCTTTCGCTCGCCTCCGGGTCTTTATACCTCACTGAAACTGTGAGCATTTCT
Organism: Ruminococcus sp. RTP21198st1_G1_RTP21198_201120; assembly: GCF_040924265.1. Classification (NCBI taxonomy): domain Bacteria; kingdom Bacillati; phylum Bacillota; class Clostridia; order Eubacteriales; family Oscillospiraceae; genus Ruminococcus; species Ruminococcus sp. RTP21198st1_G1_RTP21198_201120. Next base: position 42,479 of record NZ_JBCOMH010000017.1, read on the forward strand.
CCGCTGAGCTCGTTGGTTTCAGCCTTGCTCTCGTTATCCTGATATTTCAGCGACTTTTCATTGCCGTTATTTGGCACTATCTCATACAAAACCGTGACCTGCTGACCCGAGCCGATATCGCCTGCGTCCTTTGTATCGTCTTCAAAGTCTTCGTCATTGAGAATTCTGTTTTCATAGCCCACCAGCCTGTATGCTGAAACATTTTCGGGATTAAACTCTATCTGCACCTTTGCGTCCTTTGCGACAGTGAAAAGAGTTCCGCTCATTTCTGTTACAAGCACTCTTTTTGCTTCGTCAACGCTGTCGATATAAGCATAGTTTCCGTTGCCGTTATCAGCAAGGGCTTCAAGCCTGTTATCCTTATAGTTTCCTGAGCCGAAGCCAAGCACTGAGAGATATACCCCTGAGTCACGCTTTTGTGATATAAGGTCGGTAAGCTCTTCTTCACTTGACAGACCAACGTTCAGATCGCCGTCAGTTGCAAGGATAACTCTGTTGTTGCCGTCCTCTATGAAATACTCCTCTGCAAGCTTGTAAGCTGTGGTAATTCCTGCCGCACCTGCTGTCGAGCCGCCTGCTGACAGGCTGTTAAGTGCTGAAACTATCTCCTCGCTGTTGTCGCCACTTTCGCCCTCAAGAACAACGCTGTCGCTGCCTGCATAAGTGACGATAGAAACTCTGTCATCAGCCCCAAGGTTTTCAGCAAGCATTGAGAAAGCCTGCTGAACAAGAGGAAGCTTATCCTCGTCCTCCATTGAGCCGCTCACGTCTATGAGGAAAACAAGGTTTGTAGGAACGTCCTTGACCTTTGCTTCCCTTGCCTGAAGCCCCACCAGCATAAGCTTTGCTTCACTGTTCCAAGGACAATCAGAAAGCTCGGTATTTATAGACACCGCGCCCTCCGTAGGCTTTTCATAGTCATACTTGAAATAGTTTATGAACTCCTCTGTTCTAACAGCGTCAGGGTCGACCTCCCAGCCATCATTTATCATTCTTCTCACGTTTGTGTAGGAAGCCGTGTCAACGTCTGTGGAAAAGGTGGAAAGCGGTTCGTCTGAAACGAGCTTATAGCCGTTTTCCGTCAGGTGGTTATATTCCTCGGTATTGTAACCCCCTCCTATATTCGCCGTGCCGTCAGTATCTCCGGCTGTAACATTGCTGTATCTGTAGTTTCCCGTAGTTGTTCTTTCATTGTTATAGCTGCCGCTCTTTCTGCTCTCCGAGCCGTCATAACCGCTTCCGCATGAAGCAAGCATTGTCGCCGTCATCATAAGCGACAGAGTCATGGTCAAGTTTCTTTTTATGCTGTTTGAAGTTGTCTTTTTCATAGCTGTCATCTCCCGTAAAATAGCGTGGGCGATATGCCCTTGCGTTGTTAGCTACATAGTCCTCCACTTAGCAAGCAGGTCTTGCAGATCGTTTTTCGAGGAATATCTCATTCGGTCATAGAAATAATCGTTCTTGCTTTTCTGCGAGTCTTTAAGAATACCCGAGTCATCGTCAAGACTTTTCCAGCCGTTTTGAAAAACGATATCCCCGTCAAGAGAAATTTCTATCTGAGGTGCATTTTCAAAGGCCATAGAATAAGTGCCGTTTTCTTTCCTCAGTGGTATGAAATATTCTCTGTTTTCCTGCATGATATAAGGGGTAGAGCTTTCAATGGTGATATTTGTTTTGCTTTCTTCTCCTGTCTTTGATACAAGGCTGTTTATTTTCAGGGTGTAATGTGCGCTGTCGCTGTCGAGCCTTGCTGAAAGCACTGTCACATCTGCAAAGAAGTCTGTATCTTCCAGAACGCTGTCCTCTGTGAAATAATCATCGCCCTTTGGAATGTAGCTGTCCTCATAAGCCTTTGTGTCTGTGTGGCTGAAACTGAGCTGTTCGTATGTCTTTTCTTCTCTGTTTTCAAGCCTAGCCTTGTCAGCCGTTTCTACGCTATGCTTTGAAACACTGTCCGACTCTGAGCGGATATCGGCGTAAAGGCTTACGCCGCCGATAATAAGCACGAGCGAGGCTACTGCCGCTGCAAATTTTCTGTAATTTCTGCGGCTTACTTTTATCTGTGTCTGATCTTTGTCCGTTTTGTTTTCAAGCTGTCCATCTATCCTGTCCCAGAGCTTTTCCATGTCAGGGGCAGTATCAGAAATATGCTTTTTGTAAAGAAATTTTATGTTCTTAGCCATAGATACTGTCCTCCTTTATGGTCTTTTTTAGTTTGAAAACAGCCTGACGGTATTTCCATGTGACAGTACCCAGCGGCTTCCCCACTGCCCGACTTATCTCACGAAATGTCATATCCATTCCAAGCCTCATGTTCAAGATATCCCTTTCGCCCTCTGAAAGCAGCTTCAAAGCCTCCTCGAAGGTGAGCTTTCCGATCACATCGTCGTCTACCCGCATACTGTCCTGCTGTTCTTTGTGCCCTACTTCATCATCGTCAAGGGTCGGCATTTCGTGCCGCCTTTTTCTGATAAAGTCAAGAGCGAGATTTTTCGCCATTACAGTCAGATATCGCTTATGCCCCGTTCCCTTTCGGTACTGACCTGCGGTGTCCCATAGCTTTAGGAAAAAATCTGATGTGAGGTCCTCAGCGTCCTGAGGACTTTTCACAATGTCAAGCATGATGTTATATATCACCTTGCCGTAGCATTGATAGATCTCCCTAAGCCCGTTTTTGTCATTTTTCAGGATCAGCTCCACCCTGAAATCGAACTCAGTGTCGGTCAAGTCTTTCACACCCCTCGATAACTTATATACGATTCTGCACGGGAGATTTTATGGCAAAATAGTATACAAATTTTACTTTTATTTTTTGTGCATTGATAACAAACTTATGTGCAAACACGATTGTGCCGATAAGATATTTTAGCACATTTAAGCATATCTGTCAAATAAAAGAACACACCCCCGTCCATATGAACGAGGGTGTGTCCTTTGCGTGAAGATCTATGAGAAATTATTTGGAGAGGTCAATATTTCTTACAGCGTCCCTTACCTTAAGAACAAAGGTCGGAGAAACTGAAAGCTCGTCAATGCCCATTCTCAGGAAGGTTTCTGTGAGAGTAGTGTCAGCCGCAAGCTCACCGCATATACCTATCCATGCGCCGTTCTTGTGGGCATTCTCTGCGGACATCTCAATAAGTCTGAGTATAGCCTCATGGTGAGTGTCGCAGAACTGCTCTATATCAGGGTTCTGTCTGTCGCAAGCAAGGGTATACTGAGTGAGGTCGTTAGTGCCAACGCTGAAAAAGTCCACAAGCTTTGCAAGCTTATCGCTTATGATAGCCGCCGCAGGGGTCTCTATCATGATGCCAAGCTCAACGCTGTCAGAAACTGTTATACCCTGTTCTTTAAGCTCAGCCTTGACTTCGCCACACATAGCAAGGGCTTTTTCTACCTCTGAAACGCTTGTTATCATAGGGAACATTATGCCCAGATTGCCGTATACGGAAGCTCTGAAAAGTGCTCTGAGCTGAGTTTTGAATATCTCAGGTCTGGTAAGACAAATTCTTATTGCTCTGTAGCCAAGTGCAGGGTTTTCCTCTTTTTTCAGACCGAAATAATCCACCTGCTTGTCAGCACCGATATCGAGCGTTCTTATGATGACCTTTTTCCCTGCCATGCTCTCAAGAACACGCTTATAAGCATGAAACTGCTGTTCCTCTGTAGGGAAATCTGAGTTTTCAAGATAGAGAAACTCGCTTCTGAAAAGACCTATTCCGCCTGCGTCATTGAGAAGCACAGCACCGATGTTGTCAACGCTTCCGATATTTGCATAAATGTTTATCTTTTTACCGTCCTTTGTGACATTCTCCTTGCCTTTGAGGGTCTGCAAAAGACGCTTTTTCTCCTCGTCTGCTTTCTGCTTTGCGGTAAGCTCAGCGGTGGTCTTTTCATCTGGGTCAACGAATATCTCCCCTGTAAAACCGTCAACGATAGCAAAGTCGCCGTCCTTTATTTCAGACAGAAATTTGCTTCCTACGCCTATTACCGCAGGTATGTTCATATTTCTTGCAAGGATAGCTGTATGTGAATTTGACGAGCCATGTGCAGTAACGAAGGCAAGCACCTTGTCTTTATCAAGAGATATAGTTTCGCTTGGTGCAAGATCATCGGCACAAACTATCATCTTGTCGTCACCTGCTGAGCCGTCGCTGACATTGCCTGTGAGGTTTGCGATGATCCTGTTGGAAATATCCTTTACATCTGCGGCTCTTGCCTGCATATAAGGATCGTCCATAGATGCAAACATCTCCGCAAAGTTGTCTGCCGTCACCGCCACTGCATATTCTGCGTTGACTTTCTGGCTGTCGATGATATTCTCTATAGACTCGTTATAATCATCATCTTCAAGCATCATCATGTGTATCTCAAAGATCTGAGCATTTGTTTCGCCCACCTCCCTGAGTGCCTTGTCATAAATGCTCTGGAGCTGTTCTGTGGCTGCCTGCTTAGCTTTGGCAACTCGCTTCTTTTCTCCCTCGCTGTCTTCTGTGTGAATACGTTTTATAGCGGTATCCTGCTTTTTGAATACTGAGATCTTACCCATTGCTACCGCACCGTAAACGCCTTTTCCTGTATACTTAGTCATAAATATCCGCCCCTTTTCTCATAGATCTTATTATTTTTCATGCTTTTTCCAGCCGATGGGACGCTCCTGCGAACACACCGCAGAAACGTCCCGTCGGCTGGACGGCTTTTACCGCCCAGCTGACAGATAATAATTAAAGTGTTTCCTCAAAAAATGCCTTGAGTGCTTCGGAAGCCTTGTCCTCGTCTGCACCCTCGCAGGTAACAGTAACAGTATCGCCCTGCTTAACGCCAAGACCCATAAGAGCCATAAGCTTTGTGATGTTCACGCTCTTTCCGCCCTTTTCGATAGTGCAAACGCTCTCGAACTCCTTTGCTTTCTTTGCAAGAAGTCCAGCCGGTCTTGCGTGGATACCAACTTCGTCTGTGATAGTGTAGCTAAATGTTTTCATGATGAATACCTCCAAATAATTATTTTATCTTCAAGATCATATCTCCTGCCGAAACGCTGTTTTGTGCAACAGGTTCAACAGACGCAAAATCGTCCGTGTTGCCTATTATCAAAGGCGTTGTCACCTTATAGCCTGCGGCTTTTATCTTATCCATATCAAAGCTTATGAGCAAGTCGCCTTTCTTGACTTCTTGACCGTCACTGACATGGGCTTCAAAATACTGTCCGCCAAGCTTTACAGTGTCGATACCGATATGGAGAAGTATCTCCACTCCATCGTCCGATACCATATTTACGGCATGCTTTGTGTCAAAAACGCTGTCTATTTTTCCGTCGCATGGGGCGTAAAGCTTGCCCTCTGACGGCTCAACGGCTGCGCCCTCGCCCAGTATCTTTTGTGAGAACACCTCGTCCTCAACGTCCTCAAGCTTAACGGCAGTGCCGTTCATGTGGGAGTAAAGCGTTATTGTCTTGCCGTTAGTTTCTGTGTTTTCTGCACCCTCGGTCTGCGGTTTTTCTTCTATTTTATCAGAAGCTTTCTCAGTGCCGATAATGCTGTCAGGATCGTCGCTGTATGGTGAATCGATAAAGTCCTCAAGATCTGATTTTATAACTGAGACCTTTGGTCCGTAAATGACCTGAACGCCGTTGCCCTTGTGGATAACGCCTGAAGCACCGCTGGCTTTGAGCATATCGTCCATGACCTTTGAGGCGTCATTTACTGTAACTCTAAGTCTTGTTGCACAGCAGTCAACGTCTGAAAGATTTTCCTTGCCGCCAAGGCCTTTGAGTATCATTGCACTTACAACGTCTGAAGCCCTCTTGTCTGTGCCCTTTGCCTTTGCCGCCTTAGCCTCGTTCACATCGCTTCTGCGATAAAGCTTAGGTTCAACGTCATCAGGCTCTCTGCCAGGTGTTTTAAGATTCATCTTTGTTATCATAAAGTAGAACACAAAGTAGTAAACAACTGCATAGATAAGCCCCACAACAACTATCCATATCCAGTGGGTCTTTGCGTTGCCCTGCAAAATTCCGAAGAGGGTCATGTCTATAAGACCGCCTGAGAACGTCATTCCAACGCCAACGTTAAGAATGTGCATAAGCATATAGGAAAGTCCTGCCAATACACAATGAACAGCGTACATAAGAGGTGCAACGAACAGGAATGTGAACTCCAAAGGCTCTGTTATACCTGTAATCATTGAAGTAAGAGCCGCTGACAGAAGCAAGCTTCCTACTACCTTTTTCTTTTCAGGACGAGCAGTTTTGTACATTGCAAATGCTGCAGCAGGAAGACCAAATATCATGAACGGGAATTTTCCTGCCATAAATCTTGTTGCCGATACTGAGAAAACTTCTGTTGACTTTGAAGCAAGCTCTGCAAAGAAGATGTTCTGTGCGCCTGCTACCATGTTGCCGTCTATCATCATCGAGCCGCCAAGCTCTGTCTGCCAGAAAGGCATATAGAAAACGTGATGAAGTCCGAACGGGATAAGAGCACGTTCAAGTATTCCATATATCCAAGTGCCTGCATAACCTGAGTTGAGTACAAGCACGCCAAGCTTTGAGATACCAAGCTGTACTACAGGCCACAGATAGAACATTATGATACCAACAATAAGGTATGTGACAGTTGAAACGATAGGAACAAATCTTGTTCCGCCGAAGAATGAGAGCACCTGCGGAAGTTCTGTTTTATAGAACTTGTTGTGCAGTGCCGCAACGCCAAGTCCTACAAGGATACCGCCGAAAACGCCCATTTGCAGCGTGGTAATACCAAGCACTGTCGTTGTGGAATTTTCTGCCATTGCCTCAACGCCGCCCTTTGCGGTGATAAGTGCGCTGATAGTGGTGTTCATTACGATATAGGCGATAGCACCCGAAAGGGCTGCGACTTCTTTTTCCTTCTTTGCCATTCCGATAGCAACGCCCATTGCAAACAGAAGCGCAAGGTTATCGAAAACGGCGCTTCCCGTTTTGCTCATTATGTCAAGTATAGTGTAAAGCACACCGCCCTCATAGATGAATTTGCCAAGATGATAGGTTTCGATAGTTGTGGCGTTGGTGAAAGAACTGCCTATTCCAAGAAGCAGACCCGCCACCGGCAGCAGTGCGATAGGGAGCATGAAAGAGCGTCCCACACGCTGCAATACGCTGAAAATTTTATCCTTCATAATAATAATATCCTCCAAAAAAATTATATCTCAGGCGAATTATCATTATGGTACCGTTAATGATAATACCGCAGCGAATACATTATATATAAGCTGTGGCAACAATGCCTATCCGCTTATTTTCTTCAGATGAATCGAAAGAGTTATCATTTCATCTTCCGATATAGTTTTAGCATAATTCTTCAAAATATGATCCTGCATATGCTTTGCGCATTTATACTGCTTTTTGAATTTCTTTTTTATGATATCAGCGAACTCCTCGTCCCTGCTGAGAACATTAGGAAGCTCCTGAGATTTGAAGAGTCTTTTCGCAAGATATTTTAAATGCACAAGAAATCTTTCATATGCCACCGAGTTCTTGTTTATCTTCCCTGCCAGACAAGCGTCCGCTATCTCAGCACAGCTGTTCACCATTTTAGTGATATCCTGTATCTGTTCCATTTTTGTGCCGAGCCTTGCGTTTATGATGTGCATTGCGATAAAGCCCGCTTCATCACCCCTTAGCTCAACGCCCAAACGCTGATATATCTCCGCCACGCAATATCTTCCAAGAGCAAGCTCCTTCGGGAAGCAGTCGCTTATGGCGTCCATAAGAGGATTATCAAATTCAAGTCCCTGCTTTTTTCTTTCAATGGCAAATGAGATGTGGTCTGAAAGTGTTATTATGAGCGACTCGTTTAGCTGTCCGTCGATATGTGAAGAAATATAGTCCACAAGATCTGCCGTAAGCTTTATATGCTCATATGGTATCTCGGTCAGGCACTCGATAAGTCTTTTTCTAAGCTCTGAGTCTGTGACAAGATACATTTTCTGAATCTTATCCTTATCAGGCTCGTCGCCGTATTTTTTTCCAAAGCCTATTCCCTTTCCTGAGATTATCTGCTCTTTTCCTTTATCGTCTATGACGCTTACGGTGTTATTATTTATCACCTTGATTATTTTCATTAAAAATCCCCCCTATAAAATAAAAAAACCAACCTTAATACGAACTCACACAATATGTTCGTACAAAGTTGGTCATGCCCAGTCTATAAATGAAAGGTAACACTCCAATAAAAGATGTTATGTATCAATTTCACTATAATTATATTAACACACCTGCATTTATTTGTCAACAGCATACATAAAATTTGTTTTCTGAATCTGTTTTTTTAACAAATAAACTCATTTTGTTTTGTATAAAACCTACAATTATCAGCCTGAAAAGCACAAAAAGCCGTGGAAACACTGCTGTCCCCACGGCTTTCGGTATGTTAAGAGAGTATCTGTATAGCTTTATTACTTTGTCATAAGCTCGCAAACAAGGTTTGCAAACTCAACAGGGTTGTCGATAGACATACCCTCGATAAGCAAAGCTTGATCGTAAAGAAGCTTTGTATAGTCTTTCAGCTTGTCCTTATCGTTAGCATAGAGGTCTTTCAGCTTCTCAAAGATAGGGTGATTTGGATTTATCTCCAGTGCCTTTTCAGCCTTTACCTTATTGCCGTCATTCTGAGGCATAGCGTTGAGGACCTTCTCCATTTCGATAGTTATGCTGCCGTCTGATGAAAGACAAACAGGGTGAGTTTTAAGCTTCTTTGAAAGACGAACTGTCTTTACCTTGTCAGCGATAGCTTCCTGCATGAAAGTGAACATATCCTTGTTCTCTTCGTCAAGCTTTTTAGCCTCTTCCTTTTCTTCCTCTGTGTCAAGGTCGAGATCAGCGTCGCTTATGGACTTGAAAGGCTTGCCGTCATAGTTTATCATCACCTTGATAGCGAACTCGTCAACGTCCTGTGTAAAGTAAAGAACTTCATAGCCCTTATCCTTGATCTTTTCAAGCTGAGGGAGCATTTCGATCCTTTCCTTTGTTTCGCCGCAGGCATAGTAGATCTCTTTCTGATCTTCTTTCATTCTTGAAACATACTCTTTGAGTGTAACGTTCTTGCCGTCAAATGAGGACGGGAACATAAGGAGATCTTTCAGAGTTTCGTTTGCAGCGCCGTATGACTGATAAATGCCAAACTTGAACTGAAGCCCGAATACGCTGTAGAACTTCTCATACTTCTCACGATCGTTTTTCAGAAGCTTTGCAAGCTCGTTCTTTATGGACTTTTCAAGGTTCTTTGCGATTATCTTGAGCTGTCTGTCCTGCTGTAAAAGCTCACGGGAGATGTTCAGTGAGAGATCCTCAGAGTCAACAACACCCTTTACAAAGCTGAACCAGTCAGGAAGCAGGTCTGCACACTTTTCCATTATCATTACACCGCTTGAATAAAGCTGGAGTCCCTTTTCATAGTCCTTTGAGTAATAGTCAAAAGGCGCACGGGCAGGTATATAAAGCAGTGCGTCATATGTGGCAACGCCCTCGTTCTTTGAATGGATATGTGCAACAGGTGGCTCATAGTCGCCGAACTTCTCCATATAGAAGTTGTTGTAATCCTCGTCCTTTAGCTCGCTCTTGTTCTTCTTCCAGATAGGGGTCATGCTGTTAAGGGTTTCGATAGCCTTGTGTACCTCAGGCTCTTTACCCTCCTCATTATAATGAGTATGCTCGACTTCCATTCTGATAGGGAATCTGATGTAGTCAGAATATTTCTTTACAAGTGACTGTATCTGATACTGATCAAGATATGTTGAATACTTCTCGTCATCAGTATCGTCCTTGAGTTTAAGTGTGATAGTTGTGCCGACGCCGTCAGGCTTGTCACACTCTTCTATTGTGTAGCCCTCAACACCGTCAGATGTCCACTTGTAAGCCTGATCGCTGCCAAAAGCCTTTGTTACAACGGTAACTTCCTTTGCTACCATAAAAGTAGAATAGAAGCCTACACCGAACTGACCGATGATATCAACATCATCCCCAAGGTCATTGTCTTTCTTGAAAGCGAACGAGCCTGAGTTTGCGATAGTACCAAGGTTGTTTTCAAGATCTTCCTCAGTCATACCGATGCCGTTATCAGAAACTGTAAGCGTTCTGTTTTCCTTGTCGATAGCGATATTGATAGCGAAGTCGCTCTTTTTCATTCCCACAGAAGTGTCTGTCAGGGACTTGAAATACAGCTTATCAATAGCGTCGCTTGCATTTGAGATTATCTCTCTGAGAAAAATCTCCTTATGAGTGTAGATCGAATTGATCATCATATCAAGCAGTCTTTTGGATTCTGCCTTAAATTCTTTTGTCTGCATAAAATCTCGACCTTTCCTTAATAATATTTTACTTTCTTTGAATACTGTTCCATATAATTAGCACTCTATCTATTTGAGTGCTAATTATATTATACAACAAGGTTGATAAAATGCAATAGTTATCACAAAATTTCTCTTATTTATTTACAAATCCATAACATTTCATCACATACCTGACAAAATACCATTTGCAAAAGCACCATGTTGTGTGTTATAATATATAGATAAGACCGAACAAGGGAGGAATAATATTTGACTACCAAAAAGTCTGTTTCTCTGCTGACCCCTGAAAAACAGCAGGAAAAGAAACTTCTTACTATAGATTGCGTGAAAATTTCACTTCTGCTCATTTTATACAACCTGCTAAACAGGATATTCGCAGTGTTATTCTTTTACGTTGCATACACTTACCACTCAGGAAAATTCACTCTTAGCTACTCGGCAGTTCTCAGCTATCTGAAAAAGCAGACCGCTTTTATAAGTTCAACTACTTTTTCCATGACGGCAAATTTGTTTATCACTCTTATGAGCGTGCTTGTTTTTGGGATAGTTTTTGCTATACTTTTCCGAAAACGAGAATCAAGCTTCATAAAGCCGAAAAAAGGCACGGCAGTAAAAGGGTTAAAATGGTTTTCAGCCTGCTTTGTGATAAACATTCTGCTGTCACAGCTCATATCTATCCTCACGGGTATACTTGGTCAAAACGGAGTGACAGTTCCCACAAGCGATTTTTCCATTCATCAGCCCTCTGCCATTGCAGTAATAGTGCAGTTCTCATACGTTGTGATAATAGCCCCTATCGTGGAGGAATTTATCTACCGTGGAGCGATCCTCACGGCTCTAAGCCCATACGGAAGGGGTGCGGCGGTGCTTTTCTCAGCGCTTGCATTCGGACTTATGCATGGAAATATTCCTCAGGCGGCTTCGGCATTCGGCACAGGACTTGTTTACGCTATTATCGCCGCAAAGTGCGGCTCGATACTGCCAACAGTTATAATACACTGTCTAAACAATCTGCTTGCAAACTTCTCGTCCATATCTGATGCGATAGGACTTGAACACTATGAAACATTCATGAGCGTTGCTGAGATAGTCATAGGTCTGGTGGGCTTTATGGTTCTTTTCACAAGCCTTAAAAAGCTTATCATTGATGACAGCAAAAACGTGCTTACACCGAAAGAATGTCGCAGATACGTCTTTACAAACCCTGCCACTATAGTATATATGCTCTGCCTTATCATACCGATAATAAAGAGTCTTGTCCAAGCAAACAGCTAAAAATCACAAACAAAAAAACGGGTGACTGCCAATAACAAATTGACAGCCACCCGATATTTTTTATCCAAAAAGCCTATTAATAAGCCTTGCCCCAAAGCACCATATGCTTCGCAGGCTTTCCACAGCATACGCAGGTATCTGCTATCTCTTCCTGCTCGAACGGGATACATCTTGAACCTACTCCTGTGAGTTCCTTTACCTTATCCTCGCAAGCTTCATCGCCGCACCACATTGCCTTAACAAAGCCGTCGCCCTTTTCCTCAAGAGCCTTTGTTATCTCGTCAAGTGTCTTGCAAACATAGGTACGTCTTTCTCTGTTTTCAAGTGCCTTCGCATAAAGGCCATCATGAACAGCCTGAAGTCTTTCATTTACAGTTTCAACAAGCTCACCAAGCTTGCAGAATACCTTTTCTCTGTTGTGTCTTGTAACAAGCACACACTGATCGTTCTCAATATCCTTTGGACCAATTTCAAGTCTTACAGGAACGCCCTTCATCTCATACTGTGCAAACTTCCAGCCAGGTGACTGCTCTGAATCGTCGAGCTTAACTCTTATGCCTGCATTTTTAAGTGTGTTGTAAAGCTCGTTAGCCTTGTCAAGAACGCCCTCTTTGTGCTGTGCTATAGGTACGATAACTACCTGAACAGGTGCAACAGCAGGTGGCAGAACAAGTCCGTTATCGTCGCCGTGTGTCATTATAACTGCACCGATAAGCCTTGTCGTAACGCCCCATGATGTCTGGAATGGGTGTGCAAGCTTATTATCTCTTCCAGTATAAGTGATATCGAAAGCCTTTGCAAAGCCATCGCCAAAGTAATGCGAAGTGCCTGCCTGCAAAGCCTTGCCGTCGTGCATAAGAGCCTCAATAGCGTACGTTGCTTCTGCACCTGCGAACTTGTCGCTCTCTGTCTTTCTGCCCTTTACGACCGGCATAGCAAGCTGCTTCTCGCAGAAATCAGCGTATACGTTGAGCATTCTCTCTGTCTCCTCGATAGCCTCCTCAGGTGTCTCGTGGATAGTATGACCCTCCTGCCACAGGAACTCTCTTGAACGAAGAAATGGTCTTGTTGTTTTTTCCCAACGTACAACAGATACCCACTGATTGTAAAGCTTAGGAAGATCTCTGTAGGAATGAACTATATTAGCATAATGCTCGCAGAAAAGCGTTTCAGACGTCGGTCTTACGCAAAGTCTGTCTTCAAGCTTTTCACTTCCGCCGTATGTTACCCAAGCTACCTCAGGAGCAAAGCCCTCAACGTGGTCTTTCTCCTTCTGAAGCAGGCTCTCAGGGATAAACATAGGCATGCAAACATTTTCATGACCAAGCTCCTTGAACTTTGTGTCAAGTATATGTTGGATATTCTCCCATATTGCGTAGCCGTAAGGTCTTATTACCATACAGCCCTTTACGCTTGTGTATGAAACAAGCTCAGCCTTCATACATATATCAGTATACCACTTTGCGAAATCCTCGTCCATGGAGGTTATCGCGTCAACCATTTTCTTATCCTTAGCCATTTATAAAACCTCTTTCTTATATCATTCAGGCATTGTCGTCCTTTTCGCTGCTGTTCGCAGGAGGAGCGGCACTGCCGTTTTTCTTTTTCTTCTTGAAATTAAAGGCGTAAATATCCTCATTATATATTTTATAGTTTGGATCCCAGTCATCAAGGTGGGACTTATCAAATATGCCCTGTACTTTATAGTTCTCAGGATCATTCCCTGTATCCTCACCGTCCACCCTTTCGGGATCGTCCTTTTCGGCAAGCTCAGGGTGACGTTTTTCAATAAATCGTGCTATTTTGGGAGTGATAAGGCAGGCAATGACGATAAAGGTCATTATTACGACACAGCCTGCTGCCAGCTTCAACAGCAATAGCAGTAATTCTTTATTCAGACAAGTCACCTCTTTTCGCAAATATAAAGTTATTATAGCACAATTATTATCCAAATTCAAGAGGTGAAATATGAATTTACCGCCATTTCTGACCTTTAGCACGAAAAAAAGGCGGAACAAAGTCCGCCTTAAAGCATTTTCTTTCGTTTGAAAAAGATTATACACACTATCACTACTATTACACTAAGGGCTATAACACCCGGATACCCCTCTTTAAGTTCGGGCATATTCTGAAAGTTCATGCCATACCAGCCTGTGATAAGGGTCAGAGGGAAAAATATAGTGGATATGACCGTAAGAAACTCCATATTCTTGTTCTGCTGAGCATTGACATGGGACTGATAAGCGTCTCGCACCTGCGTTGCATATTCAAGAAGATGTACAGTTCTGCCCATGAGCCTGTCGGCACGGTCTGAGATAGTGCCGAAATATTTTTTCTGCTTTTTCTCAAAGAAGCCGTTCTCGTCCTCTTCAAGCTCTCTGCCCAGATCCATTATTTCATCATAGTAGCTTCTCAAAATAAGAAGCTCTTTTCTGATAGGCGTTATGGTTTCAAGAAAATCGTCCGTCTTGCCATCGTTTACGTTTTCCTCAAGCTCCATAAGCTTTTGCTCATGTTCCGCAAGAAGCTCGGTGTCACGGAGCATAAATTCGCTGAAAAAATTGTAGATAAAATGCTCCCTGCTCTCTCCCTGATTATGCCTGCTTCTCTGTATGCGTTGGACTAACCTGAGCGAGAACTCCTCATCGTCTATTATCACCATGTTTTTGTTGTCAATAAAAAACTGTATCCTGTGTCGGCTTCCCTTTATGTCAAGAAGCTTGGGGATAGAAAGCGTGCCTGCCAGACAGAAAGGCTGTGATTCTATCTTACAGAACACAACGTCACGCAGGGATATCACGCCCTCGTAGGTTATGTTCGCCGTTCTGAGGGTTTCCTCTGCGTGAGCAGAGTCGGTAATAAACACAGCTGAGCAAGTTTGTTCGCTTAGCTGTGCCGGTGTTATTTCTTCAAGTGAACCCTTCAGGGCAAATATGGTCATTTATCCTCGACCTCCGCCTTTGAAGCTCTTTCATAGGCAAGGTCATAGAAAAGTTCCTGAGAATTGAGCGGCTCTTTGCCGTCTGAAACAAGGGTATATTCCCCGTCAGAGTCAAGCTCTCTTGATTGACAATTATCTGCAAGCATTTTGTCGAACATCATGCTTATCTGAGACTTGATATCCTCGTCAAGAATAGGTGTAGCGACCTCAACACGTCTGAGGGTATTTCTTGTCATAAAGTCTGCGGAAGCAATATATATCTTTCTTTCCTCGCCCTTGCCAAACATATAGATACGGGAATGTTCAAGAAAACGTCCTACAATGCTTATTATCCTGATGTTGTCGGTTTCGCCCTCAACGCCTGGGATAAGACAGCATATGCCTCTTACCACAAGGTCTATCTTAACGCCTGCTCTTGAAGCTTCGATAAATCTGTCGATTATCTTCTTATCAGTGAGAGAATTTATCTTCACGCCTATATAGCCCTCTCCCCCTGATTGTGCTATGGCTATCTGCTCGTCTATCATATCAAGCACCTTGTTTTGCAGACAATTCGGTGCAACAAGAAGCTTGTCAACGCTCTTTACAGTATCGTCAGAAGCAAGAGCATTGAACACGTCTATAGCGTCCTTTGCGATGTCCTTATCGCAGGTCATAACAGACAGGTCGGTATAAAGTCTTGAAGTTTTCTCGTTGTAGTTTCCAGTGCCTATCTGAGTATAATACTCGGTCTTTGTGCCTGAACGCTTTGTGATAAGGCAAAGCTTTGAATGTACCTTATAGCCCTCCAGACCATAGATAACAGTACAGCCAGCCTTTTCGAGTCGGCGTGACCACTCGATATTATTTTCCTCATCAAATCTCGCCTTAAGCTCCACCAATACAAGAACGTCCTTGCCGTTCTCTGCGGCTTCACAAAGGGCTTCGACCACCTCACTGTGCTTTGCCACACGATACAATGTCATTTTTATAGACACCACATTTTTATCGTCAGCCGCCTCACGGAGCATATTGATAAAAGGCTTTATGCTATCAAAAGGATAAGAAAGCAGTCTGTCTTTCTTTTTTATCTGCGGCAGTATAGGCTTGTTATCGTCAAAGGCAGTAAACCTCTGCGGAACTCTCTTTTTATAGAAAAGCTCGGTTTTCTGTCTGAGTATATCCTGTATCTGGAACAGGAATGACAGATCAAGAGGAGTGCTGTTTCTGAAAACAGATTTTTTATTCACTTCAAGCTGTTTGCAGAGCAGGTCAACGATATTGTTATCAAGCTGTCTTGAAAGCTCCAGTCTGACAGGTGCAAGACGCTTTCTTTTCTTGATAAGGTCAGCCATGAACTCACGGTAATCAAGATCTTCGTCGTAAAGTGCATCAGCGTCGATATCAGCATTTCTTGTAACTCTTATAAGCGACTTTGACTTGACGGTGTAGCCCTTGAAAATTTTAGGTACATAGTGGAGGATAAGCTCCTCAGAGAGCATATACTTGCCTGTTGAACCGACCTTTATAAGTCTTGGAAAGACCTCACTTCCGCAGGAGATAACACCCAGCTTCTCCTTGGAATTTTTGCTTTCAAGGACAACTGCGGCATAGATATCCTTATTTTTAAGGAAAGGGAAAGGCTGTCTTTTTCCCACCACCATAGGCGACAGGAGCGGAGCTATCTGATTGAGAAAATACTGCTCCAACTGAGAATTTTCCTCCGCTGTAAGCTTGGAAAAATCAACAAGAGCAACGCCCTGCTCGGCTATTTTCTTCATAAGGTCAGCGTATATCTTATTTTTACGCTCGTTAAGCTCGCCCACTCTAGCGATAACGGCTTTGAGCTGTTCCTTAGCGGTCATATTTGTTTTATTTTCCCTGCTGTCTGGATCGACCTCCATCTGGTCAGTAAGCGAGCCTACACGGACCATAAAGAACTCGTCCAGATTGCTCTGATAGATAGAAGCAAAAGAAAGTCTTTCACAGAGTGGCACGCACTCACGCTCAGCTTCCTCAAGGACTCTTTCATTAAATTTCAGCCATGACAGCTCTCTATTCATAAACACATTTTTCATTGTGCCATACTCCTTTTATTATGATATCAAAACATCTATACTGATTTAATATATTATATCACAAAACGGCAAACTGTTAAAGAGTTTTAAGCAAAATTCATGTAAAATATTCTTATTTTACACTTCCTATATTGTAGCTGCACACAAAAATTATGCAAAATGACGCATTTGCTTTTTTAGTGAAAGCATAATACTGTGCAAAAAGGCAAAAATCAAAAAAGTCCAAACTTTTTGCGCAAAAAAGGTTGACAACGGGGCATAAATAGTGTATAATAATCAAGTCGCTATGAGAAACGCATATGGCGGTATAGCTCAGTTGGCTAGAGCACTTGGTTCATACCCAGGGTGTCACCGGTTCAAATCCAGTTACCGCTACCACATTTCTCATAGCGAAAAATCGGCCCGTTGGTCAAGAGGTTAAGACGCCGCCCTTTCACGGCGGAATCATGGGTTCAATTCCCGTACGGGTCACCAAATCATATGCTCGGAAACAGCGTAAATGCGTTGTTTCTGAGTTTTTATTTTTCCCTAAAATCCACTCAACCACTTATCTGCCACTTATTTTGAAAATAACCGCTTTCGACTACCTCTTGGCTGTGTTCTATGTACCCCGCAAGGCTTGTGCCCTGCGGTTATTTTTATGCCCCGAAAACTTGT
Source organism: Ruminococcus sp. RTP21198st1_G1_RTP21198_201120 (assembly GCF_040924265.1). NCBI lineage: Bacteria > Bacillati > Bacillota > Clostridia > Eubacteriales > Oscillospiraceae > Ruminococcus > Ruminococcus sp. RTP21198st1_G1_RTP21198_201120. Next base: position 59,735 of record NZ_JBCOMH010000017.1, read on the forward strand.
CCGAACTGTTCTTCTTCCTGCTCGTCCTCATCTTCGTAGGTGCCCTCTGTGCTGTCCTCGGAGTGCTTTTCTTCTTTCGCTTTAACCTCGTTCGTGAAGCTTAGAGCGTTGCTTATCGCATCGCAGTTGCGTGCTCTCGCCTCTTGGAACATATGGGAATATAAATTTAAGGTCGTTCCAACAACGCTATGTCCCATATCTGCGGACACCGCTACAACGTCCACACCCTCAAAAATCAATAGCGAGGCATGGAGGTGACGTAGAGAGTGAATATTTCGAAACGGTATTCCGATGCGCTCGCAGTAGCCCTGAAGCCACTCAAAGGGAGTCTGCGGATTCATAGGTGCGCCGTTCCATTTGGTGAACAGCCTGTCGTGGTCCTCCCATTTTGTACCGAGCTGTTTCGCTTCCTTGTCCTGCTCTGTCTTGAACTGCTTTAGCAGATTCATTATAGACGGTGGAAACTTTGACACACGCTTGGACTTTCGCGTCTTGGTGGTGTCGGTGTATATGCCCTTTTCCTTTGTATACTGAGATGTTCTGCGGACATGGATCAGGCTGTTCTCAAAGTCGATATCTTTCCATTCCAATCCCAGCATTTCGCTGCGCCTGAAGCCGCTGTATATCGAAAGCAGAAGGTACACCTGGTATTTCATAGGCTCGTCCCTTAAATGTTCGTAGAGTGTTTTTACCTCGTCCAGCGTATATATCTGCTTTTCCTCTTGCTCGGATTTTGGAACAACCACCCGTCTGCAAGGGTTGTCAGTCAGCATTCCCATACGGATAGCGTAGCTGAACACATCGCTGATAAGGCTGAGATGATGCACCGCTGTTTTGCGTGACAGCGGCTTTCCGTTGTTCATGTTCTTGCCGTTGATAAGCAAGTCAGTCACAAATTTCTGAATATCTCGACTCGTTATTTTGTCAAGTCTTTTATGACCAAGTGCTGGGTATATGCGTTTGGTGAGTTGTTTCATTCTCGAATATGATGTGGAACGCAGATTGACCTTTGCATATTCTTCAAACCACTGTTCGGCAAATGTCTCAAACTTGACTGCCGCAGTTATCTGTCCTCGCTTGCAGTCCTCCTCGAAAAGTATTGCTTGACGCTGCACCTCCTTTTCGATCTGCCGAGGTGTCATACCAGGCTCAGGTTTGTAGCTCTTGTACTGGTTGCGCTGCTTACCGTCTACGCCGTAGCCGCATGATACCTTTATTTCGTAAGTCCCATTGGGACGCTTTCTAATAGTCGCCATATATATTAAAACCTCCGTTTCAAAACCATGGCGCATTTCTACCGACAACATTTTACCACATCTCGGTGGAAAAGTCCAGAGAAATGCGCCGCCGTATACTTGTATCTTTCCTATGAGCTAATTTCTTACGATGTTTTTCCACGGAGATAGTTCAGAAAAATATCTTTGTTAATGAGATACTTTCTGCCGGCCATTATGTGCGGAATTTGATCGTTGATGCACATCTGACGTACTCTGTACTCGGTCATGCCGTTTACAAGAGCAGCCGCCTCCTTGATCGTAAGCATGGTGATCTTTGTTTCGTTTTTGTTTTCTGCCATTGTATTATCGCTCTCCTTGTTGTTTTGGTAATTCTGCTTATGGTATGTGTGATGTTCATTTTTACAGCTGTCCTTTCATAGTGTTTTCAAGGGTACAGTGAAATGTTGTACCCTTGGTATGTCGGAAATATATTACGTGTTCTCATGTCAGTAAAGCTGACATACAGCAACGTTTTGTTACACAACTTAATATGAGGTAAGGATTCGTCCACTCATCGGAGACCTCGTCACGTTCCGTTACTCTATCGATGCTTGTTCAGATTATTCATCATCGGCTATACCCTCATCAAAGTTTCTTGTTATCAGATCATCAAGATTGATTTTCCCTCTTGTGCGTCTGACATTGTTGACCGCCTCGCGCCTGATGTCCTTCAACTCGTTCTTGCTAACCTCAAAGACGCCTGCGAGAATAGCTATCAGCATTTCAACCTCGACTGCATATCTGAACAAGCCTTTTGATATTTTTGTTATGCCTTCATCGCTTGCCTGAGCAATGCACTCCGCAAGCTCCGGCACAAGAACATTACTCTTGGTATAGATAGTTCTTGTCGCAAGAAACAATTTCAGTGCCTGCTCTATCAGTTCCGAGCGGCTGATGTCCTGCTTTGTACAATAATCATCACACTCTGCAAGCACATCACCGGACACATAAATCCCTGTTCTGATTTTATCCAAGGTCAATCCTCCTTCTGATATTTGTAGGCATTTCTGAAATCAATAATGCCGTTTGTCCTGCGCACATCTTCAGTACACATTCCGTACAGCTTACCGACATCGGTTTCATCGACATCTGTCACCGCCGCAAGTATGTGCGACTGTATTGCAGACTGCACCGCCAGCTTGAACAATGCTCTGCTGATACGCTGCTCACTGCCTTTTACGATCCCGTCAATGACAGCTGATACCGTTTCACCGAGATACTCTGTCATATTCTCCGAATTACAATCAAGATATCCTGCATAAAACCTTATCGCTTTTTCAATAAAATCGCTCTGCGACTTTGCATTTGCTGCCGCCATATGAGTGGTCAGCAGTTCTTTTACTTCCGGGTAGAGCCACACCGCTTGTTTTTCTTTGTTCGCCATGGAAACGCCTCCTTAATACTGTTCGACTTTGTTCTTTCGCTGATATTTCGGTCGTGATTTCGCAGCGTTGCCCTCTTATGGTAACACACCCCAAAACCACAACCCCCTAAAATACTGCACAAGACCTTGCCCAAAAGCTCGCAATTGCGGTCGGCTTTGCCGTCCGCTGTGAATGCGGCGACCCCGCCGCTTTAACCTGCAATCTTATTCCTCTACGTCATAACCGCTTGGAATTTACCCGGCCCGTGCAATATGCCGACAGCCGATTTTACTCCATTTTTCTCATCTTCCTTCTGCAAAAAATATCTTGCTGTACCTCGCTCACAAACGCCGACAAATCGCTCACAGCGGCGTTTTGTTGGCTCGTTGGTTAAACTATCCGACCTCGGCTGTGGGGCGGTACAAATCGCCCGATAGCCGTTCTTCCATCTTTAGCTTATTCAGCATCGCCACATTCACTACTGTGTTGGAGTTATCCCTGACCGAGACCGTGTTGCGGCTTGTCCTTGACAGCAGCAAGCCCTCTTTACGAAGCTGACGGAGTAGCTCATTTTTGCTAATAGAAAAATGCTCGCCCTGCTCGGCGCACAGCTTTCGCACCTCGGAGTGTGTTGTGTCTGCGAACAGGTAGTAGTGCTCATCGTCCTGCAAGCCGATGCAGTTTCTCTGACGGGGCGTGGAGTCAAGCCCTTTTGTTTCTACATAGCACCTGCCGCTGTCCAGCAGACTTTTCAGCTTCTCACAGAAGCGAGTGGTCGGATTTTCAAGCTCGATGATTTCTGCGTTTGCAGACACAGCTTTCAAAACGATCTCGTCGAACACCTTTTCAAATTTATCAAGCTCCGACTTGTTGATTTGATTTTTCGATTTAAGAAACACAAGCAGAAATGCAAACCCGATTTTCAAGTGTGCAAGCATGTCGGGTGTGCGGTTGTGAAACTTAATTCTGTTTGCACACAGCCTGTCCAGATAAAACTTGCGGTATTTCAAAAACACATCTTCGAGTGTTTTTACAAAAGCACTTTCATCATCAAGATACACATTTTTAATCCACTCAATGTAGCTTTGCATAATCCCACACAGCACTCCGTCATTTGCTAACTGCTGATATTCTGACAGGTCATCAAGCTGAACATCGTTTTCATTAAGTTCAATATTGAAGTATCTCGCCGAACCCGACACGGAAATTTCAGGAGTGTACTCCGCTGTGATAATTGCATTGCCTGTAGGCGGTTTTGAAGATTGTAACTCCGCTTTTGAATTTAGTCGCGCACGACCAATTCTATCACCGTAGTATCGCGAAATATTCTGCGCAATGCTTTTCATCTCCTGTTCGTGAAACATTCCGCTCGGATGAAAATCGTCAATGCAAGTCAACACGTCTTTTAAATAGTATATGTTGCTCAAAATGCTATTCGCTGTGTCGTGGAATGACATCGGTAGGTCGCTTGCTGAAAACTTTCCGAAGAACGAAAGGAACAGCGCTGCAAGTGTGGATTTACGACTACCCGTCTTACCAATCAGCGCAGTCACAAACTTTGGCTCACAGCCTGCACTTTTCAGAAAGTGATTGAGCGGACACAGAAACGTTACCGCCAGCAGCGGTAGCATAACACACTGCGGTGCAAAACTGTTTTCAAGCATTGCAGACAAGTAAATCAAGTCCTCCTGCGAACCCTTTTCAGTGAAAGAATAGTTTTTCAGCTTGCCCTGCAGTTCAACGGTAAACGGACTGTTCTGCGTCGGCATCAGGAACACATACTCACCGTTTATCTTCTTCCAACCAGTTTGGAGATACATAGTTTCAAATTTCACCTCACCTTTCGTTAACATAATTGCGTGGCAGATTTTACTTAGCACGTTTTGCTTAGGCTGTGCAGCACCCAATGCACCCCAGCGGTTTAAGAGCCATTTCATGTTTTGCATTTCGTCTGCGGAAACAATCTGCTCCGACAGTTTAATTCCCGACTTGTGAACCGCACCGACCTTGAACATTTTCTTTTGCTCTGTGCCGTCATCTCTGGTGATTTCCGAAATAAGTGTGGGAACAAAGTCTGCAAGTTTCATTGGAACGACCTGATCTTTCACCTGAACCATTTCATAAAGGCAATTGCTTTTAACAACGTAGGGATAATTGTAGACTGTTTCATCAATCAGTTTTGCTTTTTTTCCTTCTGTCATGATTTCTGACATTGGCATCACTCCTTTTTTAATTTATGTAGTTGTTGTGGTGTGTCCTGCGCTTTCAAACATTAGCCGAACGCCCGACAGCTTATCAGGCTCATAGAGCAGCGTTCCTATTGCTTGCGACGGTTGGTATCACGCTCGAGAACGTGCAATGTCAGCAAGCTGAAACGTAAGTATCCGTTTCTGATTTTCATCGCCAACTGCAGTTGCTAGATGCAGGTTGAAGATTGTATTTGTCGCTCGTTTTGAAATACAAAAGTCATGGCGTACATCTTCAGCAGCTGGAACAGTTCATCACCCCTCCGTCAGAAATAACGTATTCGGTTACCGATTATTCAATTTTCAAGATTCCGTCAATCATTCGCTCTGTATATTAATTAGGCGAATTTTTTCTAATTTATCAAATCGCATTACAGGCAAAAAATCCATTCACTACATGGTTTCAAATGCTTATATCAATTGTACAATAAAAGTTACCACAAATCTGAAAAAGTGTGATATAATAAATACAGGTCACCGCTAAAAACCTCCACCGCACATCTGCGGCATAGGATTTTAGAGCTGACCTATAGATACACTTTTGAGGGGTACTTGACATGAACAATGCAATTTCAAACAATCCGAATTACGATATGCCCGACGACAGCTTTTTTAATTTCTATTTTCTTATTCACAAGAATAGAATTTTCACAACAAAAATAGCTTTGAAGGTTGGCGAAATCACAACGGCTCTGCTGAATATGAAAGCTGAGGATATGAAAAAGATTTATGACTTAACCGTCTCTTTTGCGGGGTTTGCAGATAATAATATGGCGATGAAAAACGAGCAGACTATGACGGAATTTGTTGACCGCATAATCGAAATCGAACAAATTGCGGTGACTTTACCACCGTACTGCTATGTGAATATTGACCTGAAAAAAGAAAAACAGCGTGCCGAAATAATGAAGAGCAAGGCTTTCTACGGCAGGCTGTATGATATGACGTCGGAGGAGTTTGCGGAGTATGAGAGGTACAAAAAGTTGTTTTCGGGGTACGGGATTGGGCTTTACATAATCGCCTGCTGCATAGCCGAAATGTCAGATGAATATTTTACACGGCTTAAGAAACGTGACGAAAGCAACTATGCGATTGCGTGGGGTGCGTTTAACGAATATTCCACACTTTCGAGTGAGCTGATGGCGAGCGTGCCGTACTATGAAAAGGCAAGAGTTCGTGAAACCATGGACGTAAATATCGGCGTTTCGGGAATGATTGATCCCGATGATAAAGACAAGACATGGGTGGTTGATACCTGCGAATTTCATAATGCGCAAAGCGTTATTCAATACGATTTTTTCAGAGGAATGCAGCACGGCAGAGCGCCTTTTCGCTGTCACCACTGCGGACGTTTTTTCCTTGCGACTGACAGCTACAAGACGTTTTACTGCAATGAAAAGTCTCCCGAAAATCCCAACAGAACCTGCCGTCAGACTGGCGCGAAAAACAAGCACAAGGAAAAGGCTGAGAACAATCCGATTATCCAGACCTACCACAAGGCGAGGAACAAATATTATCAGCAGAAATTCCGAGGAAGTATTTCGGATGCGGATTACGACAAAATTCTGCACTACCTTGAAACCATGCGTGACAAGGCAATTCGGGGCAAAAGTGACGAGAATGGAAATCTGATAACGTACAAAACGCTCGAAGAGCTTTTTGAAAAGCACACGCTTTACAAGACATTAAATATCGGGGAAGAACAATGACCAAGAACACAAATGAACAGCTGATTCAGGATAATTACCGCAACGTATACGCACTTGCACATTCTCTTGCAAAATCATACAATCTTGCATTTGAGGCTTTTGAGGACTTGCAGAAGGTCGGCTACATTTCACTGATTGAGCAGTCGAAGACCTTTGACGAGAACAGCGGTGTGCCTTTTTGGACATATGCCTGTAAGGGTGTTAAGTTGAAAATGCTCGAAGAACTCCGCTTTATTCTCGATACGGTGAGTATTTCGCCTTATTTGAACAAGCAGATAGGAAAGGTGAGGAAAATCGTTTCAGCCAATGCCGAAAGCAACACATCCGAACTTATTGAAATCGTAAGTCAAATACTCAAAATATCAGCGGACAAATCCGAGGAGTTGCTGATTTTAAGCACAAAAGAGAAAACAAGCATTGATGAGTACCAATCAATGCTTGAAAGTGGTGAGGGTATGCAGGATGACAAGCTTGAAGATAAGCTTAGGTCCGATTGTCTGAATCCCGAAGATCTAATGCTGGAGCAGGAAAATCAGGCTTTTGCCATGCTGTTGGCGGACAGTCTGGACGACATTCTAAGTCATCGGCAAGCGGAATATATCCGAATGTATTTTGGCATCGGGTGCGCTCCGCAGACCTTTGAACAAATTGGGGAGGAGTTCTGCGTTAACGCCGGCACGGTGGAAAAGGGCGTTAAGTCGGCTCTGAAAAAGTTGAAAGAGTATATTGACTGACCTATGTTCTATCGAGTTTCCAGAATGGGAATTCAGGTAGTATGCGTACTCCATTTTTGCTCCGTATTACCGCATTACAAAGAGCTATTTGCCCAGTATTCTCAGCGTTTTGCGAGGTTTCGGCTCGCATTACATTTGCATAACACAAAACAAACAAGCATATTACAACGGAGTGGCTGTAGTACGCTTGTACGCTATTGTATGCTTTTTTTGAGGCGTGGTATTACTCATAAAGTGCGGGTTTTACGGCACTTGCGAGAATGTAAGCTTTGTACGGCAGATTTTGACGGAGAGCTACACCTTACTCAGATTTTCATTCTTGCCGAGGAGCACGTCAATCATCAGCTTTTCGCCGTCACGGAATCCGGCTGAGTAGTTATCCACGGACATTACATCGTTAAGCTAAAACTGGGTGTCACATATCTTTTTGAGCAGTTCACCGTTTTCATCTCCGAGAATTTTGATTATCTGGTCATACAGATCAGCCTCGGTTTTCATCAGCTTGGCATACTGCGAATTGTCCCGAATTTTTGCGTCGAAAAGCCTAAATTGCCGTAGTAAAGGTCTTTTATATAGTTCATTTTTGATACCTCCGTGATTGGTTTGGAAGTACGGTATATCACAATTATTCGTGGAATGGTAGTGGCAGATGTGATGAAAATTGAGTGGTGGATTTGGGGAGAAGTGATAAATTAGAATCATTTTACTGTTCAACTGGCGTTTTAGCCACTGTTAAAGGCAGGTGTGTGTTACATTTACGTTAAAAAATGTAAACATATATTGAAAAAATATGAAAAGTATGCTACAATGAAATGAATGCAAAAATGACTTTTTCAAGCTTACGCTGATGAAGGGTGATAAGGGAGTCGAGATGAGAGAAATAAGCTCCGATTTTCTTCTGTTCAGCAAGACTTGGAACAGATAATGCAAAATTAGCATACTCCTGAGCATTGACACCAGGCTGTCCGGAACGCTGAGAAGTGATACGAATATAGCTATCATAACTGTCTGTCAAAGTATTCTGAAACACAAAATCCGCATCATAATCGCTTTTGATTTTTGCTCGGATAAGGAAGCCTGCAAAATACAAATCACCGTCAGAACGGCGATAAATATAGGTTTTTCCTACACTCGCTCCGGTTCTTGCAAATAGAACATCGCCCTCTTGCAGTAAATAATCATCTGCGGTTGAAAAGTCTATGTCGGGTGATGTGAGATCATCTTGCAAGAATAGATGTGTCGAATCATCTATGTCTGTAATTCGTATATATTTATGCTTGCCGTCATATTCAGTGGCGGCAGCGTTTAGACCATATTCAAATGATTCTGAAATCTCGCCCAACTTACGCTGTTCCCAAGTATCAGTGAAATCCTTGAATCTTATTGCTGGAACGTTCGATTTTTTCGTCATTTTACACACCTCCCAGCAGTTTTTTCAGTTCTGCCAGACCTTGCATATCAAAATCGTTGCCGACTAAATCGTCAATCATTGTACAAAGTGATTTTTCGGTCTCTTTGATTTCTTCGTCAACCTCTTCAAAAGTGGTTTCATATTTCTTGGAAAGCACCTCAAGCTTTGAAATCAACTCGTTTACAATATTAACGGGTAGCTTAAAAAGCTCGGTCACAACAGGGGTGATCCATTTTGCTTTCAGGAATTCTCTGATCTGCTCGTCGGTCAGCTGTTCGATCGCCGCCTTTGTTTTTATAATCAAAGCCGCATTGTCTTCCTTGATTTGCTTTTTCAAAGTCTTTTCCTCTTTGGCAAGATCGGTATATTTCTTGAGTACAGCAATGATCTCGTCTTCAACATCTCTCACCTTTATTGACTTTTTAACCTCCGCCGCAACAAAAGCAGTTTTGTCATCATTTACGAAAGCCCTTGACTTGTCCTCTTCGCTAAGTCCGTCAAGCAGTTTCTCATATTCGGATGCAATTTTGGAGAGCCTTGTTTCATATTCATTCAGCTTTGAAAGTTCATCGAAAAAATACGCAGACTGAACAAGACCGAACGGAATAACGTGTCCTATCCAGCCTTCCTGAACTTCGATTTCTTTATTGTCTTTCCTCTTGATAACCATATTGGGATCGACCTGTCTTGCAGCACCAAATCCCTCTGTCTGAATGATTTCAAGGTCAATTGCGATTCTGCTCCACTCGTTATCAAGTATCTGGTAAGCCTCATAAACGTCCACTAGAGGAATGTCAGCAAGTCTTGCAAAAATATTGTCAGAAAGAGTGCTTTCTTCCTTAGATGTGTTAATTGCGGTCTGGTCACAGCCGATCAGTTCATCATAAAGATAAGTATCAAGATCTGCAAAAGCTGTTTCAAACAAGCTTGCAAAGCCGGTTACATCGGAATGTTCGTGTACAGCCTTTTTTATGTCCTCTACAGAAAAGTGGACATACTCCGCACCGTTATCACCAAACAGCGCACTTCTCAGGTTCGGAAAAGCATTCCAATAAGTCGAAAGTCCATCAAGCTCTTTGGCAGGAATTCCACCGAACATAGACGCATAAATATCCCAGCTTTCAGCATTCTCGGAAGAATCCACATAACGTGGGATGTTCAGGTTATAATCATTTTTTCTGATTTCTTCACGGCTGACAGTCCTTGAAAACTTGTCCACATTCTTGCGTGCACTTACGGTATCAACAATACGCTTAATATCAGATGAACGCAGTTTGTTGTTCTTTCCAATCTTTTCAAAGCCTTTTGATGCGTCAATAATCAGAACGTCGTTGCAGTCGCCACGCTGTTGCTTCAGAACCATAATGATTGTCGGTATACCCGTTCCAAAGAATATATTTGCAGGGAGTCCGATAATTGTGTCGATCTGGTTCTTCTCGATAAGGTTCTTACGGATTTCACCTTACTCACCGCCACGGAACAGAACGCCATGTGGCAGAACAATTGTCATAATTCCATCGGGTTTGATATGATACAAATCATGCAGTAAAAACGCATAGTCCGCCTTGCTCTTTGGTGCAAGACCGTATTCACTATATCTAGGATCGGAGTCCTTTCCTTCGGGATTCCACGGCTGAGAGTATGGCGGATTTGAAACAACGGCGTCAACACGCAGTACAGGCGGATAGCTGTCCAAATCAATCGGCCAGTCATCTTCAAGGGTGTCCGCATTTCTTGTAAAGATGTTTGCCGGTGTAATTCCGCGCATTACGAGATTCATTCTTGTCAAGTTGTATGTATTCTCTTTCAACTCCTGCGCATAATACTGAACCTGCTCGCTATCCATATATTTTGCGGCACTGCGTCCAATATTTATAAGGAGTGAGCCTGAACCGGAGGTTGGGTCATATATAGCAATATTTTCCTTGCTTTTAAGGTGATTTGCAACGATTTCGGACATAAGCAGCGACACCTCGTGCGGAGTATAGAATTCGCCTGCCTTTTTTCCTGCGTTCGCTGCAAAATTGGAAATCAGATACTCATAGATGAAACCAAGCACGTCATATCCCTGTCTTTCATCCATCGGGATATCCTTTATCAGTCCAAGCAAGTCACTGATTGCCTTTGTTCTTGCACCGCTTGTCTCACCTAGTTTAGAAAGTCCGGTCTGCAAAGTATCAAAAATCTTGTCAAAAACTTTTCTGTGAGTGCTGTCAATCAGACGGTCAAACGCCGATAATGCATCTGTAATGTTGGAAACATCGAAATCTTTGCCTTTTTTCAGCCAAGTTGAAAAAAGATTTTCATATGAAATAAAATAGCCTATATTCTTCTTGCACTGTTCGACAATGTCGGTATCTTCCTCAACGAGTTCGGACAGATCTGCATCTTCCCAGTCATTCTTTTTCAGATACTCAACTTCCTTATCGGAAAGAAATTTATAAAAAATAAAGCCAAGAATATAGTCCTTGTACTCATTCGCCTCAATTTTGGAGCGCATTTTATTTGCTTACTCCCATATTTTGTTTGCAAGTTGCTGTTTATTCATAGTTTCCTCCTAAATATATATTTTTAAGTGTTTTTATAGCCGTGCTTATTAGCTGACGCTTGGGAACAGCGTAAGTTCTCGGAATTGACTGAAATTAGGTCTGCTTCAAGAGTTCATAAAGAAGAATGGCAGTCAAGCGGAGTACCATTTTATAGGTCAAGTGATGTTATGGCTGCATTAAATGGAACAGAAAATGAAAAGGCATTTATCTCAGAAGAACTATATGAAAAACTGTCAGCCGTATCCGGTAAATTAGAAAAGGGAGATATACTTGTAACTGGCGGTGGTTCTGTTGGAAAGCCTTATATAGTGCCAAATAACGAGCCTTTATATACAAAAGATGCTGACTTATTATGGGTAAAAAACAATGAGAAATTAGTTCCGTATTTTATTTATACGTTCTTCTTTTCACCTGCTTTTTCAGATTATCTTAATAGTGTCTCTCATGTTGGAACAATCGCACATTATACAATTACTCAACTTGAAGAAACTCCGATAACGCTCCCTTGTGTATCAGAGCAACAGAAAATCGGAGACTATTTCCGCAACATCGACTCCCTTATCACCCTTCATCAGCGTAAGC
>NZ_JBCOMH010000018.1:0-66127 GCF_040924265.1 Ruminococcus sp. RTP21198st1_G1_RTP21198_201120
CACTTGTAAGTGATTTCTTCTTTGACATAAAATAACCCCCTTTAGAGTTACACCATTTTATTATTTCATGTGTCTACCCTAAGGGGATTATATCATTCCAGCGTCCGCCTTGTTATTTTTACGTTGTTGTGGATAAGCGGGCGAACACTGTTCGCCCCTACAAGCAAATGCCGTATTTATGCGCATTTGCAGGTCTAAACATAGTTTTATTTTATTCTGCTGCTTCTTAGAGCGTTGAGGATAGCTATTACGGCTACACCTACGTCTGCGAATACCGCAAGCCACATTCCTGCAAGTCCCAATGCACCGAATATAAGCACAAGAGCTTTTACTCCAAGGGCAAAAATTATATTCTCTCTTACTATTGTCATAGTCTTTCGGGATATCTTTACTGCATCTGCTATGCTTGACGGATCGTCGTTCATAAGCACAACGTCTGCGGCTTCAATGGCGATATCTGAGCCTAAGCCACCCATTGCGATACCGATATCGGCTCTTGCGATAACAGGTGCGTCATTTATTCCGTCCCCTGCGAATGCAACAAGTCTGCGGTCGGGGTCTTTTATAAGCTGTTCGACCTTTTCAACCTTGTTTTCAGGGAGAAGCTCACTGAAGAATGTTTTTATGCCCACTTTCTTTGCCACCTTTTCGGCGGTATCTTTCTTATCGCCTGTGAGGAGGACAGTTTCAACGCCAAGATCTCTCAGTCTTGAAACGGCTGTGGCAGAGGTTTCTTTTATCTCGTCGCCAAGGAGTATCTCGCCTATGAACTTGCCGTCAAGGGCAACATAAACTGCCGTTGCGGAGTCTTCTGAGCTTTGTGCGGCAATGCCGTTTGTTTCAAGAAGCGCTTTCTTTCCGCAAAGTATCTCCTTGCCGTCAAGCTTTGCTCTTACACCGTTTCCTGCAATCTCTTCAACATCTGAAAGTCTTGCACCGTCTATTTCCTTGCCGTATCTCTGCACTATGGAGATACCGATAGGGTGAGTTGACATACTTTCTGCATATGCGGCGGCTTCAAGGAGGATATCCTGTGAAACGCCCTGTGGGTTTACGCTGAGGACAGTGAACTTGCCCTTTGTGAGCGTACCCGTTTTATCAACTGCGAGAGTTTTGCACTTCGCCATTGTTTCGAGATTTTTTGCGCCTTTGATAAGGATACCCTTTTTAGAAGCTCCGCCTATTCCTGCGAAGAACGAGAGAGGCACTGAGATAACAAGTGCGCATGGGCAGGATATTACAAGGAACAGAAGTCCTCTATAGAGCCATTTTGAGAACTGGTCAAAGCCCAGAATGAAGCTTGGTATAAACACGAGTGCAAGTGCAGCAATTACTACCGCAGGGGTATAAACTCTTGCAAAACGTGTGATGAACTTTTCGGTCTTGGCTTTTCTTTCGCTGGAGTTTTGCACCATATCGAGAATTTTCGACACCGCAGACTCGTGGAAGGTATTTGTGACCCGAACTTTGAGAAGTCCTCTCAGGTTTGTTGAGCCGCTGAGGACGCTGTCCCCTGCTTTGACCTCGACCGGAAGAAACTCACCAGTAAGTGCTGATGTATCAAGCTCTGATTCTCCTTCTGTTACGATACCGTCAAGAGGTATTCTCTCGCCTGTTTTTACTGCAATCATCTCGTCTTTGAGGATATCCTCAGGAGGAAGCTCGTATGTTTTGCCGTTTCTTACAACTGTTACAGACTCAGGCTTAAGCTCCATAAGCTTTGTGATAGATTTTCTTGACTTCTCTACTGCGACAGTCTGGAAAAGCTCGCCCACCTGGAAGAACAGCATAACGGCTGCACCCTCACGGAAGTCTTTAAGTGCAAATGCGCCAACTGTTGCGATAGTCATGAGCAGAGATTCGTCAAAAGCCTCGCCTTTAACAAGGTTTCTTACGGCGGCGATGACAACGTCAAGACCTGCGATAAGGTAAGCAACTATTGCAAGGCCTGCACTGAGATACTCACACACAGTGCCGTTTCCAAGCTTATCCAAGAGCATTGATGCGATAAAGAACACGATAGCCACAGAAAGCTTGACTATCTCGCCATTATGGTCATTCACAGGCTCCTCCTCTGCTGTCTGGACACCATAATCCTTAACAGTAACGTCAGGCTCAAGCTGATGGACGGTATCTTCTATCATGATACGCAGGTCAGGATTAGAACCGTCTGTTTTGACAGTTAGCTTTTTGCTGATAAAATCAACGTTTGATGAAATAACGCCTGCAAGCTCACCCACACGGTTTGCTATCTTTTCACCGCAGTTAGGGCAATCGAGATCCTCCAGCTTCAGATAGAGAGTTTTCTCAGCACAATCGCCAAGCTCTTTCACGCTAACGTCAGGTTCAAGCTTATGGACGACATTTTCTATCTCGGTAAAGAGGGCGTTTTTATCGCCGTCAAAATCAACTGTGAGCTTTTTATTGATAAAGTCAAGGTTAGAGCTTTTAACGCCTGAAAGCTCGCCCACACGTTTCTCGATCTTTTCCGCACAATGCGGACAATCGAGTTCCTTAAGAAGCAAAGTCATTTTACTCATTTCACATTCTCCTATACTACAAAAAACAGATCATTTTCTTTACTCGCTGATATGCTCGATACCCATATTGAGTATGACAGCGACGTGTTCATCGGAAACTGAATAATAGACTGTTTTTCCCTCACGTCTATACTTCACAAGTCTGGCCTGTTTCAGCACTCTGAGCTGATGCGATATAGCGGACTGTGACATTTCCAACAGCTCTGCAATATCGCACACGCACATTTCGTCCTTTATAAGGGTAAAGAGTATTTTCACTCTTGTTTGGTCGCCAAGGACTTTGAAAAGCTCTGCCACGTCATATATCTCCTCCTCAACGGGCATTGTTTTCCCTATTTCCTCCATTTTCTCTATATTCTTTCCTCCGCACTGTTTATGCTCATGCTTTACTGTATTCTCGCTCATTTATTTTCGCTCTCCTTTTCTTATTATTGTTTTAGTATATTCGATATGGGTCATTTCAATTCATCATATGAATAACTGTTCATATGTTTATTATATCATATATTCATGTTTTGTCAAGGGGGGGGTGAAAATTTTTTTGATTTAAGTTATTGGGGGTATTTTGTTTACATGGTACCGGTTGCATACCATGCGGGCGAACGATGTTCGCCCCTACGGATTATTCGGGCGAGTTTGCTGTGCCGCAAAATCGCTTCGCTCTTTGCGGATTTACGTTGTGCTAAGGGATAGAAAAGCGGTGCAGGTTTATGCTTCGATGTTGGTTTTATTTGATGTTTGGGTTCTATGTGCTTTTTGGATTTGTTCTGCACCGCTTAGTAGGCTTACGCCTATTGAGGCTCTGCCTCAAACTCCGCTAGGGGCTTTGCCCCCAGACCCCCACAATGGGTTTCACCCCTTGACCCTGACCAGGGGCGTGCCCCTGGACCTTTTGCTCGCTTCGCTCGGTGTTGGGGCACAACTCTGGTCAGCTTTGCCCATTCCTAATTCCTCATTCCTAATTCCTCATTCCTCACTCCTCACTTTTTACACCTGTATTTAAACTTGACAAGTGTCTAAAAAAATGTTACTATACTATAGTAATAAAACTTATATGCAAATTCTCGGTCCTATCGGAAAGGAAATGATACTATGTCAAAATCTGTCGAGATCCAATCTCAGGATCTAACCAAAAGATACACCCTCGGCGAGGAGATCTTCAACTCCGTTTCACACGGTGCAGGCGGTCTGCTATCCATTGCCGGCACTGCCGTTCTTATCGTTCTCGCTGCCATTTACTCCAACGCTTGGGGCGTTGTAAGCTCCGCTATTTTCGGAGCTTCTCTTATCATACTTTACACCATGTCAACCCTTTATCACGCTATCACCAATCCAAAAGCTAAAAAATTCTTCAGAATAATGGATCACAACACCATTTTCTTCCTCATCGCAGGCACCTACACCCCTATCACCCTTGTGCCTTTGAGAGGTGCGTTTGGCTGGGTTCTTTTCGGAATCGTTTGGGGTGCGGCTATTCTTGGCATTGTGCTGAACTCCATTGACCTTGAAAAGTTCCGCAAGCCTTCTGTTGTATGCTATATCGCAATGGGCTGGGTAGTTATAATCGCTGTCAAGCCTATGATAGAAAAAGTTTATCCTCTGTCCTTATGGTTTATTCTTATAGGCGGACTTTTCTACACTGTGGGCGTTATTTTCTATGTTAAAAAGAGCAAGAAATATTTTCACTCAATATGGCATTTGTTCACCATTGCGGGAAGTGTTTTCCACTACTTTGCGGTGCTTATGATGATAACACATGACTAAAAGATCATCCCGAGGGTTTGCGTCCTCGGGATTTTTCTGTTTAGAGAAAATATTTCTAAAATGAAATATATGGCGGTTTTTCTATTGCAAAAATGGCTGAAAAGTAGTATAATCATAATGATGTATTATATGTGACTGCACTGAAATTTTCACATGGGTGCGGTTTTGACATGAAAGGAGCATTTTATGCGTAGATCGGGTATTTTAATGCACATATCCTCTCTGCCTAACGATTATGGTATCGGCAAGCTTGGCAAGGAGGCTTATGCTTTTGTGGATTTTCTTGAAAAGGCTCACCAAAAATGTTGGCAGATACTTCCTATATCTCCTACAAGCTATGGTGATTCGCCATATCAGAGCTTTTCTGTTCACGCAGGAAATCCGTATTTCATCGACCTTGAGGCACTTGAGAAAGATGGTTATCTGAAAGCTGCGGAATACAAGAATATTGAGTGGGGCGATGACAAAGGGTCTGTTGACTACGGCAAGATATACGAGGTCATTTTCAAGGTGCTTAGGACGGCACACAAGCGTTTTCGCAAGAAGCCTGAAAAGGCATACTCAAAATTCGTGGTGGAAAACAAAGACTGGATATACGATTACGCTTTGTTTATGTCACTGAAATTTGCCAACAAGGGCAAGGCTTGGTATGAATGGGACGAACCGCTGAGAATGTACAAGCCTAAGGCGATAAAAAGTGCAAGAAAAGAATATGCAAATGATATAGACTTCTGGTGCTTTGTGCAGTATAAATACTTCCAGCAGTGGAAAAAGCTAAAGGCTTATGCCAACGAAAAGGGCATCGAGATAATAGGCGATATCCCCATATATGTGGCATATGACAGTGTTGAGGTGTGGAGTACACCGCAGTATTTCAGCCTTGACAAGGAGAAAAAGCCTGTTGAGGTGGCAGGATGTCCGCCTGACGCATTCACAGCAGACGGTCAGCTTTGGGGCAATCCTCTTTACAACTGGGAATACATAGCAAGAGATAAATTCCGCTGGTGGGTAGAGCGTATAAAGGCGGCTTCTGACACCTATGACGTGGTGAGAATAGACCATTTCAGGGGCTTTGAAAGCTATTACTGCATACCATACGGTGCAAAGAACGCCAAAAAGGGCAAGTGGAGAAAAGGTCCTGACATGAGGCTTTTCAAAGAAGTGAGAAAACAGCTTGGGGACGTGAAGATAATCGCAGAGGACTTGGGCTTCCTTACAAAGCACGTTGTAAAAATGCTCAACGCAAGCGGATACCCTGGCATGAAGGTGCTGGAGTTCGGCTTTGATTCTGACAACACAAACGGCTATCTGCCCCACAATTATAAGACCACAAACAGCATTTGCTATACAGGAACGCACGATAACGAAACCATACTTGGCTGGATAAAGAGCTGTGACGAAAAGACCAGAAGCTACTGCAAGGACTATCTTGGAGTTACAAAAGACGAGTTCGTGCCTTGGGCAATGGTAAGACTTTGTTGGTCCAGCGTGTGTGATACAGCTATCGCACAAATGCAGGATATACTTTGCCTTGACGATAAAGCCAGAATGAATACACCGTCAACAGTGGGAGCAAATTGGAAGTGGAGATTGGAAAGCTTTGATAAGCTTGATGATACTTTGGCGGAGAGATTGGCGAAGATAACAGCGGTGTATGGCAGATAGAGCAGGGATAAATGAGGAATGAGGAATGAGGAGTGAGGAATGTGCATAGCTTATCAGAGTTGTGCACAAGCACCGAGCGTAGCGAGCAATAAAGCGCAGGCTCAAGCCCGACGCTAGAGGGCTTGTGGGGTCAAGGGGCAAAGCCCCTGCGGAGTTTGAGGCAGAGCCTCAATAGGCGTAAGCCTACAAGCGGTGCAGAATAAAACCAAAAAGCACATGAAAGTTTGATATCAGATAAAAGTAATATCGGAGAATTAAATCTGCACCGCTTTTTTATTCCTTAGCGCAACGTAGATCCGCAAAGAGCGACAGCGATTTTGCGGCAGAAGAAAGTTGACCAAAACATTGTAGGGAAACGGCTCAATTTCTGTTTCACAGAAATGCGACGTCCCACTCGAAGTGACAAGGTTTAAATTATCCAGAATTTGTGCAGAGCAACATTGTACGGATAACACAAATAAGATCGCAGTCGAATCGTCGAGGGGTGCGGGACGCCGAGGGCGTCATCCCCTACAGGTGTGATAGGGAAGGTTTTAGTTCTATCCCATAATGTTGTTGCCGTGGGTTTGTTTCTTCGACGGGCGAACAATGTTCGCCCCTACCATACGTTGTGCGGATAATTACAAAGTACAAAATACAATAGAATACATAAAATGCCAGAAAGGATAAAAACCAATGAACAAAGAACTGTTTTACAGCGAACTTAGTAAAGACCTGAAAAAGAAGTTTGGCACGAGCGTTGAAAAAGCTCTGCCTTGGCAGCTTCACGAAAGCCTGTCGGCTACTGTTATGGAGCTTATTGACAGCGATTGGGAGAACAGCAAAAAGGCTCACCTTGACAGCCGCAGAGCCTGCTATCTCTCTATGGAGTTCCTTATGGGCAGAGCCGTTTATAACAATCTCCTTTGCCTTGGTATCACTGACGAGGTGGACGAGCTTTTGAAGGCTCACGGCAGAAGTCTTAATGACCTTGAAGAAATAGAGGACGCTGCCCTCGGCAACGGTGGTCTTGGCAGACTTGCCGCTTGCTTCCTCGATTCCGCTGCCGCTCATGACCTGCCTTTGGACGGCTACGGAATAAGATACAAGTATGGTCTTTTCAAGCAGAAGATAGTTGACGGCTTCCAAAAGGAAGAAGCTGACAACTGGACTAAGTACGGCGACCCTTGGTCTAAGAGATGCGAAAATGACAAGGTAGTCGTTAAATACGGCGACCAGACTGTTTACGCTGTGCCTTATGATATGCCTGTTATCGGCTTTGGCACTAAGAACGTTGGCACACTCAGACTTTGGCAGGCTGAGAGCGTGGAGGATTTCGACTTCGCTCAGTTTGACTGCGGTAATTATGACGGTGCCGTAAAGGCTAAAAATGACGCTGAGAACATTTCAAAGGTGCTTTACCCTAACGATAACTGTGAAGAGGGCAAGATACTCAGACTTAAACAGGAATATTTCTTCTCCTCCGCTTCTGTGACGGATATTCTCAAAAAGCATTTGGCTAAGTTCGGCACTCTTGACAACCTTGGCGACTATATTACTATCCAGCTCAATGATACTCACCCTGTTATCGCTGTGCCAGAGCTTATAAGACAGCTTTGTGCTGAGCATAGCTATGACTTTGACAAGGCTTTTGAGATTGCCCACAAGGTCTTTAACTACACAAACCACACTATCATGGCTGAGGCTCTTGAAAAGTGGGATTGCAGACTTGTGGAAAAGGTAGTGCCTGAGGTCTACACATATATCCTTATGATAAACGAGCGTTTTATAAAGGATATGTACGCTCTCAAAAAGGACAGAGAATATATTTCAAAGCTCTCCCCTGTTGGCGACGGCATGGTAAAAATGGCATTTATGGCTATCTATGTTTCAAGCTATATAAACGGCGTTGCGGCTATCCACACTGAGATACTGAAAAAGGACGCTCTCAAAGACTGGTATGAGCTTTATCCTAAGAGATTTCAGAACAAGACCAATGGTATCACACAAAGACGTTGGCTCGCACTTTGCAACCCTGAGCTTTCCGCACTTATCACAAAGCTTCTTGGCAATGCAGATTGGGTGAAGGACTTGGACGAGCTTAAAAAGCTTGAAAAATATGCTGATGATGAGGCTGTGCTCAACGAGTTCATGGCTGTTAAGGAGGCGCAGAAAAACCGCCTTGCCGCTTTTGTAAAGGAGCATGACGGTGTTGATATCGACCCGAACACTATTTTTGACATTCAGATCAAGCGTCTGCACGAATACAAGAGGCAGTTCTTGAACGCTTTGTCTATACTTTACATTTACTATGGTATCAAGGACGGCTCTATAAAGGACTTCACACCGACAACATTTATTTTCGGTGCCAAGTCTGCACCGGGATATCGCAGAGCTAAAGCTATCATCAAGCTTATTGGCGAGATAAGCAAGCTTGTGAACGCTGACCCTGACACAAAGGATCTTATTAAGGTGGTTTTCGTACAGAACTACAACGTTTCCTATGCGGAAAAGCTTGTTACTGCGGCTGATGTTTCCGAGCAGATATCTACGGCAGGCACTGAAGCAAGCGGTACAGGCAACATGAAACTTATGCTCAACGGTGCTGTTACGCTGGGAACTTATGACGGAGCTAACGTTGAGATAGTTCAGGAGGCAGGCGAAGAGAACAACTACATCTTTGGTGCAAGAGTAGAGGAGCTGGCTGAGATAATGCCAAAGTATGACCCTAGGGAGATACTTTTCTCAAACGACAAGATAAAGCGTGTTCTTGACAAGCTTATTGACGGCAGTCTTTCAGATGGCGGCGTTCCGTCCAACGAGGAGGGCAGCTTCAAGGAGCTTTACAAGGCGCTCACTGACGGTGCAAGCTGGCACGTTCCTGACCACTATTACGTTCTGGGCGACCTTGAAAGCTATGTTCAGGCAAAGCTCAAGGTCAACGCAGACTACAAGGACAAGCTTGCATTCGCTAAGAAGTGCTGGCTGAACATTGCAAATGCAGGAAAGTTCTCTTCTGACAGAACTATCAAGGACTATGCAGAAAACATCTGGAAGATAGAGCCTGTTAAGTTGTAATTGGAAATCAAATTTCTATGCAAATTGAATTTGTTAAGGGTATGACACATGATTTTAAGCTTTTTATACACGAAAATGAACTTATCATAATATTAATTTGCGAAAATATGAACTAAAGCATTAATACACAAAGGACAGGCTCGTTTTTTGACGGGCTTGTCAGTTTTGATGTAAATATATTCAAGGGATAGATTTACATAAATGGCAGGAGGATAAATGTTAGACACCTTACTTAAACTAGACGGCGACATACTGTTATGGATACAGGACAACCTGCGTGCAGGGTGGCTCGACCCCATAATGAAGTTCATAACATATCTTGCAAACGGAGGTGCGTTATGGATAGGCATATGCGTTTTACTTCTCATACTGAAAAAGACTAGAACAACAGGCATCGTGTGTTCATGCTCCCTTGCGGTGACTTTTCTTATAAACAACATCATTCTCAAAAACATTATTGCCAGAACAAGACCTTACGAGGTGGTCGAGGGGCTTAACAGGATAATAGGTGCACAATCGGACTTCTCCTTTCCCTCGGGACATTCGGGAGCTTCCTTTGCAGTGGCGGTGGTAATGTTCATGGAGATGCCGAAAAAATATGGCGTGCCTGCACTTATAGTGGCAACACTCATTGCGTTCTCACGGCTGTATGTTGGCGTACACTATCCATTCGACGTTATCGCAGGCGTTCTAACGGGAACGATATATGCTGTTATCACAGTGGCAATATACAGAAAATTCTTCAAGGACAAGAAACATTCTGAAAAATAAAAGACATTTGACGGGCGGTTTTTGACCGCTCGTTTTTTTGTTGCTTTATCATCAAATTCTATTGAAAATCAAGTGGGAATATGCTATCATAGAGATAATAAATATGAAGGAGAAAATCTTATGAAAAAGGTGATTAAAACTATTCTTATGGGTGCTGTGGCTTTCAGCCTTGCTATGGGAGTGGGCTGTGGGACTGGCGAAAACAGCAGTCTGGAAAAAGAAAGCTCAAAGGCTGAGGACAGTAGTTCACAGAATAAGCGCAGACAGCTTCGTGACAAGTCTGACTACGGAAAAGTGATAGCCCTCACTTTTGATGACGGCCCTAACACTGACACAACTCCCCTTGTTCTTGACAAGCTTGAAGAACACGGCATTGTGGCTTCGTTTTTCGTTATCGGAAACAACATCACAGACGAGAGTGCAGAGGTCATGAAGCGTGCTTACAACATGGGCTGTGACATTGAAAACCACTCTCAGAGCCACCCTGACATGACAAAAATGACCGCAGAGGAAATAAAGGCGGAGATAGACTTTACCTCTGACAAGGTGGAAGAGGCTGTTGGCGAACGTCCACAGTTTTTCCGTCCGCCATATATTGCGGTAAATCAGACAATGTTTGACGTTATAGATATGCCGTTTATATGCGGATACGGTGCAGAGGACTATAACAATGCCATAGGCGTTGAGGAGCGTGTTGAAAAGGTGCTTGCGCAGGCTAAGGACGGGGGAATTATCCTGCTTCACGATATGAACGGAAACGTTCAGACAGTTGCAGCCCTTGATAAGATAATCCCTGCGCTCAAAGAACAGGGCTACGAGTTCGTTACCATAACAGAGCTTTTCCACGCAAAGGGAGTTGCCATTGACCCTGACTCCGAGATAATTTACAGCTATGCTGAGCAGACAGAGATGTACGGCTAAAAATGACAAACAAAACCGCCTGAGAGAAATAGCTTCTCAGGCGGTGATTTTTTTATCAAGTAAATCGTGCCCCAGGCTGATCCTCTGGTGGGATAGGCGCTCCGCAATGAGGACATTCTGTACAAGTGTCTACGACATAGGTATAGCCGCAATATTCGCAGGCTTTTTCCTGAGCTGCGTCAGAACATGGCTTTGCTTTGGCATATTTTCTCGCCTTTGGATTTATACCTATCATAAGGCAGGCGTGCAGACACACAAATGCCAGAATGGCGATCGAAGTAAATAGCATAGTCCAATTTACTTTACTCTTCATTACGGTAGGCGTCAGGTCGTCAAATGATGTGCTGATGGCCGAGGACACTGTATAGCGTGTTCTCGCTGTGAGATTTTTCTGAAGCTCGTCATTGAAGCTGTTCGTTACTGATTTTGTCAGAACATCATCTGTATCATTGCCCTGCATACCCTCCCAATACCAATCCTCAAAGCCGTCAGAGGAAGAATAGCCGTCAGGAGTAGAGTAAACTATGAGCCAATGGCTCTCGTCCGCAAAGTGGTTCACATACAGATCATAGGCATAATTTTCAAGATCTGAATAAACTCCCTGCCAATCTGAATTTTCCACTGTTATGACCGCAGGTGAGATACCGGTGCGGTTATAAAATGCCACCAGCGAGTTTCTAAGCTCTGCGGTGTTGCCAAGGACGTTTGCTTTATCCTCCACAACTATTTTATAATCATAGTTTTGGGGAAGCTTATGAGGGTGATGATAAGCCTCGGCAAACATAGAAAATGTGAATAAAATAAACGGCAGATAGAAAAGCAGCATAAGAAATCTCAAAGGACTTCTTTTTTCGGTTATGTCATAATCTGCATAGACATAGACAGGTTTGTGATGATTATAATATACAAATCTTCTTGCGTCCGGAAAATAGGTGCTTCTTACGTGGCGTGAGCTTCTTCCTGAGCCTCCGTGCGAATGGCTGCTGTGATGCGAGCCTCCGTGTGATCCTCCTCCGTGAGAGCCGCCTCCCGATGAATGTGGCATTTATTATTTACCCCCTTCTTATTTTTTTTCAGCATCTGCGACAGGCTGTTCTGTTTCCACGTTATGTGGTCTGAGCGGTGCTCCGCAGTGTGGGCACTCATGACAAGTGCCGATAACATAGACATTTCCGCAGTATTCGCAGGTGTCCTCTTTTGCATCATTTGCACATTTCACTGCGCTTCGGTAAGCCTTTTTATTCGTGATAAGCGTCTGATATATCTCATAAGCCCCGATACCTGACAAGAGAAGTCCCCATATCACGAACAGCCACTCTACATGACCGTCCATAACGTTTGGCGTAGTTTCATCAAAAGCCGCTGCTATAGCAGAGCTGACATCATAACGGCTGTTGGCGGTAAGATATTTCTGCATAAGATCTTTGAAATCGTCTGCTACATCTACAGTTATGATATTGTCGGTATCATCGCCCTGCATACCCTCCCAGTACCAATCGTTAAAATCAGGGTCGGGAGATGTAGGTTCAGAATAAACCACCAGCCAATGCTCCTCGTCGTCAAATTCCGTCACATACATATCATAGGCAAAGTCCTCTAGCTTTGAATAGCTTCCCTGCCAATCCTCGTTGTTCACTGTCATTACCTCAACAGGTATACCCGTTTCGTCATAGAAATCATCTATTGCGCTTTGCACCATATCGGCATCGTCAATTACCCCTGCACAGTCCACTATCTCACAGCTATAAGAAGGACTTGTATCCATTTTTTGTGGCTTATCATAGCACATGGCAAGAAGCATGATACCAAAGAGCAGGCTGACAGCACTGCCAAGTATACTGAAAAACTTACCTGAAGCGGTCCCCTTGCGAATATCATAGTCAGCATAGACATAGACAGGACGGTAGTTCTCATAGTATACGTATCTTCTTGCCCCAGGAAAGCTTGTGTGCTTTATGTGTTTAGCACTCGACCCTCCCGAGCTTGATGAAGAGCTGGAAAAGCCTGAGCCGCTGTGTGACCCTCCGCTGTGAGAGCCTCCCCCTGATGAATGTGGCATTTATTTTTTACCCCTTTCCCCTATACAAATCTATAAATCCATCAATACTGCACACGCTCGGCTGTGTAGCCGTCTTTTTCAAGCAGGTCGATTATTCCTCCCTCGCCTGCATAGTGTGCCGCACCAACAACATAGAACACGTTCTTGCCCTGAGACATAAGATCCTCGGCAGCTTTTGCCATGTTCTTGTTTCTGTCATAGAGCATTTGGTTATTATAATCCTCGGCGATCTTTTTGTCCTCCTCGGTATAGCCTGCAAGCTCCTCCTCGTTATCTTCCTCAAGGAAGGTTTCGATATCTCCCGACTTCCATGCGGTATAGAGGTCTTCAAGAGCCTGCTTTTGGCTCTCCTTGGTTTCACCCTCGTAGCTTCTGAACATAAGGTCATAGATATCGTCAGAGAAGTTTATGAGCATATTCATCTGGAAATCCACCGACTCAACTTCGTATATCTCCTTGCCGTCTGCGTGGGCAGTGGTAAGAAGGAAGTTATCAAGACCCTTTTCCGTGTCAAAGTCGGAATCCTGAATAAGCAGGGTATCAAGAGTGCTTGAAACAGCCCATGGTCTGTAGACCTCCAGGGCGGAGATATCCATGCCCCAATAGCCGAGATATGTTTGCAGTGCTGAATATGCTTCCTCGGAAATATGCTGGCTGAGCTTTGTGTTATCATTATAAAGCATTTGTTTCATAAGATTTTTCATATACTCGCCGTCCTCGCTTGTGGAGGTTATATCGCACTCCACCGCAAGTATATCAGCATTGTTATACGCATTCGTTACTGCCTCAGGGAGCGGATAGCACTCGTCTTTCAGTGCATGGAAAGAGCCGAGCATCACCATTGTGTTGCCCTCAGGTGAAGTCACTTTCCACATAGCAGGTGTGATACCGTTCGTCTTTGTATCGTCCGTTACCGCTGATGAGCTGTCTGAAACACTGCTGTCAGGTGCAGAAGTGGCAGAAGCTGTACTGCTCGCCTCCCCTGTGGTGGTTGTATCAGCCGTTGTATCGGCTGTTGTAGTTGTGGCTGCCTTTGAGCTGCTGTCGGTCTGTGAACTGTCAGGCACCTCTCCGCATGAGCAGAGAAGTGCGGCGCACATTGCAGCGACTGTAAAAAGGCTCAATGTTCTATGTATCTTTTTCATGGTTTTATCTCCTGTCTTCATAGTTGTATGTTTCAGTATATCACACATCAAAGAAATTTTCAAGTATGGTTACAATTTTGTAATAGTCAGGCTTTATTCTCTCTTATACGCTTTTCTATCGTTTCCATATCTATGCCGTATTGTTTAAGGATAGTCTGAGCGAAGCTGTTGTCACGGGGCATTCCACGGACTATCTTATACTTTCGCTCTCCTGTTTCATCATCTGCGTCGGCGACAATGCTTGCAAGCTTTGTTCTGAGCGTACTGTCTTTATTAAGCTTCACGGTCTTGTATGCGATATCCACAAGATGTGTTGCAAAAACTCCTCTTACGCCCATTTTGCAGAATATCCTCAAAAGCTCGCAGGCGACCTCAACACACTCCCTTGGGGTTGTGCTTTGGATAGACTCGTTCATAAGAAGCAGGCTGTTTGCTGTGATAGTGTCGCTTATTTCACGGAACTCTTTTATCTCTGTGGTGAAACGGCTTGTGTCGATACCTGTTTTTTCCTCTTGTGGGAACTGAGTGTAGATATAGTCCACAAGGGATATTTCACAGTATGAAGCAGGCACATAAAGCCCTGTCTGCGCCATTATCTGACACAGACCGACCGCACGGAGAAATGTGGTCTTTCCGCCATTGTTTGCGCCCGTAAGCACATAAAAGCCCTCGCTGTCACCTCCCATGGTGATATCGTTTGTGACAACGGATTTTTTCTCCTTGTGGTCAAGATTATATATTCTGGCTTCACGGAAATAAACAGGGTCAAAGATATCCTTTATGACGGCTTTTCTCTCACCTGCAGGAAGAATTTTCGGACGGCACATTTTAAGCCCCTGATCTTCGCAGGCTTCTATCATAGCCACTGCGCCCATGTAATATTCAAGCTGATAGTCTATATAGCGCATATCGGCAATGCCTGCTTTCTGATACTCAGCAAGCACCTTGTCTATCATTTTCACAAAAGTATCAGTAAGATCGCTAAGCTCGTCAAAAAGGGTCTTATCCACAGTGTTGATAAGCTTATCGTCAGACACCTCGCTGTCATTATACTTTTTTCTGAGATTTTTCACAACAGCCTTATCGTTGAACTTTGCCCCATGATAAAGTATCCTGTCAACAAGGGACGGTTTTATATCGTAACGCTCTTTTGAAAGCTCTATAATGCCTGCTGAAACAGGAACTAGCCTTTCATCGAGGTTTATGGCGACTGTAACGCTTCGTATGCGGTCATAGAGTGCCTTTTTAAGCTTCTCTATCTCACCCTTCAGGGATATATAATGCTTGTCGCCGTAATGCTCCTCAAAGAACGCAAAAAGCTTTTTTACGCCCTCTGAGCGTATCTTATCTTTCATTTTTCCATAAAAATCGTGCATTATCTCCATGCACCGTATGTAAGCGTCAAAGCCGCTTATGGCATCATCAAGCTGTGAAAAGCTGTCGGGAGTAGTAAGATTATAGATGTTCTTTCTGTCATTTTCCACCATGACGTTTATCACCTTGCGTATGGTGGCAGACAAGGACGGAAGCCTTATGAAATCATCAAGGATATCAAGGCGGTAGTTTATTACCTCCTCATCGTCGCAAACCTCACAAAAAAGCCTCATTACACGATACTGGTAATGGGGCGTGATAAAATCAGCCACCTTTTCAAGCTCCAGATTGTCAACAAACGCTCTGGGGAGCTTTTCAAGGGCGGCAGCTCTTTTTTTCATTGCGTTGTGCTTTTCCACAGAGGGATAAAGCAGGTCAGCCACAGGGGCTTTAATATCAAATTCGTCAAGTTTTGAAGCCATTTTCGTTTCCTCACTGGTCTTTGGCAAGGGCTTTCAGGTCTATTATTATGCCCACCTTTGCAAGAGCCTTTGACATAAGCTCCGCACTTAGGGGGTAGATATCAGTTTTTCCGCACTCGTGGTCATACTCGTATCTGAAAAACTGCACATAATTCTCCTGATAATCCTCAGACGTATAAACTTTTCCCATGATATATTTATTTTTTATGGCATAATAGTTCACAGGCTTGAGCCTGAGAATAGCTTTCGGATCGGCAGACATTTCCGATGCGAGGGTATCAAAGCCCTCGTCAACGTAGTTTATTTTTCTGCACTTCATATCCTTTATTTTCTTTTTCAGAGGCGGCTCGCTCTGAGCCTGCTTCTTTTTGAACAGTGAAAACATTTTTACACACCAAGCCTCTCAAAAAGCTGTTTGCGGCAATCCTCTTCAAGCTTATCGTTTATAGGTGCGGGGATATACTTTTCGCCAAACTTACGGCTCATGCAATATGAAATAACATAGTCGCTGACCTTTGGATTTTTTGACAGAAGCGGACCATGGAGATAGGTTGCGATAACGCTTTTTTCCATATAGCCCTCGGTACTGCTCTCAAACTCGTTGCCGTTGCCTGAGAGGACTTTTCCGAAGGGTGACTTGACGTTGGTGGTCTGTCCGCCGTGGTTTTCAAAGCCTATGACCTTATACTTCTCGCCGTCAAGCTGAGCTTCTATAACGATATTTCCGATACATCTGCATCTTTTATCGGTAGACGCCACAGTATAGTAATCAAAAAGTCCCAATCCCGGCACTTTCTCACCGTTTGAGTCCTTATAATACTGACCCATAAGCTGATAGCCACCGCATATCATCAGGAAAAATGTTCCTGCC
The DNA here is from genome assembly GCF_040924265.1 of Ruminococcus sp. RTP21198st1_G1_RTP21198_201120. Classification (NCBI taxonomy): domain Bacteria; kingdom Bacillati; phylum Bacillota; class Clostridia; order Eubacteriales; family Oscillospiraceae; genus Ruminococcus; species Ruminococcus sp. RTP21198st1_G1_RTP21198_201120. The sequence goes on from NZ_JBCOMH010000018.1 coordinate 16,590, forward strand.
TTATAAGCTTCCATGATACTGTCCTTGCAGGAAACAAGGTCATCTGCAAGTATCTGCTGTTCAAAGTCAGCACCGCCGCCAAGATAGATGATATCATACTGGGTGAAATCAGTTTCCTTGTCACCAATAAGATGCTTTGAAACTTCCAGCTCTATGCCACGCATTTTACAGCGGTAAGAAAGCACTTCAACGTTGCCGCTGTCGCCATAGAGGTCAAGCATATTTGGATACATATGAAGAATTTTCAGCTTTTCCATTTTACTTTTCCTCCCCGTTTTCTTTCAGGCTCTTGTATCTTTTTATTGCGGCTCTTGTCGGCTGGATAGCAGTATAATTGGCTATGGCGAACTTATCACCCTTTGTGGAGAAGAGTGACGCTGTTGCTTCGTCAAGGTCAGGATAAACGAATATCTTGTCAGGGTCATAGCCTGAGCATTTTATTCTTATGGCAATATCATATGCCCTCGTACCAGAAGTCACAACTCTGTCAACATTATTGAACACAGAGAAGTTTATATCCCATATCCAAGAAACGTCATGGCCGTCTGCAAGGTTATCGTTAAGGACAAAAAGCAGTTCCTTTGAGCCTGCCTGCTCGTTCATCACACGCAGGGTCATATTTGCGCCAACAGGGTTTTTGGCAAGGTTCACAAGAAGGCTTGAGCCGTCAACCTCAAAGCGTTCAAGTCTGCCGTTATTCACCTCGAAATGCTCGAAAGTGTCATGCAATATAGCCTTATCAAAATTATAGAGCTTTGCGGCGGTATAGACAGCCGCCATGTTATACATATAATAGATACTGTTATGAGCGGTCTTATATGTTTCCCCGTCTGCTTCAAAGGACGGAACAGTCAGGTCAACGTTCTTTATCTCCACCTCAGGCTCGATATTGCCGAAACCACACTTTGGACAATGGAACTTGCCGATATGTGAATACTGATAATAGTCATAGACAAGCTCAGTATCGCAGAAAGGACAGAACTTGCCCTCGCCCACCTCATAAGGCTTATCCGTTGCGCCCTGATATCTGTCAACGCTGAAATAGTGGATATTCTTATTATTGGGGTTAGCAAGTCCAAGTCTTGCCACGTTTGGGTCATCGGCATTGAGAACAACGTTGCCCTCAAATGTTTCAAGGAACTTTTTCACCTTGAGAATGAGTGTTTCCACCTCGCCGTTTCTGTCAAGCTGGTCACGGAAGAAATTCAGCAGAACAAGGGTCTGCAAATTGAGCTTTGAATAGACCACAGGAACGTGTGACTCGTCAGTTTCAAGCACAAGATAATCGGCACGGACTCTTCCCCTCATATCGCAGTGATTGAGCAGGAGGGAGCATATGCCCGTATCAAGGTTATTTCCCTCAGGGTTTGTGATTATCTTCTTTCCACCGCTTGCAAAAATGTGGCTGAGATAGTTTGTAACAGAGGTCTTGCCGTTGGTGCCTGTGACAGCAACGATAGGGCAATCCACCTTGAAAGCCTTAAGGCAGTCTTTATTTATAGTCCACAGCACAAGCCCAGGAAAGTTGCCTGCGTCCCTGCCAAGCAGGTGCAGAGTTTTTACCATAAGCTTGCCGAAAATAATGGTGAAAGCGTTTTTTAAACTCATTTATGTATCTCCTATTAAAATAAAGTCGTATAAAATAATAATAGACCATAACGCCCATAATGTCAAGCATTTTAGACCTTTGCAAACAAAAAAACACCGCACAAAGACGATAGACGCCCCTTGTGCGGTGTTGGCTTCTATATGATTTTTGAGAGAAAATCTTTCAAACGCTGATTTTCAGGGTGTGCAAAGAACTCTGACGGCTTGTTCTGCTCGAGTATTTTTCCGTCTGCCATAAACAGAACTCTTGAAGCAACTTCCCTTGCAAAGCCCATTTCGTGGGTAACGACAACCATTGTCATTCCGTCGTTTGCAAGCTGTTTCATAAGCTCCAGCACCTCGCCCACCATTTCAGGGTCAAGTGCAGAAGTAGGCTCGTCAAAAAGCATTACTTCAGGGTTCATCGCCAGTGAACGTGCAATGGCTATTCTCTGCTTCTGACCGCCTGAGAGCCTTGAAGGATACTCGTCAGCCTTATCAGGCAGACCAACTCTTTCCAAAAGCTCCTCCGCCTTTTTGTCGGCTTCATCGGCTGTCATAAGGCCAAGCTTCACAGGGGCAAGAGTGATATTCTTTTTTATTGTAAGATGTGGGAATAGGTTGAAATGCTGAAAAACCATGCCCATTCTCTGTCTGAGTTTGTTCATTTCATGCTCGTTCGCCTGAGTGATGTTCTCGCCCTCGAAGAAAATATCTCCAGAAGTAGGTCTTTCCATAAGGTTAAGACAGCGGAGAAAGGTGGATTTTCCTGAGCCTGACGGACCAACGATAACGACCTTTTCGCCCTTGTCGATAGTTTCGTTTATATCTTTCAGCACTTCGACCTCGCCGAAAGACTTGCTGAGATGTTTAACGTCTATCACTTTGCGACAGCCTCCTTTCAAGCTTTCCTACCAGATGAGTAAGCACAACTACCATTATAAGGTAGATAAGTGCAACTGTTATAAGCGGCATGAATGCCGAGAACGTCTGAGAACGGATTATATCTCCGCCCTTTGTAAGGTCCTGAATTGCGATATATCCTGCAACAGAGGTTTCTTTAAGCAAAACTATGCACTCGTTTGCAAGGGCAGGCAGAACAGTTTTAAAAGCCTGCGGAAGAACTATTGATATCATTGTCTGACGATAGCTAAGGCCAAGGCTTCTTCCTGCTTCAAACTGACCGTTGTCAACTGACATGATACCTGAACGGACTATCTCAGCCACATATGCGCCTGAGTTCACGCCGAATGCAAGCACAGCCACAAGAGTCTTGTCTATGTTCACACTTCCGAAAATAACAAAATATGTTATAAGGAGCTGAACTACCATAGGAGTTCCTCTTATCACTGTAAGATACACTCTGCAAAGGGCGTTGAGTATCTTCATTTTGCCTGTCTTATCATGAGTAGAGCGGACTATAGCCACAAGAAATCCCAACACAAAGCCAAGTATGACCGCAAAGAAGGTTATGATAAGTGTTGTTTTAAGACCATTGGTAAGATAATGCCAACGGCTCTCGTCCAAAAAATTTTGCTGGAAATCGTCGATCAATTTGTTCAATTCAGCACTTCCTGTTCTTTATCAAAATAATTTCGGCTGCCGCTCTACGACAGCCGAAGTGTGAAAAATTATTTCTTTCTTACGATTATTACCTGACTTGATGATGTGTAAGTGTCAGAGAAAAGAACGTTTTTCTCTCTGTCAGGTGTAACTGTCATACCTGCAACGCCAACGTCTGCCTTGCCTGACTGAACGGCTGAGATGATAGAATCAAATGCCATATCGTCTATCTTAAGCTCATAACCAAGCTTGTCGCAAACTGCCTGCATCATATCAGCGTCGATACCAACGACCTTATCGTTCTCTTTGCTCTCGTATGGAGGGAACTCAGCGTTTGTTGCCATTACAAGCGTACCCTTATCTCTGCTAACATTATCAGGGGACTTGTATGGGTTCTTGCCAGCGTTCTCGCCAACGTAGTTTGCCTTGATAGCGTCAAGTGTTCCGTCAGCCTTAAGCTCCTTGAGCGCACCGTTGACAGCTGTCTGAAGCTCAGTGTTGTCAAGCTTCATAGCGATAGCGTATTCTTCCTCAGCAAAAGGCTCGTCAAGTATTTCAAGATCGTCATTCTTCTCAACGAATACCTTAGCAGGCTCAGCGTCGATTATAACAGCGTCTATCTTGCCCTGCTTCAGAGCCTGAACAGCATCAGCGCCCTTGTTGTATTTTTCTACCTTAGCGTCCTTAACGTCCTCGGCATAGATGTCGCCTGTTGTTCCAAGCTGAACACCGATAGTCTTGCCCTCCAGATCGTCAACGCTGTGAACTGTATTAGCAGGCACTCCGCAGCCTGCAAGCATTGTAACGCTCATTGCCACTGCAATAAGTCCTGCTGCAAATTTCTTCATAACATACATTCCTTTCAAAAATTGATAGCGACAGTCCTCCAATACCGACTGTGCATAAACCTATACCATATATTATAACTGAACACACGGCTTTTTGCAATAGCTTTTATCAGTGATTTGATATATAAATTATGAATTTTTTGTTTTGCCAAACCATTTTAGTAAACAAAAAAAGGTATCCACCCAACGGGGACACCTCTTTGTGAAAATCAGCTTAGAAATTCATTGTGAACTGAACTCTGTGGTTGCCGTCTGCGTCATCATCTATCATTTCAGCCTTTACGATAGTGATAGGCGTAACAGGCTTTGACTGTGCGTTGTCTGAACCTGTTGTTCTCTCAACTTTAAGAAAGTCATCAACAACGTCCATGCCCTCTGTTACCATGCCGAAAGCCGCATACTGTCCGTCAAGGAAGGTATCCTTATCGCTGTAGCAGATAAAGAACTGGCTTGAGGCACTGTCCATATCATTGGCTCTTGCCATTGAAACAACGCCTCTTGTATGGCTCAGGCTGTTTTCAACGCCATTTGCTGAGAACTCGCCCTTGATAGTTTCCTTGCTTCCGCCTGTGCCGTCACCGTTAGGGTCACCGCCCTGTGCCATAAAGCCGTCTACAACTCTATGGAAAGTAAGTCCGTCATAGAACTTTTTCTTTACCAACTTCTCGAAGTTCTCGCAGGTGATAGGTGCGTCATTGGCATAAAGCGTGATAACGAACTTCTTGTCAGTGTCAGCTGCAGAGGTCTGTGATGAGCTGTCACCCTTATCTCCGCAGGCTGTAAGAATTGCGCAGGCAAGCACGCCTGCTGTGCAAAGAGCCAATGCTCTGAATAGCTTTTTAAGTTTCATTTTTATCGTCCTTTCGATCATCATTATGGCATTTCTGCCTTTTCACTAGCCTATTATAGCACCTCCCTGCAAAAAAATCAACATCAGACCATGTTTTTCACATAATTTTCATCATACGAAGCCTAAAGTTGGCTTATTTAATATTGATTTTTGGCTCTTAATGGAGTATAATTATAATGTTTTTTTAAAGAAAAATATAAAAACTATGTTATGTATGGAGGACTGAACAAAATGGATAAGCTGAAAAAAGCCCTGCCCTTTATCTTCCCACCTCTGGCTGTATTGCTCATAATGGGATTTGCTTTTTATCGGCATGGGCTTTACCCTTTTGGTGACGGCACTGTATCATGGTGTGATATGTCACAGCAGGTGATACCTCTGCTCACCGACTTCAAGGATATTTTCACAGGCAAGGACGGAATGTTCCTTAACTTCCACAACGCAGGAGGAATGGACCTGTGGGGCGTTTTCTTCTTCTTTATCGCAAGCCCCTACACCTTGCTTGTGCTTTTTGTTGACAAGGCTGACATCATCTACCTTGTGAACATTCTCACAGTGCTTAAAATGATGACGGCGGCTGTCACGGCGCAGATATATTTCCGCTCCTGTCAGAAAAAGCTCGACCCTTATATCAGTGCTGTACTCAGCGTCATATACGCATTCTGCGGCTATGGAATGTTATATTATCAGAACAACATATGGCTCGACATGATGTATCTTTTCCCTCTCCTTATGGTGGCATTCAGGGAGCTTTTCGAGAAAAAGCGCATTATCCCATACACTGTCATGCTCACACTTATGATGATAGTGAACTACTACATCAGCTACATGATAGTTGTTTTCATAATGATTTTCATGGCTCTTTGCTGCTGGCGTTACCGCAAGGAAGAAAAATACAAGGACGTTCCATGCAGATTTGTTATAGGCTCGCTCCTTGGTGCATTGCTTTCAGCGGTGGTATGGATGCCATGCTTCCTGCAGTTTTTGTCAAGCGGACGTTCTAAATCAGTTATCCAACAGATCGAAACCGCCTCATTCATTACAAACTACAACACCACATTCTGCCTGCTGTTGTCAACGGCTTCGGTGATAGTGATAGTTGCGGTGTTTCTTCTTGACGGCAAAAAGAGAAGCAAGCGTCTTAACACCGACCTTATAATGCTCTTTTTGATGCTCGTACCTATTTTAATAGAGCCTGCGAACCTTATGTGGCACACGGGAAGCTATATGTCGTTCCCATGCAGATACGCTTTCATCACAATATTCTTTGCACTTATCTGCGCAGGATATTTTCTCTCATCGGAAAACTCAGTGGCAAAAAGAAAGAAACACTGCGACCACTTTGTTATTTTCCTGATACTTGCGGCACTTATCTACGGCTTTTATAACTTCTCTGAGGGCTTTGTTGAGAACAATCGTGACGGAATGTCAAAATACACTAAAAGCCTTTGGCAGGACAGCACCGCCTTTGAGCTTTGCCTTGAATTTTTCATTGTGTCGGCGGCTTTCTATACTGTTATCGTTCTGCTGCACAAAAAGGGCTGGATATCAAAGAAGATATTTGCTGTCTTCCTCGCAATGTTCGTTGCGGCTGAGTCATACGCAAACGTGAACATTTATATGGTATCCCCAAGCATGAACAATACTCTCCGTGCGGCTAATCATCAGAAGATAATGGATCTTTCAGACAGGCTTGACGAAACAGAGGGCTTTTACAGAGTAAAGACCGCAAGCAAGCTTTTCGAGGTCAATCTGGTCGGCTCAATGGGCTACAATTCTCTGAGCCACTACACCTCCCTCACAAGCCGTGATTATATGTACATGATGAAGCAGCTTGGTTACTCCTCCTACTGGATGGAGGTAGGCTCATATGGCGGAACGGAGCTTACTGACGCTTTGCTGTCAGTAAAATATCTTATTGAAAAAAGCACAGGCTCGGCTGACGCTGTATATTCAAACGATACCTACGAGATAGTGCCGACAGAATACTATCTCCCCCTTGGCATTGTGACCGACGCTGACCTGAGCGGCAGTGAGGAGCTTTCCACAGGCACAAGAAGCAACGTTCAGAAGAAGCTTTTTGAACAGCTTTTCGGTGGCAACGGTAACGAGCTTATCACAGACTACGAATACTCCACGATCTATGGTGTGCAGGACGACAGTAACTTTAATCCGAACTACACCCTCACTACTACTAGCGATGTAGCCTACATGGACTACAGCATAGATGTGACAGACAAGCAGACACTTTATTTTGACTGCTTCGACAAGCTTTCAAACAGCCTCAGCGAGGATATAAACGGAAGCTTCATGGTAACAGTGAACGGTCAGGTAAAGCAGATGGATTATCCGTCACAATCGAGCAACGGGCTTTTGAAACTTGGGGAATTTGAAAATGAACACGTCAACGTGCGTGTGACCTTGAAGAAAGACATCATAAGCTGCCGTTCCTATGGCGTTTTCGGGCTTCACCACAATGTTCTTGAAAAGGCACTTGAGCAGGCACAGACCGCCGGTCTTACAGACAGTGACGGCAAGCTTTCAGGAAGCGTGAACGCAAAGGCAGGACAGAAATGTGTGCTTCAGATACCATATCAGGAGGGTCTGAAAATAAAGGTCAACGGCAAAGCTGTTTCATATGACAAGGTTTTCGGTGACCTTGTAAGCTTTGACTTGCAGGAGGGCGAGAACACAATAACTGTAACAAGCGTGCCAAAGGGCTTTTATGCAGGTCTTGCACTGACTATCGCAGGCATTGCGCTGACAGCAGGATATTTCTTCATAAGAAAGAAACTGAAATTCGGAGAAACTATGGAAGCCGCTGCACTTGTGGCTGTTATCGGTGCGGGAGCTATAGTGATCATAGTGGTTTATGTTGCACCTTGCATACTGAATATTTATAGCTGATAATAAAATAGGACAGAACAATAATTCGGAACGTCGCATTTCTGTGAAACAGAAATTGAGCCGTTCCCCTACATAACAAAACTGCGGATAGCATTTTGCCGTCCGCAGTTTTTATTTTATCCGAATTTACTTATGCTCCTCCAGATACTTTTCAGTATCCATTGGATAACATTTCAGGTTTGGAAGCTCGTCAAGGGTGAGAACTCTTTCGCTGTTGTAGATCTTGTTCCACTCGTCAAATGTGGTGTACTGATCTGAAAGCTGTTTATCCTTGATACAGAACTCGCCGTTCCATGTACTGAACCACGCCCAGCGTGTGCCGTCGTTGAATGCTCCGTCAGGGTCGAACATCGAGCCGTTCTCTGTCATTGCGATTATCTTTTTTGTGGATGTGCTTGACTTCACAAGGTCATAATACCACTTCTGTGAAGAGCTGTCCTGCTCTGCAGGATAACAGTCATAGCCCATGATGTCAACATACTCATCACCCGGATACCAGTCAGGATTCTGTGCGTTCCATACCCAGATCAGGTTGTTAAGACCATACTCGTTTGTGAACTTGTCATACATAAGTTTCCAAAGCTGGATATAAGCGTCTTTTCCTGCCGAGCCCCACCAGAACCATGCGTTGCCAGGATATTTAGGGTCGCCTGCTGCCTCGTGGAGCGGTCGCCAAAGTATAGGCACGTTTGCGTCTGCAAGCTCTTTAAGTACCCCTGCCATATGGTCAAGGTCGGCTATGATAGAATCGTAGCCCTCTTTGTCCTCGCCACTGAGAGCCTTTGCAAGGTCGAAATCTGTGTATTCAGAATAGAAGCCCTGCCACCATGCTCCGCCGTTCTTTTCCAGGTTTTTCTCAGGGGCATACCAATGCCAGCAAAGTGAAACTATTCCGTTTTCATTGTTGTACCAATCCATAGCCTGCAAAGGTACCATATCTCCGCCGCCTGCGCCATGTGAAAGTGCGCTGTTTGAAAGGTTTGAAACGTCAAGACCAAGTATAGCAGGCGTCTTGCCTGTGTGCTTCTTTATCTCCTTGAACTCACGGCAGTCCTTGCCCTCGTTATCTCCTGAGAACTGACCTGAGATAGTATACTTGCCATAAACGTCCGTAAGGAAGTTATAAAGTCTTTTTGCCTCGTCAGAAGCGTTAGGATTTGAAAGCTGATTTGATACCTCATACTGTGAAAGGTCGATAGCAGGAGCTGGGGTTATCTTTATCTTGTCAATATAGATATGACCATTGTCGCCCTTTATGCCTACCTTATGAGTACCCTCGTCGATAAGCACGTTTTCAGCCACAGTGTCGCCAAACTCTGTTGTGGTTGATGTGAAGTTTGTGAGTGCCGCACCGTCGACAGTGATAAGATTCGACTGACCCTCGCCGTCTGCCGCCATTGTGAGAGTAATATTATAGCTTCCCTTTGCAGGAAAATCTATCTCGAACTCCGCCATATCTCCTGATGAGCCTATAGAAACGAAGCCATCGCCAGAAAACTTACCAAGAAAATTCTTATCAAGCACTGCCGCACCTCCCGAAAGAGTTCCCTCCTCCGCCTCGGATTCGTAGCTGAAATCCTCAGGAACGTCATACTCTGTTGTTACGTCTGAAAGGTCGATGTTGCCCATATCCTCAACGACAGGGGCTGTTGTGGTGGTAGTTTCGCCTGCTGACGAACTGCCTGAGCTGCTGTTTCCTGTGCTGCTGCAGCCTGCCGCCGCACAAGCGATAAGCACTGCCATAACAGCAGCAACTGTTCTTTTCATTATTTCACGCATAATGTTCTCCTTATCATTAATATTTAAAATATTCAAATTTTTATAAAGCCAAGCTTTGCGAAGCTCTCGCCTTTAGGCTTTATATTCCATACTTTTAAATATATCATATAAAAAATCATTGTCAATAGCCATTTTTAATGTTTAACATCATGTTCAAAATTGATAACGTTTACTTTGATTTGAGCTAAAAAATATGAACCCAAATGGCATCGGGTTCATATTTTCATATAGAAATATATTATTTTCTGAGAAACGTTCTGTATACCCAACGGGTGAATTTTCTGGGAAATATAAACAAGCCAAGCTGCAGAGCGCATGGCATGAAAAAGTCACGGAAGCCCGTATACCCTGAACGGTGTATTATCCACCTCACACGAATGAAAGCCTTTGTATGCTCCCAGCTTTTGCGTGTATCCACAGTATTTTCATCTATGCGGTAGCGCACAAGCACCTCGGGTATATTCTGCCCCTTTGCACCATGCTGTAACATTCGTGCGATAAACTCATAGTCCTCGCACATTTTAAGGTCACTGTAACCGCCTATCTTTTCCGCAAAGGACTTGCGAAAAGCCACAGACTGCCTGTTGAAAGGGTTGCGTCGTTTGGAATATGAAGCGATATCCTTATGCATGACAGGCACTTTTTTCACCGAAACTACCTCGTCAGTGTCAGTGTCGAACTCCTCCACATATGTGCCGATGATATCAAGCTTAGGTTTCACCGCAAAAAGGGTCATCTGCTTCAAGCAGCGGTTAGGGAGAGATATATCGTCGCTGTCCATTTTCACGATATAATCGCATTTACACGCCTTTATGCCCTCGTTGTATGCCTTTCCAACGCCCACGTTCTCGTCTATCTGAACGATATGGAAAATATGCTTGAACTCGTCCTGAAATGACTTTACGATAATATTAAGCTCGCAGGTGAGCTTGCCATCGCACACAAGCACGAAGTCAGAGGGAGGATATGACTGCATGAGCATAGACTCAAGACTCTCGTTAAGGTTTTCAGGAAGCTCACGGTCATACACCGACATAAGCACACTGTATTCAGGCAGCGTATATTTTCCAACTCGATACGTCATAAGATCCCTCCCCTGCATTATTATCAACTCAATTATACTATAACAGCTCCAAAAAGTCAACTACGACCAACAAAGTATACTATTTATAAAGTATACCATTTATATAGTACAGACCAACACACAAAAAAGACCGCCCCATTCGGAACGGTCTTGTAAGCTACTTTGAAAAATTAGCCAAGCTTCTTAGCAAGCTGTGATACCTTTCTTGCAGCAGCATTCTTATGCATAATGCCCTTTGTGCAAGCCATATCTACCTTCTTGATAGCAGCTCTTACTACTTCTTCCTTGTTTTCTGCATTCTCAGCTACAGCAGCGTCAGCCTTCTTGAGTGCAGTTTTAAGATCAGACTTTACAGCCTTGTTTCTCATTGTCTTAGTGTTGATAACCTTGACTCTCTTCTTAGCGGATTTAATGTTTGGCATACCGACACCTCCCTCATTCTGTATAAATTTGCACTTATTTGCACAAGCTATCCGCAGACTGAGAGGAAATGCGGAAAGCCCTTTAAACAAGCCTTGTAAAATATTTTACCACATTTCAAAAGAAATTGCAAGGGGGTTTACTGAAAAAAATATAGAAATTTTGCGGTCTAAATTGTAGGAACACACAAAAACTTACACGAAGTCACAGAAAGGTGAATAAAATGAGCATTAGAACGGATATAGCGGCGGAGAGCTTTTCTCAGGCAGGCGGTGCGGAAAAGCTTCAGGGAGTGAAAGTCAAAAACAAGGTTATCGAAAACGCTAGGCTTGAGGTAACGGACATCACCATAGAAACACAGGAAGCCGCCGAAAAGCTTGGCAGACCTATCGGCAGATACATCACCCTTACCGCCACAGATTCAACATTCGATATGTACAGCGACAGTTTTCGTGAGCGTGCAGAAGTCATAGCAAAAGCCATAGGGGAGCTTTGCGGTGAATGTGAACGTTTTTTGGCAGTAGGGCTTGGGAACTATGCCCTGACTTCCGACGCTGTTGGCCCTCTTACCGCTGAAAAGATCTTCGCTACCCGCCACATAAAAAGCCTTGCAAAAGAGATTGATACTGACGATCTGGGCGAGGTCACAGTGATACAGCCAGGAGTGCTTGGAAACACGGGAATAGAATCCTCAGAGCAGGTAAAAGCAATTGCGGAGCGTGTAACACCGCAGGCTATCATTGCCGTTGACGCACTGGCTTGCAGCGAGCTTTCAAATCTTGGCAGGACAATACAGCTTTGCAACACCGGCATTTCTCCGGGAAGCGGAGTCGAAAACGCACGAAAAGAGCTTTCGCTTTCGACCCTCGGGGTAAAGTGCATTGCCATAGGCGTGCCAACGGTCATAGACCTTTGCACTGCCGCACAGCACATTTTCGGTCAGACCGCACCTGAAAGCTCCGAAAACATCATGGTCGCTCCGAAAACTGCTGACAAACTTTCGGAAAACTGCGCAAAGCTCATTGCAATGGGCATAAACCGCGCCGTTCACCCTGCCCTGTCGCAAGAGGACATTCAAGCTCTCACCTGCTGACAAAAGGCAGGTGGTACAGTAATGTAAAACCTGTATACAACAATTGTAAACTTTTTATTAATATGTATGAGTGAAATTGCGAAAACGTTTTCTGAAAACGAATACTCACACAAATTCAACACGCCTTTGTCATAATCAACAAAAACGCTTGAGCTTTATATTGCAAAATGCTGATTGACTAAATTTAAACTTTTTGTTATCATTAGTAAGGACGAAAAATAAGCGTTATGGCAAGCGTTGTCGGGTAACAATGCTTGTCGATCGTAACAGATGAACGTTTTGGGTAAGGAACATTCGTCTATTATCAAGGAGGTTACTATAATGAAAATGGCAAAGAGAATTTTCGCTGCTGCTTGTGCGCTTTCACTGGCTTGCAGCATGGCTGCTTGCGGCAGCTCATCAAGTGACAGCTCATCTTCCAAGAAGGAAGCTAAGGCTATGACAGAAGATCAGAAGGAGCAGGTAAATGCACTTCAGGATAAGCTCCCTGACATCGAGCTTTCAAACAAGACTATCAAGTGGATGGCTCACTATGACATCAACCCTACTGATGGTAAGTCAGAATCACCTGCTATCTCACTTTTCCAGACTAAGTACGGTGGAAAGATCGAGTACGTTCAGACAACTTGGGATAACAGATATACTGATCTTGCTAAGGCAGTTATGGCTAACGACTCACCTGACTTCTTCCCTGCTGACGACATGGACGCATTCCCTAAGGGTGCTATCAAGGCCATGTTCGAGCCTATCGACGATGTAGTTGATTTCAGCTCAGACATCTGGTCATCATCACAGACACTTAACGATTCATTCGTATTCAACGGCAAGCACTATGTAGCTGCTATCGACGTAAAACCACAGTATGTTTGTACATACAACACAAAGACAATATCAGACTTTGGCTATGACGATCCTGCTGAGCTTTACGCTAATGACGAGTGGACATGGAGCAAGTTCACAGAGATGTGCCTTGACTTTGCAGACTCTGAAGCTGACAGATGTGCTCTTGATGGTTACTGGTACGGCGAGGCTCTTAACGATACTTGCGGTTATCCACTTATCGGTCTTGAGGACGGCAAGCTTGTAAACAACATGGGCAAGGCTGAAGTTGGTACAGTTCAGGATCTTATGTACAACCTTGAGAAGAACAACGTTGTATTCGACATGTCAAGCAACAACTGGAAGACAAGAGGTGACGGAGCTAACGGTGAAGGTCTTGGTTCACAGCTCACACTGTTCATTCCTATCGGCACATGGGCTCTCGAGGATACTCCTGAAAAGACTAAGACATTCGGAAGCGTCAAGGACGGCGAGGTTATGTTCGTTCCAATGCCAAGAATGGACGATTCTGACAAGTACTATGTATCTACAGGTGTAAACGGCTATCTCCTCTGCAAGAACGCTCCAAACCCAGACGGCTTCAATGCGTTCGTAAACTGCTGCAAGGTTGCAAACTCTGAGGTACAGAACATCACAGAAGAACAGCTCAAGAACGACTACGGCTGGACAGACGATATGATCGAGATGCGTAAGACAATTTACGATCTGGCTAGACAGAATCCTGTATTTGACTTCCAGAACGGCGTATCTGCTGAGCTTTCAACACTTATGCAGACAGTAAACCAGGCTACAATGATAACAGGCGGCGGAGCTACTACATGGACAGAGTGCGTTGCTGAGAACCAGAAGGCTGTTGATTACATCATCAAGGAAGCAAACGCTAACGTTGCTGAATAATTCAGTATTTCCAAGCGGGACGTTCATTCGTCCCGCTTTTTTTGTTGCCTTTGTATTTGTCACGAATTTGTTAAATATATTTGTACGCAAAATGCACAATATAAAATACATAAATTTGTGCAAGAATTTTACGAATTTTTATGTACAAATCACAAAAAATATGCTATAATAAATACACGTTAAAAAGAATATATCAAAGAAGGGAGATATGTTTTATGAGATCGATTATTACTATCAGCCGTGAATTTGGCAGCGGAGGACGTGAAATAGGCAAGAAGCTTGCTGATGATCTGGGCATACCTTTCTATGATAAAGAGCTTTTGGAAATGGCTTCAAAAGAGAGCGGTATATGTCAGGAGCTTTTTGTTAAGAACGATGAGTCCTATACTAACAGCTTTCTTTTCTCACTGGTCATGGGTAATTACCCTGTAAGTGCAGACGGCAGGATCAATCCTGATATGCCACTGAATCACAAGATATTCTTGGCTCAGTTTGAAACTATCAAGAACATTGCAAAGAAGGGTCCTTGTGTTATTGTAGGACGTTGTGCTGACTATGTTCTGAAAAATGAGCCTAATATTATCGACTTCTTCATTTCCGGCAACACTGCCGAAAAGAAAAAGCGTATCCTTGAGAGATACGATATTGAAAAAAACAAAGCTGAGGACTTTATCCGCAAGACTGATAAGCGGAGAGCTTCATACTATAATTATTACACCGACATGAAATGGGGCGAAGCAAAGAACTATGACCTTTGTATCAACTCGTCCAAAACAGGCGTTGACGGTGCTATCAAGCTTATGAAGGCTTATATCGAAATAAAAGAAGCCAACGCTGATAAATAGGAATTTTTCGTTTTAATTCATTTTACTTTCCTTACTACGAAAGAGGGCTGACCATAGGGTCGGTCCTTTTCCGTTTTATGAGGAGTTTTATTACTCCAGCTTAAACAAAGTGTAACCAATATGTTATTGACAATAACAAGCAAATATATTATACTGTATAAAAGGGCAGAAGTCCGACAAAAAAAATAAAAAACACTGCAAAAGGAGAAACAGAAAATGGCTGAAATAAAAGTTATCACTATCGGCAGACATTATTGCGCAGGCGGTTCGACTATCGGTAAGCTTGTGGCTGAAAAGCTTGGTATCCCATGCTATGACAGAGAGATAATCGACATGGCGGCACAAAAAAGTGGCATTGCAATGAGCGAGATACAAAAATACGAGGAAGCCGCTCTGAGCATTCTCAAAACACCTATAAATCTGTTTTCAAAGGAGAAAGAGTATCCTATAACAGAGAAGATATTCGCCGCTGAAACAGAGGTAATAATGGAGCTTGTTTCAAAGGGAAACTGCGTTATCGTGGGCAGATGTGCAGATTTTATACTGAAAAACAAAGTCAAGACGCTGAATGTCTTCATTAATGCAAGCTTTGAGAAGCGTCAGGAGTGCGCAATTGAGAAGCACAACATCTCCGAGGACGAGGTGGAAGCAAGGCTCAAAAAGTATGACAGAAAACGTGCCGACTATTACAACTCCAACACCAACAAAAAGTGGGGAGATATTTCAAGCTATGATATGTGCCTTGACAGCGGCAGGCTTGGCTACGAAATGTGCGCCGAGATAATTGCTGACACTGTGAAGCTTTCAAGGGAGAAATAGGGGCAATATTTTATTGGGAGCGATAAAAAATGTCAAAGGATAAGGAAGTCAAGACCAACGCCATGCGTATTCTTGACAGAAATAAGGTAAAATACAAGGTCAACACATATGAGTGCGACGAATTTATCGACGGCATACACATTGCAGATATGCTCGGTCAGCCGTATGAAAGCTCGTTCAAGACCCTTGTGACAGTGGGTAAAAGCGGAAATTACTATGTTTTCGCTATCCCTATCGCAGAGGAGCTTGACATGAAAAAGGCGGCAAAGTCTGTGGGCGAAAAGTCGGTCGAGATGCTCCATGTGAAGGATATAAACTCTGTTACGGGCTACATTCGTGGTGGCTGTACACCCCTTGGCATGAAAAAACAGTACATGACGGTAGTTGACAGCTCTGCGGAGCAGTTTGAGGAGATAATCATAAGCGGCGGACGTATCGGGTCGCAGATAATGCTTTCTCCGAAAGACCTTATCAAGGTCACAAGGGGTAAATTCGAGAGCATAACAATGAGTGAATAAACAAAAAAAGAGAGCCGCTTGGCTCTCTTTTATTTTGCATTTATGTTGATATATTCGGGCTTTGTCTTTGAGTACATTATTTTCTGGCTGGAATAAAGTCCGTAATAGCCCGAAAGCATATAGCTTACTCCGCAGGCAACCGCAAAAAGCACAAGCCCACTTCCGCCGAAAAGCTCATAGCTGAGAAGTATGGAAGCCACAGGGCAGTTCACAACGCCACAGAAAAGTGCCACAAGACCTATAGCCGCACCGAATGATGGGTCAAGCCCCAAAAAGCCTGCGGCTGTACAGCCGAAAGTTGCTCCGATAAAGAAGGTCGGGACTATCTCACCGCCCTTGAAGCCTGTATTTATAGTTATGGCGGTGAAAAGCATTTTCAGAGCAAAGGCTTCTGGGTGCGCCTTACCTTTCTCTAAAGCCGCCACGATAACGTCTACGCCTGCTCCGTTGTAATCCCTTGTACCTACAAGCAAAGTCAATGCAATGATCACAACGCCACCGACAGCTATCCTGAGATAGGTGTTAGGCAGATACATCTGAAATCTTGAATGTGAAAACTCCATTACCATGCAAAGGAGTATGGATATTACCGCACAAAGAGCCGCAAGCGCCGCTATCTGGGTCACAGACACAAGGGAAAGCCTTGGTATGCCTGTTATGTTGAACTTTGTTGGCGCAAGCCCTGCCAACAGCGATATTTTATATGCGATAAGAGAGGAAGCTATGCAAGGCACAAGACCCACATAGTATATAACGCCCACGCTTATTACTTCCATAGCGAAAAAAGTCGCAGTCAAAGGCGTGCCGAAAAGTGCGGCAAACACTGCGCTCATTCCGCACATTATCACAAGGCTGGAGTCTTTTTCGTCAAGCTTTAAAAGCTCGCCTGCCTTTGCGCCAATGCTTCCGCCAAGCTGCAAAGCCGCACCCTCACGTCCTGCCGAACCGCCCGTAAGGTGGGTGAGTACGGTGCCTAGAAAGATGAGAGGCGCCATAAGCAGCGGCACTTTGATGTTTCCACGAACAGAGCTTATGATAAGATTTGTACCGGTCTCCTCGTCCACCTTGCAGACACGATAGCTGAAAATGATAAACAGACCTGCCAACGGCATAAGATACAATGTCCAGCTATGACACTCACGAAAGCCTGTGGCAAAGTTTACCGCCATATGGAACAGCGAGCCGACTACTCCCCCTATTACGCCCACTGCGCAGGCGATAAAGACCCACTTTGCAAAGGCTATGGAGAATTTTTTCACCGTCCGCATTTTGCTTTTTATAAACTCACTGCTTATTTTCCTCACCCCTTTTTACAGAAAAACAACGGGCGACATATGCCGCCCGAAATATTTGAAATACAGCTCCACAATAATGGGACGTCGCATTTCTGTGAAACAGAAATTCAGCCGTTCCACTACAAAATAATATGCTAAATTATACCTCAGCGATTACCTCTACCTCAACGAGAACGTCCTTTGGAAGCTCTTTTGCGGCAACGCATGAACGTGCAGGCTTTGATGTGAAATACTCACCGTAAACTCCGTTAAATGCACCGAAATCTGACATATTCTTAAGGAAGCATACTGTCTTTACAGCCTTGCCGATAGATGTTCCTGCGGCTTCAAGAACGTTTGTGAGGTTCTTGCAAACCTGATGTGTCTGCTCCTCGATAGTTGTTGCCTCAACGTTGCCTGTTGCAGGGTCAATTGCTATCTGACCTGATGTGAAAACAAGGTTTCCTACCTTCATTGCCTGTGAATATGGACCGATTGCGTCCGGTGCGTTCTTTGTGTAAACAACTTCTGCCATTTTTATCTACTCCTGTCTTAAAATTACTTATTGACTATCTTAAAGCCTGCGGCTGTAAGAGCCTGTCTTATCTCTCTGATATGATCAAAGTTTCTTGTTTCAAGAACAAGTCTGAGCAGGCAATCTGTGATATCGCTGTCCTCACTTGCTCTCTCGTGGTGAACAGAAACAACGTTTCCGCCAAGCTTTGAGATTATCTCTGAAACATCTCTCAGCTGACCAGGTCTGTCCTCAAGCTGGATAGTAAGAGTATCAGACCTGCCAGACTTGAGCAGACCTCTCTTGATAACTCTAGAAAGGATAGTTACGTCTATATTTCCGCCTGAAACAAGACATACAACCTTTTTGCCCTTGATGTCAGGTATCTTATTAAACATTACTGCGGCAACAGGTGTTGCGCCTGCGCCCTCTGAAACGAGCTTTTGCTTCTCGATAAGGTGGAGGATAGCTGATGATATCTCGTCGTCTGAAACTGTAACAACACCGTCAACATACTTACTGCAATACTCAAAGGTATGCTCGCCAGGCTCTTTTACCTTGATTCCGTCTGCGATAGTGTGAACGCTTTCAAGGCACTCTATCTTGCCGTCTTTAAGTGAATTTACCATTGAAGGTGCGCCTTCAGCCTGAACGCCGTATACTCTAACGCTTGGCTTGAGCTGTTTTACAGTGAATGCAACACCTGAGATAAGTCCGCCGCCGCCGACCGGAACAACGATAACGTCTGCGTCAGCCACCTGACTTAGTATCTCCAGACCGATAGTTCCCTGACCTGCGATAACATTCTCGTCATCGAACGGGTGAATAAATGTATAGCCGTTAGCGTCACGAAGCTCGATAGCCTTTGCATAAGCGTCATCATAAACGCCAGGCACAAGACATACCTCAGCGCCATAGCCCTTGGTTGCCTCTACCTTTGAGATAGGTGCGCCGTCAGGAAGACAGATGATAGACTTTATACCGTTCTTTGTTGCGGCGAGAGCAACGCCCTGTGCGTGGTTTCCTGCTGAGCAGGCGATAACACCGTGTGACTTTTCCTCGTCTGAAAGCTGTGATATCTTATAATAAGCTCCTCTTACCTTGAAAGAACCTGTTACCTGAAGATTTTCTGTTTTCAGATAAACGTCACAATCAGGGTTTACCTTTGGCGCATGGATACACGCTGTTGGTCTGATGACCTCTTTAAGCACGTTTGAAGCGTCAAAAACCTTATCCAATGTAAGCATAAAAAACAACCTCTTTTTTCTATGTAATAAAAAAAGCCCTCGCCTGACTAGAGGCGAAGACATAATATCTCCGTGTTACCACTCTGATTGCAGACCATAAGCCTGCCACTCATATCTCTTTCTAACGGTGAGAAACCGTATCCGCTTAACACATCTGCTTAGGCGGATCAGCTCAGAGATGATCCTGACGGCGTTATCCCTGCGGACTTTCACCAAACGTCCGCTCTCTGCGAAGTATTCGCACCGTCACCTTTCTCGTCACAGCCTTTACGATATTCAATACAATCATTATATCACCATAAATATGAATTGTCAACAGCAATAAAATGAATTTTTCTCTAAGACATTATACAAAAAATAAAAACCCACACGCTCGTGCAGGTTTTAAGGCAACACCACACAAGGATCGTGCGTAAGATGCGTAGTCAGATTTTTTGCCAGATCGTATAGAAACGACGCAGGCTAGCTGACGCTAGTCAAGGAGTTTCTGTGCGATATGGCGGAAAATCTGCAAGCAGATTGCGTACGAAGCCGCTAGGCGTTCCTTGTGTGGTGTTGCCTTTAATTAAGGAAGTATAGAAAAAATATATGAAGAAAACAATCATGAAGTCTTTTTAACTGTCGGTCTTTCCTTTCCGACTGTAATAATATTACCACTGCAATGTGATAGAATTATGTGCAAAGAGAGTGCATTTGCAAAAATATCACCTTTTGTTTGCGTAATGCACAACGATATGACGAAGCTTCCCTGTGGTCATATCCCTGCCCTTTATATCCGCTCCGTTGTGGCTCATAAGCTCAGCGCAGACTATGCCGTCGGTACTGCACCTGAAAACCTCGTGTCCGTCACACACCACCACAAGCTTTTCACTATCAACAGATATTCCGCCTGTTCTTCCGATAACATTTTCCTCTGCGCCCTCACGCTCAACCACATAGGAAACTCGTTTCCCATGATAGCGTTCAAGCTCTTTCAAGGGCGTACCTTTATTTTTTCTGAAAAGTCCCATTTTACGCTCCTGTATCAATTATCTGCTATATTATTATCATTTCCTGCACAAAGCTGCCTTGCGGAGGCGATAACGTCAAGCGACTCGCCCACCGACTGCAAAAAGGCTGACAGCAGCCCAAGCTGGTCAACGCTCAAACCCTCGCCAAGATAATTTGCAAATGCCGCAGCCATTATATTAAGCTGCTGACCGCAGCACGATCCCCTGTTTTCCACTGATACCGCCCTTTCCTGCTCACAACGTTTCTCTGTCATAATATGCGTCAGAAGAATAATACGTTCGCATATGCAGATAATAAGGGCATATTCTGAAAGGGGTCAAACGCCTATGAACATCACTCACACCATACTTGCCACAGTTGGCTCTATAATCGTTATGTTCGCCATATCAAAGCTTCTTGGCAACAAGCAGATATCACAGCTCACGCTTTTTGACTACATCAACGGCATCACCATAGGCTCTATCGCCTCTGAAATGGCTGTTTCACAGGAAATGGACGAGCTTATCGTGCCTGTTATCGCAATGGTGCTTTACGGACTGACAGGCTTTCTGTTGTCTGTGCTTACGATGAAGTCTATCCACTGCCGACATTTTCTTTCGGGCAAGCCTATCCTGCTTATTGAAAAAGGCAAAATATATCCCGAAAATCTTAAGACCGCCAAGCTTGATGTGAACGATCTGCTTTCAAGGGCGAGAACGTCAGGCTATTTCGACATCTCAAAGATATACTACGCTATTCTGGAAACCAACGGCACTATCTCTTTCATGGAACGTGCCACAGAAGCACCTCTCACTCCAAAAGACTTAGGATATGAGAAGCAGGACGAAAAGCTTTGCACCGACCTTATCCTTGACGGCGTTATTATGGAGGACAACCTGAAATACGCAGGCAAGGAGATAAAATGGCTCACCAACGAAATAAAAAAGCAAGGCTGTTCATCACCTGACAAGGTCTTTCTCTGCATAGTTGACGGAAACGACAAGGTGACAGTGTTCCCGAAAACTCAGGAGAGCAACAAGAAGATCTACTTCGACTGAACCTTCTTCAAAAACTCGTGGAGTTCCTCTGCAAGCCTGCTCACAGGCAGACCAACAACGTTATAAAAGTCCCCGTCTATCTTTTCCACAAGAAGTGCTCCAAGCCCTTGTATGCCGTAAGCCCCCGCCTTATCCATAGGCTCGCCGCTTTTCACATAGGCTTTTATCTCCTGGTCGGAAAGCTCTCTGAAAGTCACTGCGGTGGTGGCGGAAAAGCTACTGTAACGACAGCCTCTGCCAAGGGTAACGCCTGTTACAACATGATGAGTCTTGCCTGACAGCATTTTTAACATTCTTATGGCATCAGCTTCGTCCACAGGCTTACCGAGAACTTCCCCATCGCATATTACAACAGTGTCACAGCCGATAACAACGCTCAGGTCATAGACCGAAGCGATACATCTGCATTTTATCCCTGAAAGATACTCAGGGGCAAGTTCTGGTGTAACGTCCTCTGGTATTTTTTCGTCACAATCAGAGGGGATAACCCTGAAATTCTCACACATCAATGACAGCAGTTCTTTTCTTCTTGGCGACGCTGAAGCAAGTATAACATCATAATCCATAAGCTCGCTTGAAATATTCACTGACATAAAGATCTTCCTTTACTTCTTTTACTTCTTACTCAAAAAGGCAACGCACTTATTATCCTGCGCTGCCTTAATTTTTTTATTACAACTTCATTCCGCACTCTGAGCAGAACTTAACGCCTGCAGGCTCTTTGTGGCCGCACTGAGAGCAGAATACAAAACTGCTGTTTGCAGGCTCTTGCACCGGAGCTTCTGCTATCACCGGAGCAGGCTGTGGCATTGGTGCAGGCTGAGGTGCTGTTTCAGGCTGTGGGATAGGTGCAGCAGTCTGTGCCACAGCAGGCTCAGGGATAGGAGCGGCTGTCTGAACATTCTGCTGAGCAGGATTGCCATAAACAGGATTAGCCTGTGGCTGATTATAAGCAGGTGAAACAGGGTGATTATGATAGCCCTGACTGTTTTGTATAACAGGCTGTGCGCCCATTGGAACTGCACCGCCCTGAGCAGGCTGCTGATAAACAGGCTGAGCCATTTCAGGCTGTTTTGTTCCGCAGTTAGGGCAGAACGCCATATTCACTGGTATCTCGTGGCCACAGCCGGAACAAAGTTTCATTCCTCTGATGGTAAGAAGCTGTTCATTAAGATTTTTCAGTTCTTCAAGAGTTGCGTCTATCTGAGCAATAAGGTTTTTCACCTCCGGCTCTTCTATCTTGTCAGCCATTCTGAGCTTGACATATCTGCCTATCTCGGTATACTTATCGTTTATAAAGGCAAGCTTTGCGTCTATCTGTGCCTTTACTGCATTTTCAGGTGTATTCTTAGGTGAAAAAAATCCCATTTTTATTCTCCCTTTCGGTTATAATATTTCTTCTGTTTTTTGCTCTGTGGCGGTATTATCCTCAGGCTGAACGTCAGGCGAAGTTGTTGTAGTATCAGGTGCTTCTGTAGCAGGAGCAGTGGTAACAGTGCCGTTCTCGGTCGGCTGAGTCTGTGCAGGCTCACTGTTCTCTTTGCTGTCCCCTGAAGCGTTTCCGCCCTCGTCAACTATCTCTGAATCCTTTATCTCCTTATCTATCTCGTCCTGCGACATCTGACCTCTCTTTACAGCTTTGTCATTTACAGCCGACAGACCAAGATAGCAATTCACATAATAGTGAGTAAGTATCTGATCGTATGTATAGCCAGCCTCGGCATAATAGCAAGCGCCCCACTGCGACATTCCAACACCGTGACCCCAGCCATAGGACTTGAAAGTGAACACACCGTCCTTATAGCTTATCTCCATGGCGTTCGATTTCACATCAAAGAGGTTGCAGAGCGTGATACCTGTTATCCTAGCTTCACTGCCATCATAGGTACAGCTCGTATGACCGTCGATAGTCACTCCGCTTATATACTTTCCGCTGAAAGCAGAGTCTATTTTAAACCAGTTCTTCACGTCGTCGGAAAGCTTTATATCAGTTTGGCTCTCGATACGCTCCTTGACCTCGTCTTTTGTATATGTAGCTTCAATGCCCCAGTTAGGATCTTTATCGTCAAACTCACTCTTTACACGCTTGAGATACGGGTAAGAAACGCCCCATATATCCTCGCTGGTGGTAGAATAACCTGCTGTTGAAGCAGAATAAACTGCATTTATGATATTGCCGTTATACATAACGGTCTGACCCTCAACGGCATTTACACATCTTTCTATCTTTGAAGAATATCCGCTTTTAAGCCCCACCGTAGGTATAGCACCGATAGAATCGTTAAATCTGACCCATGTATAAGCCGCCACGGCCTGCGCCTTTATGGCTTCCTCGCCCCACTCACCGCCTATCTCACTGTTGACTATCTGACAGAGCAGTTCATGACCATTAAGAGTGACGATATTTCCTGAGATTATATCGTTGACAGTATAATACTCATCAGCGACGCTTCTTGTATCTGTAAAGTTAGCAGGGTCGTTCTTTATATCGTAATACTCGCCCTTATCCTCAGGCATTTCCACAGTAAACTCACTGGCTGAAGCCTTTTTCTTTGTGGTCTTTGCCTGCTTTTTCTGCTGAACATAAGACATATCATACTTATCCACAGAGGACTTTTTGAACTTCACAAAGTCATAGACCTCAGTAGCGGCAGTGGTCTTAACGCTTTGAGCTTCAACGTTTTTGACCTGCACCGCAGGGGCTTTTTCTGCGCCCACGCTTTTATTATCCAGCAGCAGCTCACCGCATATACCAACGGCAGTTATGCTCATTACCGCTGCGCAGACATTTGCACATATCTTTTTTGTCATCAAATTCATCGTCAAGACACTGTCCTTACCTTCAAGCGGTCACACCGCAAAACATTCCCAATGGCAGCAAAATACTCACTGCATACCTAAATAATAGTTTATCAAATACTGAAAAAAAGTCAAGACAAAGCTAAGTTTCGTCCTGACTTTTCAGCATAATATACAATTTTACATCTACAATATCGGCGTTTTAGCCAAAAACTTCAAATATTACTTGAAGTATCTCTGACCATCAAGCTCCATGCAGAATGTGAGTGATTCAAACCAAGACGCTGTACTTCCACCGCAATACTGTGGAGCGTAGTAATAAACTGCACCGTTTGAATTATCCTCGCCGTTCAGCGCTCTCTTTGCACAATCAATAGTGTTCTGAGTTGGCTTGTTTCTGCCACTGTAATAGCCGTTTATTGCAGTGAACTGATTTGGCGCTGTAAGAACGTCGCTTATAGAGCTTCCAAATCTGCCTGTTTTCACTCTGTTGATAATAACATTTGCAACAGCGATCTTGCTCTGCTCTGAGCAGTTTCCTACCTCGCCCTGAAGAACGTAGCAAAGCATATCAAATTCTTCATCTGTATAGCTTATAACAGAACTGTTCGAGCTTGATGTTGTTGCTTTCTTTGTTTCTGTCTTTTTTGTTTCAGACTTTGTTGTCTTAGCCTTTGTTGTCGTAGTCTTTTTTGTTTCAAACTTCTTAGCTGCTGTTGTAGTTTCGGACTTCGCAGCGGAAGTTGTTGTTACTTCTGCCTTTTTAAGATAGTCCTTCATTACATATCCGCTGTAGTCGCCGTATGTAACCTTATACCAACCGTCGCTTGTTTCAGCCGTAACGATAACTTCCTCGTCTGCTGCAACGATAGCTTCTATCTCTGAGTTCTTGTCAGCCTTTTCTCTGACGTTCACGATCTCAGTTGCGACCATTGTTACGTTATTGACCTTTGTTTCTTTTGCTGCATTTTTAGTAGTTTCTGTCTTTTTTGTTGTAGTGGCTTTGGCGGAAGTTGTTGTCTCAGACTCTGCCTGTGCCATTTTATACTCGCTGATACCCGCTTTTCTCCATGTAACGGTGTTCATTGAAGTATAGGTCTCATCTCTCTCAGTTTCTGCTTCTGTCACAGAAGTGGTCTTAGTGTTGGTTATTGCAGCTTTTGTGTCCTTCTGAGCCTCGTTGTTGCCGCTTGTAAGTGCAAAGATACTTACTGTACCTATCATCAGCACTGCCAGCGCACCGCTGCCCAGCATTGTTCCTACTTTCCTGACCGACGGCTTAGCTGTTCGCTTTATGCTGTCTTCAGTTTTTTTCTGCTTCATTTTAATCACATTACCCTTTCCGACCGTCTGCACGCAAACCGTCTTCACTGCCGTCCGTGAGCTTGACGTCAGCTAAAATTTATTTTACACCGATTTGGTGTAATAAACATCAATAATCCCAGCCGAAATACTTCTTATTGTTTCCGTATACGTTTCTCCAGCATTTAGGAAAATAAATATCCTTATTTGCCTTGTCCTTATAGGAATCTATTATAAGATCCAGGTTATCGTCAGCCGTCATTTTCTTTGCCACGATCACCCACCTGAGATTTGAAGTTTCGTTTGTACAAGTTGAGAGCGATATATACTTATCGTCTGCTGTACACTCGATATCGTTTGAATACCACGAACGCTTTCTCACTTCTGAGATCCAATCGTCAAACTTATAGTCAGCGTCGTCAAAATATCTGGTAGTCCAGTATTTGAAGAGCTTTCCGTCGTCCTGATTTTCAAGTATTCCCGTCACGAACGCACCCACGATAACATACTTACAGTTGCTGTCATAGATAGTATTGAACTCGATAACAGGATATTTCTTAAGAAAATCAACGCCCTTTTTATACTCAGTAAGGTGAGTAAAGGAAGTTCCCACATATCTCATGTTATGACCATATATCGTGATATTGTCAGACTGCCCGTCCTTATTTATGGTAGACCAGGCGTCTGCATAAATGCTTCCCGATTCGTAATACTGCTTGTCTATATTCTTGTAAAGATAATATTCATTATCCTTGCCTTTAAGAACAGGGAAGTTTATATATTCATCACCTGCGGAATTTTTAAAGCCGGGGATCTTTATCCAGCCTACGACGTCCTTGTTCCTTTTCAGAAGCTTCTTAGCCCAACCCTGAACTTCTCTGTCCTTCGTTGAAGCCTCAGGGTCAGAAACGTCAATATCGTCTGAGCCGTTATTCTTGCTCAGGTCAACGTCATCGCTAAAGTCAGGCTCGTAATTTACGATCTCCTGCATATAGTTCTGATCCTGCTCGTCGGCTTTCAGAAAATCTGAAAGCTCATTAAGAGAAACACAGAAAAGCACGATAGAGAACATGAACACTATCTTTCTGAACACTTCTCCTGCTCCGTCGCCCTTCCACGGGATAAAATATCTTACTACTCTTACAAAAAAGTTTGTATCGTCCTTTTCGGACAGATTCATTGTTTCATTAGCCATTGACATTTATTTCAAGCCTCCGCCTTTTGTTCATACAGTTCAAGCACCATTCTCAGTGC
Source organism: Ruminococcus sp. RTP21198st1_G1_RTP21198_201120 (assembly GCF_040924265.1). NCBI lineage: Bacteria > Bacillati > Bacillota > Clostridia > Eubacteriales > Oscillospiraceae > Ruminococcus > Ruminococcus sp. RTP21198st1_G1_RTP21198_201120. The sequence continues at coordinate 43,078 of NZ_JBCOMH010000018.1, forward strand.
TGTTTCTGTTGTAAGCATACGGATCTTTCTTCTGTCCAAATTCTCATATTCTTTATAAAGCTCAAGCCGTCTGACTATTTCTTTCTGACGACTTCTCACTGAAACATACACAGTTCCCACAGGCTTTTCCTGAGAGCCGCCGCTTGGTCCTGCTATACCAGTAACAGCCACTGCACAATCTGCACCGAAAAGCTCCAGCGCACCCTTGCTCATCTCACTGGCTGTCTGCTCAGAATAAACAGTATACTGCTCCAGCGTTTCCTTTTTCACGTTCAGAAGCTTCATCTTTATTTCCTCCGTATAGGTGCAGGCACCGCCGAGGAACATTTCCGACGCTCCCGAAACGGAAGTGATCGTCTGGCTTATCATTCCGCCTGTACAGCTTTCCGCAGTACACAGATTCCGACCGCTCTTTATCATATATTTTACTACACTTTTTGTAACTATGTCAATACTATCTGTAACCACTTTGTCACCTTCAGCAAATTTCATAGTAATAATCACCCCTTTTAGTTATATATTGCACATAAAAAATCGGCTCTTTTTGTCCATTTTGTTAATTCGACGTTTTTCAAAAACCAATGCTAATGGCAAGTTTTGTAAGCAGATGTTACACTTTTGTTACCAAATTACTGATTTTTCATTATTAACAAGCCCGTTCAACACCCTTTTGAACGCAAAGAAAAGCCCTGAAAATTCGGGGCTTTTCGGCATTTTTCACCATGGAAAGACACAATATTCGGGTACAAAAAAGCGTACAATTAAGCTACAAGCTGTTACAGTTTTAACCCGTTTGTAACCTTTTCACAGACACCATGCAACGGGTGTACGCCATGAAAATACGCTATGCGTTTCTGATAAGATAAGGCTTTGTTCCCTCGATAGCTTTCTGGATATAAGGCTCCCAATCGAAAGCGTTCTGAGCGGCTTCAACGTCTGCAAGATTTGGTCTTGTCTTAGGGTGCTTTGGCGTGAAAACTGTACAGCAATCCTCATAAGGGAGGATAGAGGTATCAAAAGTATCTATCTTTCTTGCTATCTCCACTATCTCAGATTTGTCCATACCAACGCATGGTCTGAATACAGGCATACGGCAAGCGGCGTCTGTGCAGACCATTGCATACATAGTCTGGCTCGCCACCTGACCAAGGCTCTCGCCTGTGACAAGTGCCTGAATGTCCTCCTTTTCGCATATCCTCTGAGCTATCTCCATCATAAGTCTTCTCATCAGGATAGTGAAAAGCTCCTCAGGGCAGTTATCTCTCAGAAGCTCCTGGATCTCCGTAAAAGGCACGCAGAAGAAGTTGATATCACCGCAGTAAGCAGTGATTATCTTGGCAAGCTTTTCAACTTTCATCTTCGCTCTGTCGGAAGTATATGGTGGAGCTTCAAAGTGGATAGCGGATATTATCGCACCACGCTTTGCCATCATATAGCCTGCAACAGGCGAATCTATACCGCCTGAGAGAAGAAGCATTGCCTTTCCGCTTGAGCCGACAGGTATTCCGCCAGCACCCTCGATAGAGCCTGCGTGAACATAGGCGTTCGTTTCTCTTATCTCCACTGTTACTACAACGTCAGGATCGTGAACGTCAACTTTAAGGTGTGGAAATCTTTCAAGTATCTTTCCGCCCATTTCTATACATATCTCAGGGGACTTGAATGGGAACTTCTTATCTGAACGCTTTGCGTCGACCTTGAAAGTTCTCGCAGTTTCCATTTCGTCCTCGATATAGTCAAGTGACTTTGTGAGTATCTCGTCCATATCCTTTTCCAAAACGCAGCAGCGACAGAGCTTAACAATACCGAAAATTTTCGACAGCTTTTCCACCGCCATGTCAACATCGCTGTCATCATTGAGTGGCTCAACATACAATGTAGACTGCGCCTTTGATACGCTGAACTGTCCGCAGCTTTTAAGTCTTCTTTTTACGCTCTTTGTCATCATGCTCTCGAAGCTTGATTTGTTAAGACCTTTCAGAGCTATCTCGCCATATTTGCAGAGAATGATTTCTTTCATAAATTTTATCCTTTCTTTACGAAAACTGCACAAAAAAAGTCCTCGTCAAAAACCTGTCAAAAGCGACCTTTTTCGCCGTTTCCCTTTATAAATAGTACAAAACATTTGTTTGCGTGTTTTACCTTACCTTGCACAGGTCATTCTGCGCAGACTTTATGCCCTCCATAAGAGCGTCGATATCGGCCTTTGTGGTGTCGATGCTAAAGCTTATCCTGATAGTGGAGTCAAGGCTCTGCTCGGGATATCTGAACTCTTTTAGCACGGAGCTTTTCTTGCCCTTTGAGCAGGCTGAGCCGCTTGAAACATATATCTCACGCTTTTCAAGATAGTGGAGAAGTACTTCGGACTTTAATCCATTGACGGCAATGCTTGTGACATAAGGCGAGCCGCCTTTTCGTGAATTTACGAAAACATCGCCGTTTTCGTTACACTTTTCTATGAGATAGGCTTGGATATCAGCCGCCTTTTCAAAGTTCGCAGAAACATTCGGCGCAAGCTTTTTCACCGCCGCACCGAAACCGCATATGAGCGGCACTGACTCAGTACCCGAACGAAAGCCTTTTTCCTGTCCTCCCCCAAGCATAAAAGGCGGTATATGAATGCCCTTTTTCACATACAGCGCACCGATGCCCTTTGGAGCATATATTTTATGACCGCTGAGGGATATCATATCGGCATTCAGCTTTTTGGCTTTCACAGGAATTTTCATAAATCCCTGAACGCAGTCGCAGTGAGTAATCACCTGGGGATACTTTTTCTTTATCATAGAAAAAGCCTTTTCCACAGGGAGTATGTAGCCGTTTTCGTTGTTCACAAGCATACAGCTAACAAGGAACGTATCCTCGTTCACAGCGGCAAAGATATCACGGGCGTTTATCTCGCCGTTCTCGTCAGGTGATATCCTTATGACCTCACAGCCCATATCTTCAAGCTCCTGGGCAGGATTTTTCACAGCAGGGTGTTCAACAGAGGATATGACAACACGCTTTTTACGTTTTCCGTGAGCCTTGTAAGCCCCGAAAATAGCGGTATTGTTGCTTTCAGTAGCGCCTGAAGTGAAATAGACCTCATCAGGGGTAACACCGAGAGCGTCGGCAATGATCTCACGAGCGTCAGAAACAAGAAGCTCAGCGTCAAGACCTGCTCTGTGCAGAGAAGAGGGGTTTCCGAAGACCTCCAAGCCTTTCATTACAGCCGCTTTAGCTTCATCACAAGGTTTTGTGGTGGCTGCATTATCAAGATATATCAATTATCACAAGTCCTTTCATGTTTTATCGCAGTTATTTTTATTATAACATATAATTGTGAATAATGCAAACAAATCGGGAAAGTGAGGAATGAGGAGTGAGGAGTGAGGAATTATGGTATCGCCTGCGGCGATGTATTTTTATAAAGCACAATGCGGCACGGCATTTTCAGCCGCACCGCACAGAGCACTATTTATCACAGTTACAATTACTTCCCCATGAAGCCATTGACAGTCTGATATAATATCCCTGCGCTTCTCCGCAAACAGGACACCTCTCAGGGGCTTGCGTGCCCTCCACGATATAACCGCAGTTCAAGCATACCCACGTTTCAGACTGGGAGGAAGAGAACAGCTTTCCCTCTTTCATAAGCTTGCCAAATGCCGCAAAACGCTTGCCGTGAACATTCTCTATCTTGGCGATATTGGTGAAGTCCTGAGCTATCTTTCCATAGCCCTCCTGCCTTGCGACATCCGCAAATGCAGGATAAACGTCGTCTGATTCCTGACGCTCGTTGTGGTCTGCCATACCAAGCAAGGTACACATATCCTCCGAAATATCCACAGGATAACCGCCGTCAACAAACACGCTCTCTCCTGACAGCTCTTTGAGATGTTCGTAAAATATCTTTGCGTGAACTTTCTCCTGATCGGCTGTGAACTTGAACAGGTCGGCAAGCACATAAAGCTTTTGCTGTCTTGCCTTTTCCTCCGCCATTGTGTAGCGGTTTCGTGCCTGACTTTCCCCTGCAAAGGCTCTCATAAGGTTATCCTTTGTCTTTGAATTTCTGAAATCTGACATTTTTTTATCCTCCTACTTTATACAGTCAGTGTTCCTGACTTGCTTTCCACAAGAATGAGTATCTGCTCCTCCTCAGCGGTCTGTGCATTTATATATACAAGCACGTTCCTGCCGTTTTCCGCCCTGCACCTGAACTCATAACACAGCTTCTCCTCCAAACCGTCGGTAGGGATAAGTGCAAGCCTGCCGGATACTATTTCAAGGCGTGGGGACACGCTCTCTTTCGCTCGGCTTTGGGATATATCCGCTTCGGGAATATCTCTGTCATAATGGTTCACCAAAAAGCCCTTTGCGTCAAAGCCTAATATCTCACCGTCGTCCATTGCTACTGATACCTTTATAAGGTCGGTGTAACAGCACACGTCAAGGTCGTTGTAGGCGAAATTCACTGTGAGAACGTTGTCGATATTCTCATAGTAGGTGGTTTTCATGGACAGTATGCCGAGGTCATCGAGAAAATCCTCTGCTGCCTTTACTCCCTGCTCGTTTGTAAGCTCTGTGCTTTCGCTGATACGGCTTTTGAGGAAATATGAGATATATCCACCCTGCTTTGTCACCTCGCAAGCCACCGTCTTATCCTCGTTTGAAAATCTCCAGCATGGCATTTTGCCCTCTACCTCTGAGATATCTGTGAACACTGTGGAGTTCATGTTAAGCCCCAGGGAACAGCGTTCAAGGGCTTTGGTCTGTGAAACGTTCTCTGCCTCAGATGTCATGCGTGGGGTACGCTCCATGATATTGTCTGAGAATGGGCCGTCATAAATAAGGCTTGGATAGCTTTCAAAGCTTCCCTCAAAGTCTGAGAAGCCCTCTGTCACTGTGGGCGGATCGCTCTGCTGTGAGCCTGTTTGGGTGAGTGCTATCTCACCGCTGTTCACTGAGCTTTCAAGCTCCCACATATCCTCGGAAAGTTCTTTGGAAAAGTCATAGAGCGAGGATATGTTCTCATACTCCTCGTCTGTTATCTCCTCGCCGTTCATGAGCCTCTCGCTCACTGCCATGGAGTAGTTTCCTACCTGTGAGAGAAATTTGTAGGTGTTTTCAAGCTGCAGCTCTTCTATGGGAAGCTGTGACAGAGCCGCCTTTGCCGAGGACGCTTCTCTGTAAAGCTTCACCGCAAGTGACTGGTGCATTTTTCCTGAGCCTGCATAAAGTTCCTTTTCAAGAGTGTCGCTCACGTTCTCTACTGCGTCGCACAGATCGCCCATGGCTCTTGAATAGGTGTAGTTCACACTACGCAACGCCCTTTTTTCGCTGCTCATAAGTTGTATATTTCTCACCGCAAGCACACCCACGACAGCCACTGTGAAAGACACTATCCTAACTGCGTTTCGCTTTGATATATCCATTTTTTATGCTCTCCTTTTCTTTTTTCTCCATTATTATGCCAGCTAAAATGCTGATTATTCTCATTAACTGTGCCTTGCAGTGCCATTTAAGGCATATCATGATACACAAAATTTCTTTCCTAATCTTGTGTATCATGAACATCTTTACTTACTTATTATTACATAAATCTCAAAATAAGTGTAATGATTTAACTTTAAAATTACTGAATTGTATTTATTTGTATAAATGCGAATTTGACAACGTGCTGAAAAAGGGCTATAATAAAGGGTGTGTAAAAATTATCGTGTAAAATGGCAGGAAAAATGTTAACTCTGCCTACAATTCTACGGGAGGAAATTATGAAATTTATTCCAAAGCTGACTGGTGTGGTTTTGTCAGCGGCAATAATGGCTCAGTCTGTTCCATTCGTGTATGCGGCAGAGAAAAGCATTGCGTCAAGTGAGCTTTCAAATGATATCCAGATATCAAAGCCTGAATATGCTACAGGCAATATGGAGGCTGATGGTCTTTTAGAGCCTGTCACTGAGGACGACCCTGAGTATCATAAATATCTTGAAAACAACGATCCATACGGCATTATGACAATGTCTGCTCTGTGGGGGGCTGACAGCCTTACTCATCAAAACAGATTCAGCGGTGTTTCAAAGGTCTATGGCATTGACGTTTCCTATTATCAAGGCAACATAGATTGGAAAAAGGTCAAAAACAGCGGTGTGGAATTTGTTATCATAAGAGTAGGCTACCGTGGCTATGGCAGTGCAGGAACGCTTGTGGAAGACCCTAAGTTCAAGACCTATCTTGACGGAGCTACCAAGGCAGGGCTTAAAGTTGGCGTATACTTCTACACGCAGGCGATAACCACAGCCGAGGCTAAGGCAGAGGCTAAGTTCGTTCTTGACAGGATAAAGGGATATTCTCTGCAAATGCCTGTTTATTACGATATCGAGTCTGTTGACTATGACACTGGCAGACTTGACAGCGCAGGGCTTTCCAAGGCTCAAAAGACCGCTCTTTGCACAGCTTTTTGCGACACTATCATAAAGTCTGGCTACAGCGCAGGTGTTTATGCAAACTACACATGGCTAAACTACTACATTGACGGAGCAGGGCTTGGCAAGAAATATCCTATATGGCTGGCTCACTACACAAGCAACACCAATTATGACCAACGCATGGATATGTGGCAATATTCAGGAAGCGGTACTGTTTCAGGCATTTCAGCCTACACTGACGTGAACGTATGGTATTCGGGCAAGCTTCCACTTTATGTGTCCGACCTTATCTCAGTGGCAAACACCTCCACCTCCAACAAATTTGCCTGGAACGGCGCTCCTGACGCAACAGGATATGAGGTATATCAGGGAACAAGCCCTAGCGACCCTCACAAGAAAAAAATAGGGGATACAAAAAATACATATTTTACAAACTCCAATAAGTCCACAGGCACTATGTACAAATACATGGTGAGAGCCTACAGTGACGCTTCAGGCAAGCGTGTTTACGGCGATTACTCTGATGTTTTCACCACCTGCACGCTTCCTGCGAACATCTCAAAGATATCCGCTTCTGCAAGGGGAACTTCTGTTACCATTAGTTGGGACAAAGTTTCAAAGGCGACCGACTACATCGTGGAGCATTATGTGAACGGTGCATGGAAGCAGGTCGGCACAACTTCAAGCCTTTCATACAAGGTGAATGGTATCACACAGAACGGTGTTAATAAGTTCAGGGTAAAAGCAAGAAGAAATTACAGTGGCGTATACTACAATGGTGGTTACACATATGTAAACGCTGAGGTCACTGACATACCAAGTACAGTAACAGGCATAAGAAGCACTTCAAACACTTCTACATCAAACACCATAACATGGAACGCTTCCAAAAAAGCGGAAGGCTATGAGATCTATCAGTGGATAGGTACTAACGACAGCTACAAGCTCATAGGCACGACCACGTCCACAAAGTTCACAAACTCAAAGAAAAGCTCAGGCACGATGTACAGATACAAGGTAAGGGCATTCAACACTGTTGACGGACAGCGTATCGAGGGTGCATATTCCTCTGAGCTTACCACCTGCACTCTTCCTGCAAACGTATCATTCTCCCTTTGCTCCACTGACGTTGATTCCATAACACTCAACTGGAACAAGGTATCAAAGGCTACAGGCTATCAGGTAGAGATGTACACAAACGGAACATGGAAAACTCTCTCCACCCTTTCGGGAACGAGCTACACTGCAAGCGATCTTTCACAGAAAACAGCTTATCGTTTCAGAGTGAGAGCCATAAGAAATTATAACTACATAAACTACTACGGTGACTACACTGAAAAGGACATCACCATTCGTCCTGCAAACACACCAAAGGGGCTTTCCTCATCAGTGAACACATCAAGTTCCAACACTATCACATGGGAAAGCGTGAATGGAGTATCCGGCTACAGCGTTTATCAGTGGATAGGAACGTCAGACAGCTACAAAGAGCTTGGTGACACTGCTTATCCATACTACACCAACTCAGGCAAGTCATCAGGCACTATGTACACATACAGAGTAAAGGCATATTATGTAAGCGACAATGTTATGCAATACAGCAAGCCTGCACAACTTGTCACCTGCACACTTCCTGCAAACGTCACTGTCAAAACGGCAAAGCGTTCGGGAAGCAACATCTCACTTGCATGGAACAAGGTATCAAAAGCCACAGGATATGAGATATATGTGAAGTCAGGAAGCAGTTGGAAGAAGCTCACCACAACATCAGGCAAAAGCTACACTGCAAAAAATCTGTCAGGCACTAAAACATTCAGAATAAGGGCATACAGAAAATACAATGGTGTGAACTATTATGGTGCTTATACTGAAAAGACGGTTAAATAGTCACTTGCCGTGACGGGCATTTTACGCCACACATTGTGATATGATACAAATTTGCACCGCTGAATAAAAATGAGGGGCGACCTTAGGTCGTCCCTTTTTTGCACAATTTTCAATATCCGCACAACATTATTGTAGGGGCTGGCGCCCTTGACAGCCCGTCCCCTCGACGTTTCGTCTGCAATCTCATTTGTATTATCCGCACAATGTTGCTCTACACAAATTCTGGATAATCCAAACCATATCGCCCCGAGTGGGACGTCGTATTTCTGCAAAGCAGAAATTGCGCCGCTCCCCTACATAGTTTGTGCGTTAAATCACAATACTTTGCTTCCATTTGCTGTAAGCTTGAACTTTGCTCCCAGAACACCTGCCGCACCTCTGCACATAAGCATACGCTGCAGGAAAATGTCAAAATAGTCATACATGGTGCAGATACTTTCGTCTATCTGCAAATTAAGGGATATGACCTTTTTATCAGCATTTATCTTTAAGCTCGCTTCTGTTACCGCATAGTTCACCCTGTCATGGATATCAAAAGAGGACTTATCCTTATTTGACACACGATTTCTTCGCACGTCTGTTTTATCACCTATTATCACTGCGGCTGACACCGGGTCTGTTGCGCCCCCTGTTGATTCGTCATGGCTTCCAATGCAGGAAACTATCGTCACCCTATCTTCCAATGGCATATCAGTGTCTTTGAGAATATCGTTTGCAAGTATTGCACCATACTCTGCATGGTGTGTACGATTGACAGCGTTGCCGATATCGTGCATATACCCTGCTATCTTTGCAAGCTCTATGGTATGCTCATCATAGCCGAACTCTTTAAGTATTGCGGCGGCTCTGTCTGCCACAAGAGTGGTATGCACCTCTGAATGGTCTGTAAAACCCAGAGATGTAAGATTTATCCCTGCCCTTTTTATAAATGCTTTTATTTCCTTGTTTTTTCTTATCTCTTTGTATGTCATTGATTTCTCCTGTTGGTTTATGATTATATTTATCTACGCAAGGCTTTTTACGTCCACATAATGTATTGTAGGGGCGAACAGTGTTCGCCCGCATTTGCTCGCCTGCATGAATTTGCGATTATACAAACCATGTCGCTCTCCGAACGGGACGTCGTATTTCTGCAAAGCAGAAATTGCGCCGCTCCCCTACAGTCACTCGCCGTGACGGGCATTTTACGCCATACATTGCAGCATGAGATACACTTGCACCGATCTTTAAAATGTGTAATTATAACCTGCAATTATCATATCACTATCCAAGCTTATATACAATACATTCCGCATTTATTTTACAATATTTTGACACTATACAGGCACAAAATAACCGTCAATATGCTCTTTGTCAAGCCCCTCGCCAATGACGATAAACACCGCCTGACCTCGCTCTATAGGCTTAACAGTGATGTTCTTGTGGGTGGCGTTAAGCTCAAGCCACTTGCCCTCAGCGTTTTGCATAAAGCCTTTTACACGGAATATCCTTCCGCACTTGCTGTCGCTCATAAGCCTGCTCACAGCATCTTCCATAGCATTGTCAGGAAGCTTCATATTCATAAAATACAAAGAGGTATAAGCTTTATCTTGGTCGAACCACAGCTTTTCGTGGGAATCAGGCTCATACCCACTGTTGGCTATCCTTTCCATATCCTCATCTGTAAGCTCCGACCAATCTTTCATTATTATCTCAGGCTTTGTCATTCTGTGGCAATGGAACTTTTTCTGCACAGCTTCAAGGTGTTTTAGAGTATCCTCAAGCTCCTGTTTTGTGGCTTCCTGACATCTGCTCATGAGAACTATGCCTGCTTCCGAAAGCTGAGAAGCAAGAAGATAATCAGAAGCTTCCGACAAGTTGGTATCAAGGCAGGCATCTGCAATAGTTATAACGCTTCCTATCTCATACCAATTATCAAGAGGTTCTTCTCTGAGCACGTCAAAGAACTCGTCAGCTTCATAGATACCTGACGGCTCCACAATGACCCTGTCAAGACCACGCATACCCATAGCGATAAGCTTAGTCTTAAAACGCCGTCTGTGGCAATCCTTATCAGCCGCCGAGACCATTTCAAGGTCGCAATTCTCGTCCAAAAGCTCCTGCAAAATAAGCATATCCACATTCACTGCACCGAAATCATTCTCCAACACGCCAATTTTACAGCCCTTATCCAAAAGATAACGGGCATATTTTTTTATAAAAGTAGTCTTCCCTGCTCCGAGAAACCCCGTCACAAGGTCTACCTTGGTTTTCTTTTTCTCTGTGTTCATAGTTAATGCCTCCTAATGGTCATATTATACCACATTGACAGTGCTTTGGCAATGACAGAAATAAAAAAAACGCCTTACACTAAGTAAAGCGTATTTTGTACAGGGACTCGCCCTACATTACAAAGTTGGCAGCAAAGCTTATTGAGCGGTGCAAAGCTTGGCAACAAAAAACGCACCCTGCAAGCCCGCAAAGTGCGTAAATACGCTGGTGCGCCAGAAGGGACTCGAACCCCCGACCTACTGGTTCGTAGCCAGTCACTCTATCCAGCTGAGCTACTGGCGCATTCAACTCTAATATTATATCATATGCAAGCACCCTTGTCAACAAGTTAATTGAATTTCTCCACTTATTTTACAGAATGTTCACATCGTTTCTTGTAGCTTCACACCTTTATCCACCCTTTAAATGCCATTATTTTTCACACTTTTTGTAAATCAAGTGTTTGTAATCATTTGTAATACTTTTTCGGCAAACTGCTCTGTTTTTAACCGGAATTTTTGTAGATTATTTATCATTCTATGCCCTTGACTTATATTCTGATTGTGGTATAATAGTAAATGTTCAATATTATGTTGTAATAAAAGAAGTCAACCACAATATATAGTGGTTGAGCAGGATAGAATGAAAGGAAGAGTATAGGTGAAGATAATAAAAAGAAGCGGCGCTGAGAATACGTTCGATAAGGAAAAGATAGAAAATGCCGTTGCAAAAGCTAATATCACTGTGGAGGAAAAGGATAGGCTCTCTGAGGGAGAAATAGGAGAGATAGCACAGAATATAGAGGACAAATGCTCTGAAATGAATAGGGCTATGGACGTTGAAACTATTCAGGACTGGGTGGAAGCCGATATCATGCGCCACGGCAAGTATACAGTGGCAAAGCATTATATCACTTACCGCTATGAGCGTTCTATCGTCAGACAGGCTAATACTACTGACAAGCAGATACTTTCTCTTCTTAACTTCGAGAACGAGGAAGTCAAGCAGGAAAATTCCAATAAAAATCCTACTGTCAATTCAGTTCAGAGGGATTATATGGCAGGTGAAGTGAGCAAGGATATCACAAGAAGATTTTTGCTTCCTGACGATATAGTCGAAGCTCACGAAAAAGGTCTGATACATTTCCACGACGCTGATTATTTCGCTCAGCATATGCACAACTGCTGTCTTGTAAATCTTGAGGATATGCTCCAGAACGGCACTGTCATAAGCGAGGTCATGATAGAAAAGCCACACAGCTTCTCTACAGCCTGCAATATCGCTACACAATCTATCGCTCAGATAGCTTCTTCACAGTATGGCGGACAGAGTATCACACTTTCCCACCTTGCTCCGTTCGTTCAGATATCCCGTGATAAATATCGCCGTGAGGTAAAAAAAGAGTTCGCAGAGCTTAATATCCCTGCCGACGAGGATACTATAAATAAGGTAGCCGAAATGAGAGTAAAGGCTGAGATAGTTCAGGGCGTTCAGATGATACAGTATCAGGTCATCACTCTTATGACAACAAATGGTCAAGCACCTTTCGTTACTGTTTTCATGTACCTTGACGAGGTGCCGGAGGGGCAGACAAGAGATGACCTTGCGGCTATCATAGAGGAAATGCTCAGACAGCGTATCCAAGGCGTAAAGAACGAAAAGGGTGTCTATATAACACCTGCGTTCCCTAAGCTAATATATGTCCTTGAAGAGGACAACATAAGAGAAGGCTCAAAATATTGGGAGCTTACAAAGCTTGCTGCAAAGTGTACCGCAAAGAGAATGGTGCCTGACTATATAAGCGAAAAGAAAATGAAAGAGCTTAAGGTAGACAAGAACGGCAATGGTCAGTGCTACCCTTGCATGGGCTGCAGAAGCTTCCTTACAACATATCTTGACGAAAACGGCAAGCCTAAATATTACGGCAGATTCAATCAGGGCGTTGTTACAATAAACCTTGTGGACGTTGCCTGCTCGTCATATAAGGATACGGATAAGTTCTGGAAGATATTTGATGAAAGACTTGAGCTTTGCAGACGTGCGCTTATGCTCCGTCACGAAAGACTTAAAGGCACTCCGTCAGACGTTGCGCCTATCCTTTGGCAGAACGGTGCATTGGCAAGGCTTAAAAAGGGCGAAACAATCGACAAGCTCCTGTTCGGCGGATATTCCACCATATCACTTGGCTATGCAGGTCTTTGCGAATGCGTAAGATACATGACTGGCAAGTCACACACAGACCCTTCAGCAACGCCTTTTGCACTTGAAGTTATGCAGCACCTTAATGATGCCTGCGCAAAGTGGAGAGCGGAAACAAACATAGATTTCAGCCTTTACGGCACGCCATTGGAGTCCACAACATACAAATTTGCAAGATGTTTGCAGAAGCGTTTCGGTGTTATCGAGGGTGTAACAGACAGAAACTACATCACAAACAGCTATCATATCCATGTTACCGAGAACATCGACGCATTTGACAAGCTCACCTTTGAGTCACAGTTCCAAGCTCTCTCACCAGGAGGAGCTATCAGCTATGTGGAAGTGCCGAATATGCAGAACAACATAGAGGCTGTTCTTGCAGTTATGCAGCATATTTACGACAACATCATGTATGCAGAGCTTAACACAAAGAGCGACTACTGTCAGAAGTGCGGTTTTGACGGTGAGATAAAGATAGTAGAAGATGACGGCAAGCTTGTATGGGAGTGTCCGAACTGCGGCAACAGAGATCAGAACACTCTGAACGTTGCAAGGCGCACCTGCGGCTACATCGGCACGCAGTTCTGGAATCAGGGCAGGACTCAGGAGATAAAGGAAAGAGTTTTGCATTTGTGATTTCTTTGAAAACCCATGTAAAATTACAATTCGATTTTCAAAAAAAGTGAACATTATAGCCGTTAAAACTCAAAAGTTTAAAAATCAAAACTCGTCAAAAAAATGAACATTATAGCAAGGAAAACTCAAAAACTCAAAACTGCAAAATCCGAAAATAATGAACATTATTATTGACATAAAACAGCAAACAGCATATAACTATCGGGGCAATACAAAATCGTATTGCCCTGCGTTGTATGTATGAAAGGAGCGGAAAATGAATTATTGTGAGATAAAGAAAACCGATATCGCCAATGGCTCAGGAGTGAGGGTCACGCTGTTCGTATCAGGCTGCAGACACCACTGCAAGGGCTGTTTTCAGCCTGACACTTGGAACTTTGACTACGGCAAGCCTTTCACAGATACCACCGCAGACGAGATACTTAACGCCCTCTCAAGGGGCTATATAAAAGGACTTACGCTCCTTGGTGGCGAGCCTATGGAGCCTGAGAACCAGCCTGAGCTTACAAAACTCCTCCGCCGTGTGAAAACCGAACTTCCCGACAAGGACGTGTGGTGCTACACAGGCTGTACCCTTGAAACTGACCTGCTTGCAGGCTCAAAGTCCCCATACAGAACGCAGTACACAGACGAAATGCTGAGCCTTATCGATTACCTCGTTGACGGCGAGTTCGTCCTTGAAAAGAAAAACATCTCCCTGAAATTCAGAGGATCTGAAAATCAGAGGATACTTCATAAAGAGGACGGCATTTGGCTGCCTTGCGAAGATATGTAAAACAAAACCGCTCCCCGTGTTATCACGAAGAGCGGTTTTTTTATACAAATTGTAGGGGGACGGCGTCCTAGACGTCCCATTTATTGACCATGTGTCATGCTCTTGACCTTACTTTTCAGACTTTGTAAAGAATATCGCCTTTATAAGCTGGATAACGAGCATAGAGCCAAAGCTTAGAATGTATATCCATGCAAACTGCATACCTGTCATGTCTGCTATCTTGAAAAGTCCCTTGAGTTGTGGAACGAGCAGAACGGAGTTTAAAAATACCATTCCAAGACCGAACGCCATAAGACCGAACTTGTTGTTGAAAAAGTCCTTTGAGAATATAACAGGACCTTTTTTCTTGCACGAGAATCCGTGGAACAATCTTGCAGAGCAAAGCACTGCGAATGCCATCGTCATACCAAGAGCTGCGCTTGTCTTGTTTCCCATAAGGAAAGCCAAAGCTACTGCTATCGCTATAACTACGCCATACAATGCGATCTCGCCCAGGAAAGGACGTGTGAGGATAGATTCGTTTGCGTTTCTTGGCTTGCGTTTCATGACCTCTTCGGAGTGAGGTTCAAGACCCAAACCGATAGCAGGAAGCGAGTCTGTAAGCAGATTAATAAACAGCAAATGTATTGCCGCAAACGGAACAGGAAGTCCAAGCAGTGAGTTGAAAAGCACCACAAGAATTGCCGCAAAGTTGCCCGAAAGCAGGAAGAGTATAGCCTTTTTAATGTTCTCGTAAATGTTTCTGCCGTTTCTTATCGCCTTGACTATAGTTGCAAAGTTATCGTCTGCAAGCACCATTGAGGCAGCGTCCTTTGAAACCTCAGTTCCTGTGATGCCCATTGCAACGCCCACATCAGCCTGCTTTAACGCAGGTGCGTCGTTCACACCGTCGCCTGTCATGGAAACTATACAGCCGTTTGCCTGCCAAGCCTTTACGATCCTTATTTTATGCTCAGGTGTAACACGAGCGTAAACAGCCTTGTCCTTTACAAAGTCAACAAGCTCTTCGTCTGAATAAGCGTCAAGCTCGTGACCCTCGACAGCCTTTGAGTTGTCGTCAAGAATACCTATCTCACGGGCAATAGCCGAAGCCGTAACGATATGGTCGCCTGTTATCATGACTGGCTTTATGCCTGCCTTGCGGCATTCGGCAACAGCCGCCTTTGATTCCTCTCTCGGAGGATCCATCATAGCAATAAGACCGACAAACTCCAATCCATCCTCGTCCTCTGGACATACGGTATCCTTGTCGAATTTTTTCTCTGCAAATGCAAGTATACGCAGACCTTTTTCCGAAAGCTCTGCCACACGCTGGGTTATAACAGCCTTTTCCTCGTCGCTTGAAGTTATCCTGTTTATAAGAACGTCAGCCGCACCCTTTACATATAGCACCTTTTCGCCGTCGATAACGTGCAGAGTTGACATAAGCTTTCTGTCTGAATCAAATGGTATCTCAGAAATTCTAGGGAGATCTTCCCTCACCTTGTCAGTGTCGATACCAAGCTTTGTGCCAAAATTGATAAGAGCCGTTTCAGTAGGGTCGCCTATCTCAACACCGTCCTTACAGCTTGAATCGTTGCAAAGGATCATGGCTCTTGTCATAGTCTTGACCTTTTCATCATCAAGATCAACAGCGTCAGTGTCGATTATCCTGCCGTCTACCATTATTTTTCTGACTGTCATCTTGTTCTGAGTAAGAGTACCGGTCTTGTCAGAGCATATTACAGAAACGCTGCCCAAGCCCTCAACAGCTTGAAGCTTTCTTATGATAGCGTTTTCCTTTGACATTTTCTGTGTGCCGAAAGAAAGCACAATAGTAACGATAGAGCTGAGAGCCTCAGGAATAGCCGCAACAGCAAGTGCGATAGCGAACATGAACGAATCCATAAGCTGGCCGCCACGAAGCATACTAAGTCCGAACACTACTGCACAGACAATAAGTATAGCAATGGAAAGCTTTTTGCCGAACTCGTCAAGCGTGTTCTGGAGAGGCGTTTTTCTCTCTGATGCGTTTTGGATAAGTGAGGCTATCTTGCCCACCTCAGTGTCCATACCAACCTCAGTGACAAGCATTTTTCCTCTGCCGTATGTGACAAAAGAACCTGAATAAACCATATTTGCACGCTCAGCCAAAGGCTTTTCGCCCTCTATATCGCTCATATCCTTGTCGATATTAACGCTCTCGCCTGTGAGCGCAGACTCGTTCACCTGAACAGACGCGCATTCTATCAGCCTGCCGTCTGCACATATCTGGTCGCCTGCTTCGATAAGAAGAATGTCGCCCACTGCGATCTCCTCAGAGGGGATAATTACCTTTTCGCCGTTTCGCAACGCCTTAGCCGTCGGTGCAGAAAGCTTTTTAAGGTTCGTCAGTGACTTTTCAGCCTTGACGGTCTGAACTGTACCCAAAATAGCGTTCATTGTGATAACAACGAGAATTACTGCACAGCTCTCAACATCTTTCATGAAAGCTGAAACTATCGCAGCAATAATGAGTATAAGCACAAGAAAGTCCTTATACTGCTCTAAAAATATCATTGGAATGGATTTTTTCTTGCCCTCCGTGATAACATTTCGTCCGAACTTTTCACAGTTTTTCACTGCCTGTTCGGTTGAAAGACCATTTTCACCTGATGAAAACTCAGTGTAAAGCTGGTCAAGTTTTTTCTGATACTGCTTCATAAAATACCACCTTTTTTATTTTTTCCTGTAGTCGCTGCCGATATACCCTTCAAAGCCTCCTTTTCTCATAGGCTCAGTAAAATAAACGCATAAAAAATCGGCAAGACGTTTATTGGGTAAACTGCGCCTGTGGCAATTTAATCAATAAAAGTCTCGCCGTTTAGATATGCAGCGGTCCCTCATCGGAACGTATTGACGCAAACATAAACGGATCTCTCCGCCAGCTACTCTCTTTTACTATGAGGTTATTATAACCTATATTTTTGATTTTGTCAATAGTTTTTTATATATTTTATTGTACATTTGCAACGCTTCATATCATCAAAAAAGTGAGTCTTTGAAGCCTGACTTTTGTATAAAAAGTCCTTGGACATATGAAAAAATGTATGGTATAATAATTATAACAATGAGCAGCGACAGCGTAAGTCCGATTGTATTCGGACTTGTGCTGTTTTTTTATGCGCAAAAAACGGGAGGTAATGAAATATGAGCGAAGAAGCTCTGAAAGAAAACAAGATGGGCGTTATGCCCATGCCGAAACTCATGCTGAGCATGGGTCTGCCTATGATAATTTCAATGATAGTTCAGGCTTTTTACAATATCGTTGACAGCTATTTCGTAAGCAGGATAACAGATGATACAGTTGAGCACATAGGCGAATATGCCGTAAACGCCCTAACCCTTGCATACCCTGTCCAGCTTTTGATAATCGCTGTAGGCGTAGGCACAGGCGTTGGAATAAATGCCTTGCTCTCCAGAAGCCTTGGAGAAAAGAATTTTGAGCGTGCAGGCAAAATAGCAGGCAACGCCATTTTCATAGGTCTTTGCACCTACATCGTGTTCATGCTGTTCGGATTTTTCGGCACTGACGCATTTTTGAAAACACAGACCCATGATAGTCTTGCTCTAAAGCTTGGGGGCGAATATCTAGGCATATGCTGTGTGTTGTCATTCGGTGCAGTAGGTTCAATGATATTTGAAAAGCTTTTGCAGGCGACAGGCAAAACTATCCATTCCACCATTGCTCAGCTTGTAGGCGCAATAGCCAACATCGTCCTTGACCCTGTTTTGATTTTCGGGCTTGGCCCTTTCCCAGAGCTTGGAGTAAAAGGTGCCGCATATGCCACTGTCATCGGTCAGGTACTCACAATGGTCATAGGCGGCGTGCTTCATTTTGTGTGCAACAAAGAGATACCAAGCGGCATGAGGTATTTTATACCCCAGCGCAAAATGATAACAAACATTTATAGAATAGGCGTTCCTGCCATAATAATACAGGCTCTTATGTCCGTCATGACCTACGGTCTTAATGTCATACTCAACAGGATAGGTCAATCCGCCGTAACAGCCTATGGTATCTATTATAAAATACAGCAGTTCGTATTCTTTGCGTCATTCGGCATGAACAATACTATCATTCCGGTTGTATCATACAACTACGGCAAAGGGGACAAAACAAGAGTTCGTTCAGGCATAAAATACGGTATGCTCTACACGTTGGGACTCATGCTCCTTGGCATTATAGGCTTGCAGCTTTTTGCTTCTCAGATATGCCATGTATTCTCACTGTCAGCAGATACGGAGATATTCGCCACCTACGCCATAAGGATAATCACTTTAGGCTATCTTTTTGCAGGTGCAAACATAGCCTATCAGGGAATTTTTCAGGCGCTCGACCATGGCATAGCTTCCCTTGTGCTTTCCCTTATCAGACTTTTAGTTATCCCTCTCCCCGCGGCTTATCTTCTCACCCTTACCTCCTCAGCAGGCAAGATAGTATGGGCAGCCGTTCCGTTCGGCGAGCTTGTAGGCACTGTCGCCGCCATTGTGATAATGGGCAGGATAAAACGTGAGATAAAGCTCAAAGACTAAAACACTGCCCTTGATTATTATTCCAAAAGGTGCTATAATAGCATTGGTGATAATAATGAAAAGGAAAATACTTGTAGGTCTGCTTACCGCCGTTATCTTTTTGGCTTGCGCCCTTGTGATAAATATAACTCCAAAGGTGGAGAAAGGTTCAGTTGTGCTGACCTGTGACGGAAGCAAATATGAGCTTCCCGGCACTGAAAAGACACGATACTGCAACGGCAAGAGAGAGAGCCTTTCCGCTGACGAAAGCTTTGACACTCTGCTCTCCTCTGTACCGTCATTTAATATAAAGGCAGATGTAGATAAGGACGGCAATGTTACCCTTAAAACCCCTATGTCCGTAGAAGTCACAGGGGACAGGCTCGGTGATGTGCTTTACACTGTCTACAGCTATGACGGAAAGGTGCTTGCCAAGGAGTCCAAAAAGCTGGAGCTTCCAAAAGAGGATATTGACGGCTGTCTTGTGAAAATAAAAATTACATGGGGCAAGAAAGACACAAGCTATCTTGAAGAAGATTACTGGTTTGCCGCAATGTACAATACCGAAAGATAAACATAACA
Source organism: Ruminococcus sp. RTP21198st1_G1_RTP21198_201120 (assembly GCF_040924265.1). Taxonomy (NCBI): domain Bacteria; kingdom Bacillati; phylum Bacillota; class Clostridia; order Eubacteriales; family Oscillospiraceae; genus Ruminococcus; species Ruminococcus sp. RTP21198st1_G1_RTP21198_201120. Next base: position 62,350 of record NZ_JBCOMH010000018.1, read on the forward strand.
TCAAAATGTTGGGGCGACCTCTGGTCGCTCACTTTCTTTCTGTAAACTTTCAGACAACAAAACGTCGGACGAATTTGAAAACGTCCGACGTTTTGTTTTTTAACATATTTGAAATCCTATTATGCCCACCATACAAATAACGCTGCCGATAAATCTCAGCTTTGTGATAGGCTCTTTTCTTATGAGCGCTATAACAAACAGCGAACACAGTATCATAGGCTGGATAAATGACGCACTCGCAAGGCTCACCGCAATAACAGCGTTCTCCGCAAGCAGACCTGCCACATTCGGTATCTTTGTAAGCACAACCACCCATGCGCCCTTTTGATTTTTCTTGAATATCTCCAAAGGCTTCGCCCTTGGCAGAAGTATGATAGCCATAAGTATAAGCGCAAAGAACAGCGCCATGGTCGAGGATATGTAATTCTCCGACGCTCTTACAACTATGCCGTAGCCGTATCTTGCCAAAAGATAGAACGCCAGAGGAACAACTATCCTGCGGTAATTTATATTTCCGCTGTCCATTCTGCCTGATTTTGCGATAAAAACAAGTCCTGCAACAGTAAGCACGATAAAAAGAAACTTGAAAATGCTCGGCTTTTCACCAAGGAAAATATCCGTTGCATAGGACATGAAAAGGGTGATACCAAGCCAAGCCTTAAGCTCAAAGGCTGATATTTCATCAAGGATAATAGCCGAAAGCTTAAATTCAAGGATCTTCGACAAGCACAGCAGACCTATCGCCGCAAAGGATTGCCAGCTAAGCGTAATAGTCCTGTCGAGGAAAGGCAGACAACAAGCCATGAAAACAGCCGTTGCCGCCGCCATTAAGAATCCAAGCTCATCGCCGTTGAATTTTGCCGTTGAAACAGCGTACTTGTCACTAAGGGAACATATTGTGTAGCATACAACTACAAGTATAAGCAAAAACATTATTTTTTCTTCTTCCTTACTCTATGATTTTCTAAGACCTGTATGCTGTGAAACATACGAAATAATGGGCGACCCAAGGTCGCCCCTACGCAAAGCCGATTTATCAGTTCTTTTTATTTTTCACAAGCCATACTACCGCCAAAATACCAAGTATCACTGAAAACAGCGACGCAACAGCAAGGCATATCCAGCTTGCATACTGACTTTGTATAAATTCGTTCTGCGATTGGCTTCCTATAAGGGTATCTACCCCCGATTGCGAGCCTAACGCTGAGAACAGTATTATAAATGCCATTCTCACATTCATTACGCAGGCTATAACGCTGTAAATATGCACTATACCCTGAAAAAGGCACACTCCGCAGTCGTCCTTTACATAGCTTTTCACTCCAAGCACCGCACATACCACCGACACTGCCGTGTAAATGACAAACGCCGCAAAAAGCACTATCGTTGGCACTTTTGCCCCCTCGGTTTTCACTATCATGCTCATAAGCCCAGCCATACACCCCATGAACACAGCCGCTGCCGCAAGCCCTGCAACAGACCATTTTCTGTATAAAAGTTCTGACTTTTTTATCTGCTCTTTCTTTATCTGCTTAGGCATTTTCTTCCTCCGCCTTCTTGCTTTCAAGCTCCTCTTCGGATATCTTGAAGCGTATCCTGTCTATTTTCTGCTCGTCCTCCATTTTCACTGTCATCTCAAAAGGCGGACAGCTTATAACTTCATTCTGCTCAGGAAGTCTGTCAAGCATATCCATTATCCAGCCACCGAGAGATGTTCTTTCGGTTTCGATAGTATCCTCCGGCAGTCCTATCCTGTCAAGAAAATCCGATACCGAAAGCTCCGCCGACGCTTCGTAAACACCGTCGCTTATTTTCACAAGGGAGGTATCCTCCTCGTCGCTTTCATCATAGATCTCGCCCACAAGCTCCTCTATGATATCCTCAAGGGTACAAATGCCCTCCGTGCCGCCGTATTGGTCTAGCACCACCGCCATATGCACCTTTTTGCGCTGCATCTGCTTCAGGATCTCAGAGATCTTGCGGTTTTCGGTTATGTAAAGTGGCTTGTTCATTATAAGGCTTATGTCTGTCTTGCCCTTGAGATACATTTCAAAAAAGTCAGACTGGTGGATAAGTCCCACAATGTGGTCTAAGTCCTTGTCATACACGGGAAGCCTTGAAAACTTTGTCTGCACAAAGCGTTTTTTTATGCTCTCCATATCCTCATGAAGCTCAACACCCTCGATATTTACTCTCGGCACAAGTATCTCGCTTATGGTTATCTCGTCAAAATCAAGTGCCGAACGCACAAGCTCCGACTCCTGCTCTTCAAGTACGCCCTCGTCCTGAATCTCGTCTATGATATATTTAAGCTCTTCCTCAGTAACAGACGGCTCGCTGTTCTTGTTGCCCACAAGCTTTGAAACGCCGCTTTTTATGCCCATAAAGATAGCCGTTATAGGCGTGATGATGAACATGAATGCGGAAAGCGGAGCCGCCATAAGAATAGAAAACCGCTCAGAATTTTCCTTCGCAAGGCTCTTAGGCAAGATCTCACCAAAAATAAGCACAAGCACCGTCATGACTACAGTAGCCAGACCCACGCTTCCCTTGCCGAACTTCTCCGTAAAAAGCACCGTTGCAATAGAAGATGAAGAAATGTTCACCACGTTGTTTCCAACAAGTATAGCGGTGAGTGCCTTGTCAAAATTATCGCATATGTTCATTGCCTTCTTTGCAGACTTGTTTCCGTCGTCTGCAAGTTTTTTAAGCCTTATCCTGTTGCATGAAGAAAACGCTGTCTCCGTTGCAGAACAAATAGCAGACAGCATAAGAAGCACAGCGATGATAACAACTTTCATAAAATAAAATTATCCTTTCAGGTCAGAATATAAATTTGCTGCCCTAGTTATAAAAATAGCACTAAAGGCAGTCATGAAAACTGACTACATATAGTTATCATAACATATTTTTTAACCAATTGCAACAGTATTGTTGAAAAAACGAAGTAAAAGAGTTATAATATTCTTTGTGTTCATAATATTCATATGCACAAAAGGAGATAACAGAAATGGCAAAGAAAGATAAAGACATTTTCGACAAAATAATGGACTGGAAGATATTCGGCTGGCTCAGACCCTTTTACGTCAAAAACAAGGAAATGCTTTTGTATCTGTTTTTCGGCGTACTCACCACCGCAGTCAGCTTTGTGACCGCAGGCATCTCAAAAGTGCTTTTGGAGCAGGCAGGCATAGGCAAGGGCGGTGTTTCTACCACAAGCACCGTCATATCATGGATATGTGCAGTAACATTCGCATACATAACCAACAGGATATGGGTTTTCGAGTCTGAAGCAGAGGGCAAAAAGGCGATAATCTCCGAAGCGGCTTCATTTTACGGCGGAAGGATATTCACTCTTCTCGTAGAAATGTTCATGATGTGGCTCGGCTACTCACTTCTCAGCTTCAACTATTGGGTAACAAAGATAGTGGCAAACGTTGTTGTGCTGATACTTAACTATGTCATCAGCAAGCTTGTGGTCTTCAGAAAGAAATAAGCATACAAAATCACAACATCATGTAGGGTCGACCTGAGGTAGCCCGTTGGGTTATGCTTTATGTTGATAAAAACATTAAATGTAGGGGACGACGCCCTCGGCGTCCCGATATCGAAGCGACTTCGTTTTGATTTTTAATGAATTTGTGTGAACAAACAAATGCGTGCGAACACTGTTCGCACCTACCCCAAAATAACACATACATAAAAAGGCGCTGTAAAAAAAAGCGCAACAAAGCCCGTGGATTTCCTCGATATGGAAGCCCACGGGCTTTAATATATC
>NZ_JBCOMH010000019.1:0-62972 GCF_040924265.1 Ruminococcus sp. RTP21198st1_G1_RTP21198_201120
TGTTATAGGTTCTTGTTTTAAACGTTGATACTCGTCACGAGTCAAATCGCCATTGAATGTCAGATGCTTCTTTACACACCTGTCAAACTTGCCATTTTCTTCTCTACCACTTTCTTCGTTGTAGTGATACTTACTCTTTAAGCAGAACAAAAAACTACTATCAGGCTCCATCTGATCAGAAATATAGCATTGAACCTCATATGGTGCATTCATTCTAAATGTACCTTCAATATTATCAGGCTTTATGGTTACATTCGCAAAGCCGCGCCCAGGAATCGCTCCGATTTCTGATACTTTTGAATTGAATATCTCGATATATTTATCCGAGGGCATTTCAAATGCGATTTTCTGCCCAAAATTGTTGAGATATGATGATAACCCTTTAGTATCTGATGCAGTAAATACAATTGAAATGCCTTTTGACAAACCATCTCTGCACATTTTGGCGAATTTTTCTTGATATGCTGAATACCTCGGTTCATCTTGGAACGAATTAAGATTATCAATTATAAATGTCGTGTGAACAATCTTTTTTTCACCGAAATATGAAGAAAATCCGGTTCCCTCCAGAATCTCAGTATTCTTCTTGATTCTTTCTTCAAGTATCCTGAAAACACGCTTAACATATTCTTCATTGGAATTATCAAAGTATGCTGCAACGAGAGGCATAGTTTTATAGGATGCAAGAGCTCCACCAAAATCTAATATAAAAATTTCCTCATCATCAGGATTAGTGATAATATGTAGCGTTTGAATCAGTAATTTAAGGAAGTTTGTTTTTCCACTCATTGCTGCACCGAACAGAGCTATATTTTTGTCGAGTAAGTCAACTTTAAAAAGAGGTTGCTTCTGTACAATAGGAATATCGTACTGACCTAACGTACAAATCAAGTTTCTCTTGTCCATTGCTGTATCAACTCCATTCTGTTGCATTTATAAGCTTAGGTTGTTTTATCTTAGTTTTTAATGGGGGAAGGAATATTGTCTCTGGAATTTGTTTTCCTGTATTAACTGCAATAATAGTGTCCACAACAAACTTCAATTGAGTAGCATTAGGATCAACATTTTTTTGTTGTGCCTGCAATACAGTATTATCCTTATCTGAACGATAGAACTTTTCATTAAAAGTTCCGCTGTCAGGCACAAATGTGATATTCACAGGATCTTCAATGCTTGTATTTTGATTAGAACCTGTATAGGCAGATTGAAAGTACTCAAAGCGAGAGCCTGTTCCTACAAGTAAATAGGCTCGTCCGTTCAGCGGCATTTTCGGAGCAGCCGCCACAGGACTATCAATCATTTCCTTGGAAGCTTGCTTCGTGGCAACCTTTAGGCAGATTCTTGCTTTTGAGTTTACTCTTATATCGTCAGTGATAGCACCCTCGATATTCTGTGATACAAGAATGATATGAAATCCAAGCGTTCTGCCAACACGGGCAATCGTTGTTATTTCCGCAATAAAGTCAACGTCATTGCTTTCGCTTGAAAAACGCTTTAATTCAGTAAACTCGTCAACTACAAGTACAAGATGAGAAAGACTTTTGATTTTATCCAGTCCTTTATTAACAAATGTGTCCATCTGTTTAGCGTTAAGTTTACTCATTTTCTCAAGAATCTTCTTGACTGTTTCAGAATAATCAGCATCGTCTATGGCTATTTTTTGCTGTTTGAGCTGAATTGAAATTTCATAGAGTTCTTTCAAAGACTTCGTCCCATCAGCTTCGATCATTCCGGAAATTTCTACCATTATTCGTCTTGCGCGAATATATGCATCCGCTGTATCTATTCCAAATTCCTGAAGAAGTAGTTTTCTCTTTTTAATTTCAGCATTAAGCGTCTCAAGAAATCGTTTCAGCATATATGCGGATGATATTCCTTCACTTTCACCTGCCGTATCGGTAACTACGCCGACACAATGTGGCAAATCTCCTAAACGATCTGAAAAACCTCCACCTTTCATATCAACTAACATTAAGTTTAAATCCATGGGAGAAAACTTCATACACAATCCGATTAGATAGGTGATAATAGTTTCGGATTTTCCGGAACCAGTAGTACCTGCAACAAGCATATGAGGACCGTCTGCTTTCTCATATAAGTCAAGTGACATTGATCCATGTTCATTTGCACCAATCTTAACACGTAAATTTCTGGTGACGTCATATTCTTCTTCACTTGATTCCCAGCACTCAAGTATGCGTTTTGCAAAAGGTGAGGTAGATAATGGATTATCCACACCATTTTCAGGAATGATATCATCACTAGAAATGTCATGCAATTTAAATAAGGTAACCATGCTTGGCACCTGACCGTTCTCTGCAATACGTGTATAATAAATGGCTGCAAGTCTTCGGTATGCAAGCTCATATTGTTCTTTGTATTCTTTAGAAGAGAAAATATAGTCATTCCAGAAATTGGGATACTTATTTGTCTCCGTCATATTAGCTAAGATGTTCTCTCGTGTCATAACGCTATAGCGTGGTACAACGTAGCCATATCCCACTTTTTTAGCGTCTACATTCATGTAAATTACATCTCCACAATAACGAGGAAGCTTATCCTTATCATCGCGGCAAAAAATAAATGTTAAACCGAGTTTATTCTGGTAGTCTTCACCCTCTTTGGGAGCTTCGGGAAGATATTTTGAAAAACCAGTAGACTTGATATTATAATCTTCAAATACTACACACACTATCTGGGTGTTATGTTCAGATTCAACTTCGTTTTCTTCATCGGATTGTATGTCCTTGGCTCTTTGAGTCATTATGTTCAATAATTGACCATAAACAAGACCAGCGCTCTCTTTGTCGAAAACGAACTGAGATGTATTTTCTAGTAATTCGTTGCAGTGAGGAAGAAATTTATATATATCAATCCTTTGTTTTTGCTCCTCTATACTCAATCCCTCTTCAAAGAAAAATACAAATTGAATATCTTCCGGAGAATGATAATAAGCGAGTTCTAATACAATGTGCTTAATAGTATCATGTGCAAAGGAATTGTCAGGAGAAACTATACCCAAGGCACCGGCATTTCTTATATCAAGCATATATGGTGCCTTAATACCGCTCTTACCCCATGTTTTACCATCAATATATCGGAAATATTCTGTGGAAAACCTGTATGGCAAATCAGAAAGCAATACTTTTTCTTCTGAGATCAGCCCTTCCCTTTGAGACTTCTTGAGTTTTGCTTCCTCATCCTTCCGTGTATGTTTCTTTATAAATGCATACCACGGTAATTCACTTTCAGGTGTAAGAATATAGATCCCTGCGATTCTCTTATCAGTTGTTCTCTCGTCTTTGCTATTAGTGCATGTTTCGTACCGTAAATAATAATAAACATCAGAAAAAATCTCATCTTTTTTCTCATATTTAATATCGAATAGAGGTTTCACATGCTCGGATACGCCTAAAGTAATACGCATGAAATCGTTATCATTTTGTGATCTTGAAAAAATAGCAGAATCTAGTGTAGATAACTGTGTGAACAGTTTTAACATATCCGGATACAACGACTGAAGATAGGTGAGGTCAGCTTTTTGCCAAATACCTATCTTTTCATCGATCAGACGTTTAATATATTTTTCGTAGTTTTCTTTCCATTCGGTTTTCTTCTTAGTGTTCGTTGCTCCTTGTTTAAAATAGTTGTAGGTGGATGTAACCAAAGTCATTACACCGGTAGCAGCCGTCATCATCCACATCATACCACCCATACCACTCGAACTGGCGGATTTAGACATCACAGCTCTAACGCCTATCATTCCTCCTGTAGAAAGAACGGTAGGTATCAAAATGTCGGCTAACGTTCTTTCGTCTTTTTCAGGTATATCACCTGGAGGGAGAATTTCAATATCCGATGAATCGACCGCTTCAAGAGTACGACTGCTTATATTGTATTCAAGGGGATTATCATCGGAATCAAGAATATAGCTACTTGGAATTTTATCAAAGAGCAGTTGACTCTCCAATTTACGCTTCATAGTTATCAGTAAAACGCTTGAAGTAACAAAGCCTAATTCAATTAGTGTTACCTTATTAGACAACAATTCTTCTTCAAAATTGATAACCTTGAATTTGCCTTTTCGAGAATAATCGACAACAAACTGCTTACGGTGTTTTAGATAATCCTTAAAAAGAATAAAATGTTCTGGAAAATTATTATGAAGTCCATAATACAGGCCTTCAATAAAAGCTTTTAGTGTTATATCATCCTTAACAAGGAAAGCGAGACTATCAGTGATTCCAGAGAATTTTTCACCATATTTATTCGAATCATTAGGAAAATCAAATTGAACTGAAATCATGATTTCATTATTTTTCATTTGCTACGCTCCTTGCATAATAGTATTATTCTTTGAATAACATCTGTAACCGTTTCTTTAGTTATCGATTGAGTTGCAGGTATGTTTATCTCCGGCATATCGGTAACCTTTACCGAATCAACAGGCTGAATCTGGGGAAGATGTGCGATGGCACTATCAGACTTTTCAGGCATACCAGTGATCCTAACTGAACCTACAGACTGAATCTGTGGAAGTTTTACGATAGCATTATCCGGCTTTTCAGGCATACCAGTGACCTTAACTGACACCACAGGCTGAATTTGATGAAGTTTTGTGATAGAACTATCTGGCTTTTTCGGCATACCAGTAACCTTTGCTGAACTCTCAAGCTGAATCTGTGGAAGTTTTGCAATAGCATTATCCGGCTTTTCCGGTATACCAGTAACCTTTACCGAGCCAACAGGCTGGATCTGAGGAAGTTTTGCAATAGCACTACCTGGCTTTTTCGGTATACTGGAAATCTTCACCGAGCCAACAGGCTGAATCTGAGAAAGTTTTATGATAGCATCATCTGGCTTTTTCGGCATACCAGTAACCTTTGCTGAACTCACAAGCTGAATCTGTGGAAGTTTTGCGATAGCACTATCCGGCTTTTTCGGCATACCAGTAACCTTTGCTGAACTCACAAGCTGAATCTGTGGAAGTTTTGCAATAGCATTATCCGGCTTTTCCGGTATACCAGTAACCTTTACCGAGCCAGCAGGCTGGATCTGAGGAAGTTTTGCAATAGCACTACCTGACTTTTTAGGAATACCTGCAAGACGTATTTTCCCTATGGGCATGACTGTTGGCATTATCCTTACAGCACCGCCTCGCTGATCTGACATTCCTTTAATGTGGATCTTACTAGGCGGAGTAAAACTCGAATAAGAAACAACCACCTTACGCATCTTATCTAATAATCCCTGTGGAAAAGAAACTTTCTTTGGAGCGACAATATCACATTGTGGGACATCAATTTTGGGAATTGGGTTAATACCACTGAACTTTGGCTTTCTATACTGATAATCAGCACCCTCGATTCTCTCAAGCTGTCCGACAAAAGCCATCCTCTCTTTATATAGTAGTAATTCTTTGTTATATACTTCTTTCTCAGAATCACTTAGTAAAGCAAGTTCTGCATCGGTTAACTCTCTAAACATATATTGCCACCTCCTAATAAAAAGTACAGCCTCAGCCAAATAATAGCACCGAGGCTGTACGCAATCCAACCAACTATTTTTTATAGTGCGAAGGTACATTATACACTTATGTAGGTGGGTTAATTGCCACCATTGCCTCCACCATTTCCTCTGATGCTATTCGCAAGCTGAGCATCAACATCATCAAAATTCTGCGCATTCGCCTTGAGAAGTTCTGAAAGGCCCTTAACTGCACCAGGAATATCCTTAGTTACAAGACCTTCAATATTAGTCTCAAAAAATTCAACTAAAGCATCCTTAGCGTCGCCTTCCATTGCCTCGATAGCAGCTTTAAAGGCGGCAACAAATGTCGTTGCTGCTTCTCCATACTGGGTTGAATAGTTCAAAAGATTTGTTACGCTCGTATCCATTGACGCTTTTACTACTCTACAACCTGCCATATTAGTATCCTCCTATAAATTACTTGTTATTTTCCGTTCCGAGTTGCTCATCAACGCCTTCAGTATCTGGTATAGCAGATTTGATACTCTTGCAAATTGATTCAAGCATCTCAAGCGCACCTTTGAGACTTGAACCTGTTGCAGGTTCAATATTGTTTGTGTAAAAGTTAACGAAGCCTTTCGATGCTGAACCAGTGAAATCACTCGCTGTAAGGGTTTCAACCTCTTTCTTTACAGTACCATAGAGACCATCAGAACCATTACCGTCAGCAGCACCAAAAGCGGTGGTACGGTATGCCTGAATGGCCTTGATTGCTTCATCCATCATCTCAGGTGTGATATTCACTGTTCCTGTTTTGCCCATGCCTGCCATAGTTAATTCCTCCTAAATATCGTTTTATTCATTCGTTCAGTTCCTCGAACTTAACGAATATATCCTTATAGTATCCTGTGCCTATTATAGTATTTAGCGTATCAGAAATATGCTGAATAACTGCACTCATATCCTCAATCGGCTGCAGAAGAACATTTTTAGCTGTAAACTGAATTTCATCTCCTGCCGAAGTATCCAATGCACTTGTTACATCTTCGTACATTTTTTCAAGCTTGGTTTTAAGATTAGCAGCTTGCTGTTTCAGCGATGCCATATCATCGGACGCCGTTTTAAATGCTGTATCATCAAGTACAATGTCATGAAAAAGAAATGCCATATTACTTACCTCCGTTCTTAGCTTCGTTCAGCTCTTCCATAAGAGGTTTCTGTAATTCTTCCTTGAGATACTTGCACTTTTCTTCTGCTTCATCAAACTGCTTAGTATCGATTAAACATCTCACTCGAAGCATCATTGCATTGATGTCTGTAGGATCTTTCAGTATATTATTTCTCAGCTTTTTAATAACTGAACCATACTGATCCTGCCAACCATCCAAGTTAAGATCTCGCATTGCTCTCGCTTCCGTGTACCAGCCGAGTTCAATCATTGAAGGCTCTTGACTCTTTTGTAACTCTAAAGCATAGTACATTATCTTACGATTGTCTTCAAGTAACGTATACGCACCAATGTACATACGATTGATTCTGTCTCTATCCTCAGCAGAAATATCAAACGCCTCGTCAGTGAGCTTGTATTCGTCGTTGTCTGCTTTAGATTCCTCAGTCGGAGTGATATATGTACCGCTTTTCCTCATCGCTTCCAGTTGTTCAACACTCAATTGTTCATAGCGATAAAGATTGGCATTCATCTCATTTAAAATCGAGTTTGGATCTAACTGTTGAGGTGTATACTCTCCAAACAGAACGCCGTTGTTATAAGAGAACACAGGCTTTTCCGCTGCAACTAAGCACTCTATGACTTTATCAGCATCTTCAAGCTGAAGATAGAGATCGGCGGCAGTTAAATAGCACTCGACAACATCAGAAATACTCGGTTTCTCTTTTTTCAGGAAATGCTTAATATAAGCTAACGCTTTCTCAAAATGAATCGTGTCGCCATCTTGTTCATGCTTAACAAGTTCGTAATTCACCATATCCCCGCAAAGAGCGAAAGGGAAGGAGGGGAGGTTCATTCGAGCATAACGCAATTCCTTAAACGCATCGTCTATACGTCCAGCCTGTTTGAGCAAAATGTAAGCAGCTTGATAGCCGGAATAGTCAGATGGTGCAAGCAGCTTCATCTGATTAGCAGTCTGCAAGCCATTTGTAATCTCATCAAGAAGCCCATAGATAACCGCCTTGCGTTTCAGTATATCCATGTCTGCCGGAATGATAAGCTCCGACTTTTTCAAATTGATGAGAGCATCATCAAGCTTTCCAAACTCCTGATTTACAATTCCAAGGATATGATACATCTGTCCTGCGGCATCTTCATTCAGCCCAAGCTCATCTGCTTTAGCAAAATTCTGCATGGCTTCAGCAATCTTATTTACGCTTGCCTGTGCATAGCCGAGGCTGAAAAAGCGATTTCCATTGTTCGGATCGCAGTTTACAGCTTTTTGGTAATACTCAATTGCATCCTCATATCTACCAAGTGACATACATACATTAGCTGCACACTGATAAGCATCTGCACAGTTTTCATCAAGCTTAATTGCTTCTTTTGCGAGTGTAAAAGCTTCTTGGAACTGACCATTAATAAACGCCACTTTTGAATTAGATATAAACTCAATGAGTCTTTCATTTTGTATATCTGACATTTTATCACTCCATTCTCTTCTGGACTGTTTACGAATCATTATACGAAATGAACCATATCATATGGATAATATTGCTCATTTTTCAAATCGTCATCTATAAAACCAAGTCTTTTTGCAATAGCACCAGCTTCAAAACACCAATATCCATAATACTGATATTTATTCACCAGTTCATGTGTACCATACCAAGCACTATCTACAGAGCCTTTATACCATCCTCTCAAATATTTTAGAAAAGCATCTCTATCTTCATCGTTAATGCTTTTTACTAACTTTTTGTATGGACGAGGAAAGGATATTTTCGATGTATCAAACTCACTTTTATTTCCAATGAGGATAAAATCTAATAATGAATCATATGTTTCAGATTTCCTCAATTTATTTTTTATTATATTCAACTTACCATCGTCCAAATTCAGAAGATATGCTAAAGAAGCAAAAATAATATTGCTCTCGTATACTGAATCATCCCACGCTTCACCAAACAAATCTAAAGAAGATTCAAATTCTTTTTTTATTTCTTCAATTGAATCACCTTTTGAATACTTAGCGATTATTATCCCGATTTTTTTTTGTAAAATGTAATCTTTTACAAAAAGTATCTTGTCATTTAAGTATTTTCCAGCAGCAATACCCTCTTCAAATCTTTTGATTCCTTCTGACATTTTCAAAATATACTCATCAAAATACTCTTTTGATTTAATTGTATCTCGCATAATATTCTCCTTAATATCAAAAATTCTTGATGTAAATAATTGTCTACTTTAATGACTTAACACTAGTTGTAACATTTACTAAACCGTTATCGTTACTTACATTTACTCTGAACAATTCCTTAACAGTATCACCAGTTGCAAGTCCTTCGATTATGTCATCTGGGTCATCGACTATTTTTCCTATATTATTTTTTATCCATTGATTAGCAGTCTGCAAGCCATTTGTAATCTCATCAAGAAGCCCATAGATAACCGCCTTGCGTTTCAGTATATCCATGTCTGCCGGAATGATAAGCTCCGACTTTTTCAAATTGATGAGGGCATCATCAAGTTTTCCGAACTCCTGATTTACAATTCCGAGGATATGATACATCTGTCCTGCAGCATCTTCGTTCAGCCCAAGCTCATCAGCTTTAGCGAAATTCTGCATAGCCTCAGCAATCTTATTCACACTTGCCTGTGCATAGCCAAGGCTGAAATAACGGTTTCCATTGTTCGGATCGCAGTTTACAGCTTTTTGGTAATACTCAATTGCATCCTCATACCTGCTGAGCGACATACACACATTTGCTGCACACTGATAAGCATCTGCACAGTTCTCATCAAGTTTAATCGCTTCTTTAGCGAGTTTAAAGGCTTCAGCCATCTGACCATTAATAAAAGCGACCCGAGAATTTGATATAACTTCAGCTAATTGCTCATTGACTTCAATCATAATTTTATCTCCTAAAATTTATCAATGACTTATATTTTTTTCGCATTCATTAAACCATTCTTCGACTAACTCAATTACATCCTTATCATAAACATCGGTTGCATTTTCATAATTGTAATTTGAGTCAAATGACTTAGAGTTAACATTGTATACTAATTTGAATTCGTGTGGACACTTTGCATCATAGGTATCACAAAGCTCAACAATGCTTTCTATATCTTCTATTCCACAATGAAAGAATTCCTTAATTTGAGCATCTGAACACCAATCATTGGTTGTGAACAACTTGCCATCTTTCTCAAAAAATGCGTCAATATACTCTTCGTCATCATTTTGTAATATGTATACATATATAACGTCTGCACTCTTTTCAGAATTCTTAAGTAATTCAAGGCAAAGCGAAATAACATTAGCTTGTGCATCAACAAATGCATCTTCAAAACCTTTTAACATAACAGATCTCCTTATTGTTAGATTTTAATTATTTGTTTTTATTATTAGTTTTTAAAATGTCGATTGAATAATTTTCCATCGATTTTGTACGAAACATCAAATGCTGACGGACGTGACGAACCATTTTTATATGAAAGGTTTATATCAATATCCGTTACTTTTTGACCATTCTTTAATGCAGTAGACCATTGTTTTTCCATATTTCTATATGTCTTAGGATTCCCTTTTATACCTCGGTTTAATCCGCTTTTCTGTGATACAAGGTTATCCAATTCTGGTGAACCACCGAATTGATCAGCAAACAAATGGCCTGCGTCATCACCAGGTAATTTACCGGCTGTGTTTGAATTATGGTTCAATCTTCCGTCATGGGTTTTGAATTTCAATTCGTCCGCATGAGCAGAACTTATATTACCATTTGCATCGGTTTTGTATGTGTAGCCGTTTTCTCCGGCTTTATACTCTTGATTTGGTTTTAATGTGCCATCTTCATTCATGTGTGGGGGACATGTTTTATTATGTACCCACGCTAAAAGATTACCAACAAAATAAGTATGGAAATCTTCAACTTGAAAATTGTGTACATCAATAAGTGTATCAAGCTCTTCGGTTTTGACATATTCAACGAATAGGTCATCACCATTAACACTTACAAGCTTATCATCTACAAGAAGCCTACCCGCTTCAATAAAACCTCTATCTTGTACATAGAATGGGTGATTGTCTGTAGTAACGATTTCTTCACCGTTGATAACAAGATGAACAAGCCTGTCCACCTTACGGATATATGTTTCAAGAACAGTTTTTTCACTTGTTTCGAGCGTATCAGGATCAGTTGAAATAACCTTATCACCAGGATTTAGCTTTTCAATAGCAAGCAGACCAGCAGTTGTAAGCACCAATGTACCAGCAATAAAACAAGCCATATTGTCCGCTGCAGCACCGGAGAAAGCTGATAATAAGCTTACACCCATCTGGAAATTGTTGTATACATCGCTCTGATGCATTTTGTTGTTCAGTTCTGTGATTGGGTTATTCGGATCTACCATTCCAAGTCCCAAAGAAACCATGTCAAAACCATCCATACTATTGGAAATGGCTCCGCTGATTTTAGAGGTTGTCTGGATTGCGTTTCCTAATTTAGAACCACAGGTTATAAATTTGCCAGCGATTCCGCCTACGCCGCCCAAGGCACCACCCATTATGGCACCATCTAATGCACCTTGGGCAAATCCTTCTAGGAATGACCCTCCGGTTAGCATACTGGTAATTCCGCCGATCAAGCCGCCGGTCAAAGCACCTTTTAAGGCACCGATAAGAATACCAGTGCCTATACCCTGTAAGCCAGGAACGCAAAGGCAGACAACAGCCGCTACGATTTCAATTACAAGCACGATCTCTTTCCAGTGATCTTTACACCACTGACCGACCTTCTTTAAGCCTTCGCAGAACTTTTCCCAGTCAGTCTTCTCGCAGTCAGGTTTAAGATAAGAGTATTGTTTGTAAAAGTCCTTCTTGGAACGAGATATTTCAGAAGAAGCAGAGTTATCACGATTTACCGTTAAGTTAATAAACTCATCGACTTCTCTTTGAGTTGCTTCAAGACCTGCAATCTGCTGCTCTTGTGTCTGAGATGAGGTCGAGATGCTCGTGACAACACTATCGCATACACTGCTGTTGATTCCGAGAACTTTCGATTTTAGGGCAGACAAATCCACGCAGAAGTCTCCGACAGCAGACTTAGCTTGGTTAATATAGTTAGACATATTGTTTATCTTACTTTTATATAGCTCGATCGTCGCCATGTACACACCTCCTATTCCTCACTATTATTACGTTACTATCGCATCCATAATCTTTTTATAGTAAGCCATATTAGCTAAACAACTACGTTTGCTTGCTTCATACTGGTCAATCATAGCCTGTGCTCGGCTTATTTCTGAATCAAGCTCTTGTATACGAGCATTCAATGCCTGTAATTCTTGGTTGAGTGCTTCTATAACTCCGGTAACAGTCGATGCTCCCTTTGATATAGCATCAAACACCGCTGTCAATTGAGAGTTAGCACTTGTCGCTTTTTCACCAAAAGCATTACATAAGTCAAAGGAACTGACAGTGCTTGAACTTACCATTGTCTTAAAGTTCGAGGCAGCATCTTCGACTTTACTGTTTATTTTGGTAAGGTGAGAAAAAAGGTCATCATGAACACCAGTTGTACCACTTATAGCTTCTAAAAGCTCTCTATTCTTTTGAATTTCAGTTTGCTTATTCTCTACTTGAACGCGTTTATTCTGACGTTCAGACTGATACTCGCCTATTTTATTCTGATAAGACACAACATATCCGCAATACTCATAATATTTGCGTTGCTCAATATTATAAAGCTGAGTAGCTTCTTCTGGAGTCATATTTCCACCCCCTTTTTATCTCGAAGTTAATTTATTTAGTAATTTTTCCTTTTTTCTAAAGTCATCAGTTTTTTTATATTTATTATACCACAAATCTTTGAAAATTGCAATAGGTTTGGAAATATTTTTAAAATTTTTTTGTATACCCTCGATTGAAATTGGTACAAAATCATCAATAAGGAAAGGCTAAAAGAATATGGCGATAACTCTTTATCAAAAGACGGTTGTTATATATCAATAGGACAAAACAGTTTCAAATAGGATTGCGTATATGTCTTGTGAAAAAAACGCTTCCGTGATATGCCTTTTTGATATTCAACTAAATACGATAATACGCCCACGAACGAATCGGCAACTATGAAAGTCTCGAAATAAGTCAACAGCGAGTTGTTCCCGTTTTTTCGTCTAAGCGGTTGAAAATCCCTCCGAACTATGCTATAATAATAAGTAAAGCATTTATCCCCACAAAAAGGAGCGTGACCGAAATGCCGACACTCGACTGGATAGGCAAGGATAAAGTCATCAATCACCACATGGACGTGCCGTACCGTGTGCTTGATCCGCAGTATGAATACGGCGATGCCGACGGCAACATGATAATTCACGGTGATAACCTCTCTGCGCTGAAATCTCTTTTGCCGCAGTATGAGGGCAAGATCCGCTGTATCTACATAGATCCGCCCTACAACACGGGCAACGAAGGCTGGGTTTACAACGATAACGTCAATGATCCCCGTATCAGGAAATGGCTCGGTGAGGTAGTCGGCAGCGAGGGCGAGGACTTGTCCCGTCACGATAAATGGCTGTGTATGATGTATCCTCGGTTGAAGCTCCTGCATAAGCTGCTTGCAGAGGACGGGGTTATCTTTATATCCATTGATGATAATGAGCTATTTAATCTGAAAATAATCTGTGATGAGATTTTTGGTGCCAATTGCTTTGTCGCAAGACTAACATGGCAGAACAATTACACTATAAGAAACGACTCAAAAGGCATTCCGTATGATACCGATAACATCTTGGTTTATTCAAAGTTACCCAAATGGAATCCAAACCGTCTTGAACGTACAGCTGAAATGGATGCTCGTTATGTAAATTATGATAACGATATTCTACCATATAAGGTTACACCTATTCATGCACCAAGTGCGAGTACGCATAGAGGAATGGTCTATGCGATACAGCACCCCATTACCGGGGATTTAATGTACCCTCCAAAAGGTCGCTGTTGGAAAGACGGGCAAGATAAATTATTAGCTACACTTTGTGAATGGGCACCTTATGAATTGAAAGTCATAGATGATGCTTCCATTCGTGAGGATATTTGTGGAGGCGAAGTATCGAACGACATTCCAGCTATTATGCTGGCGTGTGACTTAGATACTGCTCGAAAAATAGCGACAGAAAGATATAACACAACGCCATGGCCTAAATATTTCTTTTTATCTAAGGGTAAAGGAAGCATTCAATCTAAAACATATCTTGACCAGAACAAAGGAAAAGTGGTATCCACACTCTGGAAATACGATGAAGTTGGCACAAATGTAGAAGCTACAAATGAACAAAAAATCCTTCTTTCTGGTACCGGAGGTTTTGATACCCCTAAACCTACAAGGCTGATTGAAAGAGTAATTAAAATTGCAACTGACAAGGATTCCATTGTCCTCGACAGCTTTGCAGGCTCCGGCACAACCGCCCACGCTGTCCTCAACATGAACAAGCAGGACGGAGGCAACCGCAAGTTTATTCTGATCGAGATGATGGACTATGCTGATAGCATTACCGCAGAACGTGTAAAGCGTGTAATTGACGGCTACGGTGATGGCAAAAAGGCAGTCGAGGGAACGGGCGGCGGCTTTACGTTTTATGAGCTGGGCGAAATGCTCCTTGACGGTGAGTACCTCAACGAGAATGTTCCGCTTGATAAGATACGCAGCTATGTCTATTTCACCGAAACAAAACAGGCTGTCACCGACAAGGCGGACGAGCCGTATTTCCTCGGCGAATACTTTGACACGGCATACTATTTTTATTATGATAAAAACGAAGTCACGACACTTGACAGGGAGTTCCTGCACACGGTAAAGACAACGGCTCAAAGCTATGTGATCTATGCCGATAGGTGCATTTTGAGTGACGAGGAGCTTGAAAAGTTCCATATCACTTTCAAGAAGATCCCCCGTGACATTACAAGAATGTGAGGTGCAGACTATGGAATTGAACAGCTATCAGCGTGAAGTCATGGGCAATCTGTCCGCATACCTGTCTGCGCTGAACGAAACAGGCGATCTTAACAAGGCTTGGCAGAAATATTGGAGCGATCAGGACGTTGCTGTTGGTCTTGGTACTGGCAGTGTTCCGGGCTACCGCAACAGCATCAAAGGCGTTCCCCATGTTTGTATGAAAGTGCCGACAGGCGGCGGTAAGACCTTTATGGCTTGTGCTGCCGTCCGCCGTATCTTTGACGCATTGCCGCAGGGTAAGCCGAAAATGGTTGTGTGGCTCGTTCCCTCCGATCCGATACTTGTGCAGACTACAACGAACCTTATGAATCCCGATCACCCTTACACACGGCGGTTAAATGCGGACTTTGGCGGCAGAGTGGGCGTGTTCACAAAGGAAATGCTATTGAACGGTCAGAACTTCACTCCCGATACCGTCCATGAACAGCTTACTGTCTGCATTCTGAGCTACGGCTCTCTTCGTATCGACAGCAAGAAGAAAGATGTTCGCAAGGTCTATCAGGAAAACGGCAATCTCAAAAATTTTGCCGACTACTTCAAGGACGAGTCCGAACTGCTTGAAGATACTCCCGATACCGCTTTGATTCAGGCTCTGCGCCACCTCTCGCCTGTTGTAATCGTGGACGAGAGCCATAATGCTGGTTCAGACCTCAGCGTGGCAATGCTGAACAACCTTAATCCGTCGTTCGTTCTTGATCTGACGGCTACCCCTCGCAATAACAGCAACATTATTTCCTACGTTGATGCCAGAAAACTCAAGACGGAGAATATGGTCAAGCTGCCTGTTATCGTGTATAACCGCACTTCCAGAGACAGCGTTATTGATGATGCAATTCATTTGCGTGGTATTCTTGAACAGCAGGCTATTGAGGAAGAAGAACGCACAGGCAAGTATATTCGTCCTATCGTGCTTTTCCAGGCACAGCCGAAGAATAATAACGATAATGACACTTTTGATAAGGTCAAGGAGATACTTCTCGGCAGAGGTATCCCAACAGAACAGATAGCGATAAAGACTTCTAAGGTCAACGATCTCGGTAAAACTAACCTTATGAGTCGTGATTGTCCGATACGGTATATTATAACGGTCAACGCTCTGAAAGAGGGTTGGGACTGTCCGTTTGCGTATATCCTCGCAAGTCTCGCCAATAAGACCTCAAAGGTCGATGTTGAACAGATACTCGGCAGAATACTCCGTCAGCCTTATGCCCGTAAACACGGTGCGAAGCTGCTGAACAGCTCATTTGTGCTGACTTGCTCCAATGCGTTCCACGATACTCTTGACAGCATTGTTGCGGGGCTTAACAACGCAGGCTTCTCACGCAAGGACTACCGTACTGCCGATACTCTCCCCATAATCGAAACGGAGACGACTGTTCCTGAACCTCAGCCGGAGCAGACCACAATGCAGTTTGCTCCCGAACCTAAACCGGAAGCGGAAACAGAAGATGATTTCTCGGATATTCATACACCTGTCGAGCCTGCGCCGTACTCGGAAACAGTAAAAACAGCTCCGCCGTCTGTTGAAGAAATGATCTCGCAGGCTGAGGAAACAGCGGAACAATACGAAGAAGAAACAAAGCAAGAAAGCGTTTGGATAGGTGGTGAGCTTGGTGATATGCTGAAACAATATCGTATTCAGGAGCAGTTCACCGAACAGGTGCAGGAGCTGAAAATACCGCAGTTTTGCATTGAGTCTGTTCCCGATCTTTTCGGCGGCAATACGGCTCTGCTGACAAAAGAAAGCCTGATGAAAGGCTTTTCACTGAGTGAGCAAGACGCTTCTGTTACATTTAGCCTGTCAACCGGCGAAATGTTTGAGATAGATGTCGAGAGCCAAGGCGAAGCTGTTCCGAAGTATAAGAAACTGTCCTCACTTGAAGATGAATATATGCGAAAGCTCCTTGCAAAACTCGCTCCTGAAGAAAAAATCGAACGCTGCACAAAGCAGATTTGTCATGAGATCAACCGTGACAATGCTTTCAGCACTTCGGAGGTCGAAAACTATGTCCGCCGTATTATTGCAAACATGACCGAGGACGAGCTGGCGGCACTTGAAACTTCTTATATCACTTATGCTACCCGTATCAAGGAGAAGATTAAAACTCTGCGTGAAGCCTATATGCAGGAACGTTTCTACGATCTTATCGAGCGTGACCGTGTATTCACCGAGGGTACATATGCTTTTCCTATGGTGATAACTCCGTCCGAATCCACGGATAAAGTACCGAAATCGCTGTATGAAGCCGAATGGGACAAGATGAACGGCTTTGAACGCCGCACACTTGATGTGATAGCTGGCTGTGATGGTGTTCTGTGGTGGCATAGGATCATTGAGAAAAAAGGCTTTCATATCAATGGCTTTATCAATCATTATCCTGATTTTATTGTGATGATGAAATCCGGTAAGATCGTTCTTGTTGAAGCAAAGGGCGATGACCGTGACAACGGTGACAGCAGAACAAAACTGAAACTCGGACAGACCTGGGCAGCACAAGCCGGAAGAAAATTCAAGTATTTTATGACCTTCGATCATAACTCTATCGAAGGAGCGTATAACTTGGAGGATTTTGCAGAAGTGCTTAGGGATTTGTGATTTGTGGAGTGATATATGGCTGATAGAATATGCCCCGAATGCGGCAGGAAAATGAAACAGCAGTTTATCGGATTGAAGCATTGCAAGTGCGGAATGAGCTGGCTGAAAAGTGAGGGATATTTTCAAAGAACACCCGATATGATATTTTGTCTTAATCGTGTTAAGGTCGGGAAGAAAACAAAGCAGATCCCTGTTATAAAATACAGAAATGATGCGGATAATTGATAGAGATAAAAAAGCCCACGCAAATCAGTTGTGATCTGCGTGGGCTTTTATCATTCCAGCAATTCTGCCGTGAGCCTTGCTCCATACTTGATGCCGTACAAGATGGCAGCGTGAAACATGGCATTTGTTACATCATTAACGAGTGAGTCCATTTCTTGCGACTTCTCAGGCGGCAGCTCGTTTTCTATGAAGCTGTGCAGTCTTTCTTCTGCACCGGTGTAATCTTCATCGTCCAACAGAGTGCGGTCAAAGTCCAAGCGTATGTGTTCCACCATATCCCTCAAAATATCCATAGGTTGACCTCCTTGTAATGGCTATATTATAAGTATAAAGCAGTGCAGAATGAAAGTCCAGCCTTTCAGATCATATCTGGATATGCGCCGCAAAAAAGACCTCTGAAAGCAATTTCCCCATAACATAACGCACAAAACAGAACAGGGAGCGTAGCTTCGCTCCCTGATTCGTTATTTCTGTATCTCAATCACAAACTTTCCCTCGGAGTTGACCTTGAGCCGCAAGGTCTTGACGTACCGATTACAGAAGTTCTCCATTTCCTTCTTGGTAGCGGTAACTCTTGTAGCTTCATAAATCTTCTGCGTGAGTTCCAGAGGATTTTCCCCATAGAGGGTGGGGAGATGCTTTTCAAGCTCCGCAAAGAGAACAGCTCGCTTCATGTCCTCGGTGGCAGCGGAGCAGAAATCGTCAATGGCACAATAGTAGATACCGTGCTGTGCGAGGGCGTTTTTGATTGACGTTCCGCACTTCTCATATTCGTACATGACAAGGAAGTGAGCTTTCGGCAGGCTCTCAATGAGTCCCCAAAAGTCGGAATCACTCGACACAATAATAAACGATGTGATCCCGTCACGGTAGAAATCCGTGACAACACTCGCTGTCATTCTTAAATCAACCAGGGACTTTCTGTCGGTCACACGGTCGATCTCGATATGTTCAACGGGTATCTGCGTGAATTTGGAGAGCCAGTCCCAGCCAGCGGTAGTGTTCGGATCGTCATAGAGCGTGATTTTCTCGATCTTGGCAAGTTCATCTTGATTTAAGCCTTTCAGAACACTATACAGCTTAAAGGGATTACTGTTCTCACAATCGACGGCAATTGCTGTTTTCTCAGAGCTGTCAATAAATTCATAAATATTATTTCGGGTTTCATCATCAGCGTCCTTATATTTCGTGAAGTCTGTGAAGCTGTCATTATGCTGACCGTAGATGATCTTCAGGAACTTGCGGTCGGAATAGACGATGCTTCCCACATCGGCAGGCTGCCAGTGAATATACATCTGAAACGGGTAATGCTCGATGTTCGCCATGTACTTGTTGAACTCATCTTTCATCACGCCGTTCTTGTTATACTTCGGGACAGAGAACAGATCTCGGATATACTCCCAATTCAGCCAGTCGTAGAACAAATGGGAACACTTATCAATGTTTTCGTTAATGAGTTTTGTGAGATCCTGCATATACTTGTCCGAACGGTAATTCGCTTGGATAATGGTGAATCCCCATTTTTCAAGCTGCTTGATGTTATCGTGGTCATACCATTCGATGTTATACAGATTTTTGAGCTGATACCGCATCAGATCATCGGTCTTTTTGAACTTCTGCATCAGTACGGTTCGCAGCTTACATAAATATCGTATAGCAGTAGCATCACGGTCGGCTTTGAGCTTGTCTATCAGCTCGGCACATTCCCCATAGCTTGCGGTGAGTGCCGACATTCGGACACCGATCATATAGGCGATCGTGGTAACTACCTCTTTGGTATCAACGGTCAAGGTTTAACCTCCTTTATCGCTTGTATTTTCAATATGTTTATCAATGACAGTCATTATTTCTTCAAGCCGACTTTCACCGATACCCTTAATGCGGCTCAGGTCGGCTCTCAGACTGTCATAATCAATGCTGTGCGTTTCTTTCTCGGCTTTCTCATAGCCCTGATTAAAGACATTTCTCACGAAATTCTCCATTTCAGCACGGTTCATTGATTTGATTCGCTTGTATAATGAACGGTTTACTAATTCTTTGTTTTCGTTATCCATTGCTCTCACCTCTGATCTGCTCTGTACGACTATTATAGCATAATCGGTGGTATATTGCAACGAAAAGGGGCGTGAAAAAAGGGCTTGCGTATTGACCTTTTCGGGGCGGTTTGGTATAATAAGTATAAGTGGGATGTAATACTACTTCCTCGCTTAAATCGGAATTTGGGAGTGAGAGTATGGAAGTTAAAAAAAGAAATATTGTTATTCTTTCTTTATCGCTTGTAATGATATGTACAGTTACGTTTTGTGCGAAATTCGTAAAATACATAGACATAACTGCACTTAAAGTTATTGTGCATATATTTCTCAACTTGTCTAATGGACTGATTGCATTGATTGCAATGAAATTAACAAATATGAAAATCAATATTGCACCAAAAAATAAACGTCAATATTTGATTGGTGCTGCGATAGCACTCGTTCTTAATGTTGTGATTGCCATTGTTCCTGCCTTTTGTGGCTTTTCGCTCATAGGAAATCATATGGATTTTTCGTGGACTGTTCTCACTTATGATTTTTTGTTTTATATGTTAATCATCGGGCCAGTGGAAGAATTTGTGTTTCGAGAATATTTACAAGATGCTTTCATGAATTTCTTTGAGAAGAACAAATGGCTTGCTGTTGTAATTGCATCTTTCTTGTTTGGACTTTGGCATATCATCAACGGAAGTATCATTCAAGTGATATTTACATTTGGCATAGGACTTGTATTTGGTTTTGCAAAATACAAAATTAAAGATTGCGGTTATATGGGTGTTGTTTTTGCACATGGATTATATGACTTCTTAAATACCGTTGTCAGAATGTTTATTGTTTGACAAATTCTGATTTATCTCAGTACCCGAATACACTCAAACACGGATAGACCGTCATAAACAGACGGCTATCCGTTTCTTATTATTCCGCAAAAATGCCCCTCACTCGTCATTGTCCTGCTCCTCAGTGCTTTCTTCACCCTCGCTTGTTTCAAGGGTGATCGTGTGGGTATAGATCATGTGATCATTCAGAAAGTCCAGGGAGCAGTAGCTCTGATTGGTATCCTGATGCTTGTAATAACTCTTGCCTGCGGGAATTTCCTTGTAACAGTTCGCACAAAACATCATTCGTCCCTCCAAAGATAGATCATTGTATCGTACACGGCTCTCTGTGCCTGCATACGTAGCAGATTTCCGATTGAGCCAACCGCATTGAGATTGCCCGATTCAACGGCAATTTGATAGTCACGGCTCGACTGCATAAGAAGCTCGGTCTGACGATTAACTGCGTCCGTGACCTTTGTGTCAAGCTCGTCAAGGTGCTTGTAGATCTCGCCCTTGTCCACGATCTCCTGCAAGAGGTCAGGCCGCTTATCTTCAATGTGATGCAGATAATACCTGATTTGATCGGTGTGGAACATATAACGCTCTGTTTTGCCCGTCTTAGGGCTGCGGTGGCGAACCGTCTGTGTGTCGGTATCGACTTCCCACACGGGAGCGCCGTCCACGGTCTGTTTGCTCTTGAAAATCATTGCCGTCACTTCCTTTTCTTCGTCATATAGTAGCCGATACCGCCGACTCCTGCGAGAGCTGCCACTCCTGCAATGATAGGCAGAGGATTTGTCTCAGACTGCGCAGAATCGCCCTCAGAACCGCTTGACGGACTGTCGGGGGTATCGTTACCCTCTGCGGAAGAACCGCCCTCAGAAGCAGTTTCCGTTCGTGCTGTGACCTCTCCGATCACTCTCGGTGAGTCCTCGCCGTTATCGTTGATCTGATGAACGCCTGTGCTTTCTTCGGGTTCATCTTTCAAGGTACTGAACGGAGGAAAGGTGTCCACGGTATCGCCGTTGCGGTCGATCATCTGCCAAGTGCCGTTCAGGAGCGTGAAGCTGTAAAAGTTATCCTCAGTCTCGATCGTCCAGCCGCCATCGTTATCGTCCTCAAAGTCCCAGCCGTCGATCAGGTCACGGTAGTATCTGCGGTAGCCGTGTGTGACCTCGCCCACATCGGTCCAGTCATATCCGCCTGTGCCGTAGTTATCATCGAGCCACTTGTCAAGCAGATGATGCTTGTACGATGCTTCGGGATAGTCAAGACCATTATCGCCCTTGCCGTTCCAGATGTCTTCCCAAATGGCGGTTTCAAGGCTTTCACGGTCGGGGGCTTCGGCAGCGTAGGCGGTAAGCCCTGAGTTGAGTGCAAGTGCGGTGCAGAATACCGCTGTGATAATCTTCTTCATGTTAGTTCTCCTCCATATTTTCAAAATAAAAAGCAAGTGCCTTTTCAATGGTTTCCGTGATCTCTTTCGGCTTCTCGCCGTTGCTGAAATACTTGGTATAAATATCGTGGCTGATCTTCACACTTTTGGACTTCACTTTCGGCTCGGTGTCCTCGCCGTAAAGAATAGCGTGAACGGTTTCGGGAGTGATATTGCCCTCGCTGTCGGCAGAAGCACGGAGCTTCTTAGCGTTTTTCATGTCGATCTTCCAGTCCTCAGCACATTCAGCGACAACAGCCTGTGTATCTTCAGAAAGGAAAGAAAGCTCCACGCCTGTTCGGATAGCAATATCTCCGCTGTCCACAAGGGCTTTCAGCTCATCAGTGAGCTTATTGATACGAATAAGCCTTACTACCGAGCCTTTGCTGACACCGTACTCATTTCCGATGCTCTCGCTCGTGTCTAACTTTGAACCCACTGGATTCAAAGTTGAGCTGTCGGGTTCGGCTGAGGGATTTTCAAGGCGTGCAAGCTCCCTGAGAATATCATTCCGCTTGCCCTGAGAGAACATTTCGGAATGGCGGAGTGCAACGGCGGCAGCCTGTTCCGATATTCTGAGGTTTTCAAAGCCTCTCTGCATAACATTCGACTCTATGACATACATTTCGGCTTCGTCCTCGGTGAGCCCTGCCTTGATGATCGACGGAACAGTCGACAGTCCTGCAAGTTTAGAAGCATTCCAGCGGTTGTGACCGATAAGAATTTCGTATCCGTCTCCGTCCGGCTGAACGATGATCGGTGATAGCACACCATTTTCCTTGATGCTGGCTACCATATCTTCAAGTCTCTCGCCGGAGTACAGCTCAAACTTGTGATTGTGATATGGGTGGAGTTTGTCGCAAGGAATCTGCTGAACAGCGGTCTGCTGCGGTGTGGAGAGCATAGCACTCAGGTCAAACTGCGGTGTATTCATCGTTTCATCTTCCTTTCCATGTCCGCAAGCTGTTTGCGAAGCTCACGGTTCTCTGCGTCAAGCTCCATAATGCGGCTTTTCAGCTTTTTCGCCGTCACATCTGCACGGACGATCATATCCGCAAACCGCAGGAGCGTGTATCTGTATCTGCGCTGATTGTAATTGAAGGTGTAGCATAGCTTCCCTGAGAACCTGTCACGGCTCTCGGAAAGGCTTGCGATCACTTCCTTAGAAGTCTCGGAAATGACTATGCTGTGGTCGGAGCTGAAATACTCATTCAGCTCACCCTCGCCGTGGGGAGTGAAAAGCCACGGCATTTTATCGGTATCAAAGGGCTTCATGACTCATCCTCCTCGTCATCATCTTCATCGGTGCAGTAGTCAAGCCCGTTCTGAAGCTGAATGTAGATGCCGGAGTAGCGGTCATGCTCTGCGCCGTCACTGTTCATCATCGCTTCAAGGAAATAAGCCTGAGCTTCTTCACGGTCGTTCCACACCTTAACTTCGCCGTAGCATTTGGTAGTGACCTTGCGGTTGGGGTTCATTGCGAGTTCTGACATACTTAACATCTTGAAAGCACCTCCTGAGCTAATTCATCATATTCCTGACCTAACTTGTGACCTGTGAGACAAAGCGGTGTGCCGTTCTCGGAGCTTTTCGCCGCTTCAATGGACTTGCTGATGCTTGTCCTGAACAGCATTTCGCCGTACTTTTCATTGAGGGTTTCTATCGCCGTTCTGCTGACCTTTGTGCGGTCAACCATAGTCGGCAGCACTCCGATGAGGTTCAGCTTCGGGTTGGTATTTGCCTTGACAAGCTGTGTGAGAGCTTCAAGGGACTGCAAACCGTCCATACTGAACTTCTGCGTCTGCACGGGTATCAGCACTCTGTCCGCAGCGGTAAGGGCATTGATAAGGAGCGTTCCGAGGGACGGCAGGCAGTCGATCAGCACGAAGTCATACGCTCCGATCACATCTTCCGTGAGTATCCTGCGGAGAATATGCTCCTTTGAGATCATCGTGACCATGATCGTTTCCGCATTGGCGAGGTTGATGTCGGCGGGAAGGTAGTCCACTCCTGCGGTTTCGCTGTGACGGATCGCTCTCTGAGCTGTCTCGGCGGTCACGGGATTTCCTGTGTAGAATGACATGATAAGCTGTGTCATGGTCGGGTTGCCGTCCGGCTCGTATTTCAGGTATTCGGAGAGGTTCGCCTGCGGATCGAAGTCGATGAGAAGCACCTTCTTGTCATGGTTCAGAGCAAGGCAAGCTCCGAGATTATAGGCTGTGGTGGATTTGCCCACACCGCCTTTCTGATTACTGATTGCGATCGTGATGCCCATTTTCTTTATCCTCCTTGTGATTATACTTTAGAACAGCGGATCGTCCTCTGTTTTTGCGTAGGGATTATCGTAGCCGTTGTCAGTCGGTGCGGTGTTCTCACGCTTCTTACCGCCGTTGAAGTGGATCTCCTCGACCTTGACCTCGATAGCCGAACGCTTCTGACCGTCCTTTTCATAGCGTTTGTTGTGGACTGAGCCGACGAGTGTCACCATATCGCCCTTGCCGAACCAATCGACGATCACATCGGCGTTGCGGTTCCAGGCGGTGCAGGGGAAGAAGTCTGTCTCGGCAGTCTCCTCACCCTTACGCTTCGGACGTTCGCAAGCGATAGTGAACTCGCAGAGGCGGTTCTCACCAATAGTCTTGATTTCGGGATCGGCAGTCATTCTGCCTGAGACTAAGAATTTGTTTAACATAGGTATTTACCTTCCTTTCGTGGTTTCGGGTTTCTGTGTTCCTGTTGTGCTTTCATTATACTATTCAATATCCCTATTGTCAAGTATAATTTTGAGAAGTTTTTGAATTTCGGCAATGCGCAGCAAATTATCTGATTTCCCCAGTGCAGCGTCACTATATTTTCAATTATACTTGACATATCCCCATTAATGTGATAGAATAGCTGTAATAACCGATCAAGGGGTGATCTGATGTATAAGCACACTTGCCAGATCTGCGGAATGGAGTTTGAATCGCCGTCCGCCAGAGCGAAATACTGCATCTACTGCCGTGACAAGGCTCAGGTCATGCGGAATAAGGCATATAAGGAGAAGAAGCAAGCCGGAGAAGCTGTTGCGATCGGCAGCGAACAGATATGCTCTATCTGCGAAAAGCCTTATAAGGTGACGGCAGGCTCTCAAAAGTATTGTAAGGAGTGCCAGCAGAAGCAGGCTCGTTCCAAGAAGATTTCCTCAAACGCACAGTATGCCAAAGCGAATTACAAAACGCTGAAGCTGTATGTGTCCGCCGAGGAGCGTGATGCGATCAAGGCTTATGCGGAAACGCTCGGTATGAGCGTGAATAAGCTATTACTCACGGCGTTGGAGACTTTCAAAGAGTTGCAAAAGGAGAAGAAGCAAAATGAATCTGATTAAAAAACGAGTATCTTATAAATCGTCAAAAGATGGTAGTATCGAATATGGAGATTTATACAAGGCTATTCCTCAAGAACTGTATAATAGCTCTATTTTGGATTGTGTTATAGTTCGGTGCAATGAGTGCAATGAAATCGTAACTTATTGCAAAGAAATATATGACTTTCGCTTGAATGAAAAAAAGGGTTACTGCTTTTGCCCAGAATGTGCTAAGATTCTATTTAACATTTAATCACTCTAAATCCCCATTCTTTTTACGCTTGCGATCTTGCTGCTGCTCGCTGCGTTCCTGACGGAGAAATTCCTCAATGGTACGCTGTGCGTCGGCAAGGTCACGCGCCCGTTTATCTTCCTCACGAAACTGCATATCTTTCTGTGAACGCCCTTGCATAAGGGCGTTTATTTTTTGCTCCAAGCTCTCCACGGTCGGGATATGACCGGACGGGTAAAGCTCCAACACCTGAGTGCGGACTTTCCCGTATTCGTTCAGGTCATAGCTGTGGTCTTTGCGGTACTTCTTCGCAGCCAGACCGCTGAGAGTTTTCAGCTCCTCGGCGCACCTTTTGAACTTGCGGTACTGCCGCAGGACTTTCAGCTTGAATTTGAGATCGTCTATCTCCGTGTTCATGGTGTTCAGCTCGGAGAGAAGTGTTCGGCTGTGAGCATAGGTAGAGATAGCTTCACTGCGAAGATTTTCAGGCTCGATACCATACTCAGCGATCACATTCTTAGCAATACTGGCGAGCTTCATATTGCCACGGTCGATAGCGTCCTGAATAAACTTGTTCAGGGGCTTCTTCGTGATAACTCTGATCTTTGACCTCGGCACATAGATCATAACGCCCTTGTTCTGCTCAATACGCTGCCTGATCTGCTTTGTCTCGTAGAACCAGCCGAGTGTTCGGGCGCGTGTAAACTTGGCTCTCGGATTGCGTTCCTTCTGCTCGGCAAGCATAAATTTCAGGTCGATCTTGTGGTCGGGATTATACTCGACAAACACACCGAAATCGGCGCACTTCCTGAGAAAATCATCGAAGTCCTCGCTGACCTTGATGACCTGATCTATCGTGTATTTCAGCTTTGCCTTCCACGATAATCCCTGACGGTTCATATCCCATTCCCAATGGCTCTTGCCTTTACCCATTTCGGGGTGTTCGACTACGGAGAGATGATGCCGCCGGCATACCTCGTCTGCAAGGGTACGGAGCTTGTTGTATGACCTGTCTTTCTCTGTAAATCTGCGGTTCTCCAATGTCTCAAAAGTAAGCCCATTGATGAGGTTCGTATTATTGAAGATACAATGCAGATGAACATGACCTTTATCGGTATGGACTGCGAGATAGTATTGGTACTGATCTTTAAGGTATTTTTCGCACATTTCCTTGCCGATCTCCATAGCTCTTTCGGGAGTAACCTCCCCAGGCTTGAACGACATAATGAAGTGCTGGGCAATGACGGTGCTTCTGCCTGTACCTGTTGCTGTGACTTCAGCAAATTCTTTGGCAGCCTTGCTGGGTTCACGACTGCACATAAAGGTGCTGATCAGTCTGCCGTTGTCGGTCTTGGCAGCGGCAGCAATGTAGGCTATTGCTGAACCGACCGTAGCTGTGATTGGAAATATCTTAGTTGTTGCCATATCTTCTCAACTCCGTCCTTGATATTATCCATATCCTCACGGTAAACCTTGTCGGTACTGTTCACACGAACCGCTATCTGATTCACATTGTTGGAAATACTGCGGACAAGCCGTAACAATTCCTGCATATCCTCGGTGCTGAATTTCACGATAAGTGTATCAAAGAATGCGATACGCATAAACTCACTTTTAGACTTATAACCGCTGAGCCTGAACTTCTGCTCAAGGAAGTCGTATTCTTCCTGTGTCAACCGTACCTGAACGCTCCGTGTTCGCTTGATTTTCTTCTTCATTTTCTCTCCTTTCTGTTCGGGGTCTTAGGGGCAGCGCCCTCTGACAAGCATCTGCGCTGGCGGTACTCAAATCTCAAATTTGTAGTGCGCCAGTGCCGTGCTTGCTGGTTTTGAAACCGCCCTGATCGGGCGTTTTTCAAATTGAGCCTGCGGCTCTCGGATTTTTCCCACTTTATATGGGAATTGGAGCTGTACGACTGTGCGCACACACCCCCTCACTTTACTACCGTGAAAATTGAAAAAGTGGGAAAGAAAAGCGGAAATATTCACAAAAAATTTACAATTGTGATTGGCGTGAATTTTACTTCCGATATGTTCCTTCTCACCATCAAATTGTGTCATACCTTGACCGATTCTGCCTGCCGTGATATAATAAGGAAAAGGAGCTGAGGTTTATGGCAGCTATGCGGTTCACGATCAGGTCGGAAACTGACCTGATAAAAGCAATAAACAAGTACGGATTTCTGCCGTTCTTCCGAAACAGTATCAAAGGCTTTTCCATAGAGGAGCATATTGCACCGGAACACTGGTATTACTCTGACAGCGGACAGTGGGACGCTTGGGAATGGAAAAGTCCGGTCATTCAGAAAACAGGCTGTGCCTATGGAAAGTTCTTTGAACACAAAGCGGTCTATATCAGCAAGGAGTGGTTTCCCGACTTTGCAAACTATCGCCGTGACGGATATGACTTCGATGCAAGGTACGATGAGGGGCTTGCAAAACATACAGATAAAGTCTTCTATGATCTGCTTGACAATAACGCTCCGATCATATCCAAAGAACTGAAAAAGCTCGGTGATTATCGCAAGGGCGGCAATAAAGGATTTGATACTTCTATCACCAAATTACAGGAGCAATGCTATATTATCACAAGCAACTTCGTCTATATGACCGACAAGAACGGGCAGCCCTACGGGTGGGGTGTGGCAGAGTATTCTACTCCCGAAAAGTATATGGGTGATAAATTTACGGATAAGGTCTATCAGAGGGAACCGGAAGAATCCTATCAGCTTATCTTTGAACATCTGCGGAAGGTTCTGCCCCATGCAAGTGATGAACAGATAAAGAAGATATTGAAATAGAAAAAGAGCTGCACAGCTTTTGTGCAGCCCGATGAATAAACCTCCTGATTCTTGACACTCAAACTCCATTGTAGTATAATAGAGCAAGTGTGTGAAATCAGTAGGAGGTTATTACTATGATGGATTCAATTACAGTCGGTGCTAATATCAGAATGACCGAAGCGGTCACCGGAGATTATCCCGTCGGCTCTACGGCAACAATACTTTACATAGACGAAATGGACAATGTTTTTATAGAATGGTCGGATGGTAAGCTGTCCAAGTTCTCGGATAAACAGGTCATACACGGATTTGAGAAGATCACGCCTAAGTATTCCGCTCCGATACAGGAACATATTGAGCGTATCACACATTACGAAAAGATAATGGACAGGGTTCAGGCACTGGACAGCAACTCACCTGAACACAAGAAGCTACTTGGTGAGCTATCTGCCTATTACATCAGTGATGCTTGGAAGCGTGACTTTGCTGCCGATGAAGCAGGACTTCTCCCAAAAGACCTGAAACGTGGCGTTCTCTCTGAGGATGGTATTTATAATCTGCTCGAAGAATCCTCGACTGACTAAAACATGGTATCAGATAGTGAAGCTCTCAACTATGAGGGCTTTTTCTTTTCAGCAGATTGACCTTTCAAAGCCTTGTTGTTCAGAAAGATTTATGATTCTCTTTCCAAGCTTCTCCGCATACTGCATTGTTTTATATGCTCCGCCGCTTTCGCGCTGAATACAGCACACAATAAGGTCGGAACGGTAAACAAGATACCTGTTCCTGATCAGGATAGCTGCCTTCGGGTGAGCTTCGGACGATTCCTCACATACCTCGACTTCATCATAGTAGTCGAGGTATTCTTTTTCGTTATCCCGATATTCTGCTTTCATGTACGGCAGAACCAGAGTAAAATGCGTGTTGCCGTATCCATATTCACGGACAGCTCTTTTGATAGCAGCAGAAGCAAGAAGATCAAATTCTCCATCACGCCCTATGAGAAATTCGACGTACTCTTTCTGCGTGATAATGTCATGCAGGAACTTATCAAGTCGATTTTCTATTTCTGACGCTCGTTCAATGCTTCTATGTCCGAAAAAACTTACGGTATAAATGTTCAGCATTTCGGTATACCTCGCTTTAAATAATATTATAATTATTATATCAAGGTATCAAAGTGGTGTCAACCTGACTGCATACAAAAGAAGCCTAAAGTGGTATGATAATAGTGAAAGTGAGGTATTGCTATGGCTATTATAAAAACTTCGTTTACGCTTCGCCTGAATCTGATCGACCACGCAAAGATCAAGAAGATCGCTGAATCACAGAATCGCTCCATGACTAATATGATCGAAACTCTTGTGAAAGAAAAAATAAAGGAATATGAAAAGGAGAATGGAGAGATCGAGCTTACTGATGAGGATATTATCGGTGAATGAGTGCTTACCAGCCATTGTGACCGACTTTGATCCCAGTGGGTTCAAAGTTTCCCCATGATGAGAGCTGTTAGTGTGTAACGGCTCTTTTATTATAATTTCTGGTTATATCCGGTCTTCCGGTGTAATAATAATCAGACAAGCATACAGCTTGGCATTTGTTTGTTCCTATACAGTACCATACAGACTTGATCGGTTATTTCGATTTTACGGAGGTGATAGCTGTGTACCGGACAATAACAATAGATGACAGTCTGCAATGATTGCCTTGCGGATTTCTTCTTTGCTGTAACAAATGCTGAGATTGTATGTCACTACATACATCTTAAAGGCGGTCTGAGCAGATCAGACCGTTTTTTCTATGCCGAAATGTGATAGAATGATGAAAAATCGCCTTACAGAATGAAAGTTCTGTGAAATATATTCCGTTTGGAATAATACAAAATCTGGTGCTTTATGGCTTGTATGCTGATAAACTGTATCATTCACCTATAAGGGTACAGCACAGAGAAAGTATCACAGAAATGCGGAAATACGGTGTTTTGAACGATAGCGGCTATTCCGTTCGGAAACGGTTGTTATCTGGCTTTTTCGCGCTGTTTGGGTTATAATTATGAGAGTACGCAGTCCGATATGAGGACTCCGCTCCATATGGTGAACCTAATGCGCAATAGGGTTACTCGATCACTGTATGGACAACTGAATAATGAACAGTCAAATGAACGAGTAATGTTTGATTGTCGGACGGTTTGAAACCGAATGATAGGATTACTGTGTTCATTTGCGCTTCTCCGTCCGACGGAAAGGACGGAGATTTTTATGAAAAGTATTATTCAGATTCCTCGGATTCCGCTGTTCACTGAAATAGAAGAACCTCAAAGCTATGCTATCTACATATTCGGGACGGACAATCGGCTTTTACAGGATGCAGATACCTTTGGTGATGCACTGGCACGTTATCTGAATGAGTATAATATCAGTCAGGATATGTTCGCAAGAATGACGGGTATCAGCCAGTGTACGATCTCCCGTTACCTGAAAAATGAGAGGAAGATACGGCAGCGTTACCTGTGTGCTGTATGTATCGCACTCAGGCTTCACCCGTTCAGACAGAGACACCTTTTCTTCAAAAGCGATAATCTTATCCCAGGAACATACGGCTTCAAGAACCAGGCTGATTATATCCTCTGTGATTATCTGAACGGCTGTGCTTACAATGAGAGCTACACCCTTACGGCATTTAATGACCGTATGAAGAAGCTCGGTGTGAAAACTCTTACAAATCTGACCTCTGACATGGAGGGCAGCAAGTAATGGGTAAGTTTTTCTATACGCACTTTGGAGATGATGTGCCGCGCCATATTGAGGATGAATATAACAAGCTCAGGCGCAAGGAAATGTGGATTGAGGAGAAAGAAGCGGACTTTCGGGCATATTCCGTAGATTATGACGAGCTTGTGACCGTCATAGCCGATCCCTCGACTCTTCCTATAAACGAGATTGCAGCCGAAAAAGAAGCACTATTTCAGTCTCGGCTTGACTTCCTGCCTGTTGCAATGGAAATGCTCAGAGCAGAGTTTCCGGAGGGTTATGCACTGATAAAGGACTATTTTTATAGCACGAACAAGGTGACTTTGATGTATCTTGCAAGCAAATATGGGCTTACAAAGAATATGGTGAGGTATCGTCTCAGGCTTGCAAAGGAGAAACTGAAAGAGTACATCATCTTGCACGAAAACGAATAGACAACTTTGTGCATAATGCCGATTTTCTTCTTTTTCAAGAAAAAAATCCCGAAAATCTTTCCCACTTTTCCGATTTTCACGGTAGTAAAGTGAAGGGGTTTAATGAAGCAGACATTGAACCTCTCGAATTCCTCCTTCTTTTACGAAGGCAAACTATTGAGCTGAGGGAACGGCACAGCTTCTTTGTCCATTTTCAGGCTGAGCCGTTTCCACAGATTCGCTTTTCTTTCATTTTTTTCGATGCTCTATCGAAATACCTTTCACTAAGACAGCAGAGATGCTGTCGGGAGAACCTGTGTCTGAGACTTGGGTTCTGCCAAAAACATCTCTGAATGCGACAGTTCCATTTCTCCTATTTTCATATTGGCAGATTAAACTGCCGCTCCTGTGCCGGGAGCGGATTTCCGTTCCCGACAGCTCAGGAGTACAACGCAAACATAAACACCGACAAGATAGAGAGAGGGTGTTCTATATGAATGAGATCACAATCGCTGTGAAATACGATAATGATAATCCTACCGTCAGCGGACGGGAGCTTCACGCTGCACTTGAAGTGCAGACACCATATAGAATGTGGTTTCCACGAATGTGCGAGTATGGATTCACTGAAAATGTGGATTATTCAGTGACGAACATTTTTGTTCATCACTCAAAAGGTGGTTCTCAGGGGTATATCGACCATCAGCTCACCATTGATATGGCAAAGGAGCTGTGTATGATCCAGCGTACCGAAATCGGCAAGTGCTGCCGTGAATACTTCATAAACCTTGAAAAGCAATGGAACAGTCCCGATGCGGTCATGGCAAGGGCATTGCAGATCGCAGACCAGAAGCTGGAGCTTGCTAAACAGCAGAACGGCAGCCTTATCGAAACAACTGCTGTTCAGGCAAAGCAGATAGAGGTTATGAAACCGAAAGCAGACTATTGCGATATGGTACTGCATTCCGAGGGGCTTATGCCCATAACCACGATAGCAAAAGACTACGGAAAGTCCGCAAAATGGCTGAATAAATGGCTTCATGAACACGGAATACAGTATAAGCAAGGGCAGATATGGCTTCTGTATCAGAAATATGCAGACAGAGGATATATGAAGTCAAAGACACACACTGTTTACGATAAGAACGGCGATCCTACTGCCAAAATCCATTCCTATTGGACACAGCAAGGGCGCATATTCATCTATGACCAATTAAAGAAAGATGGTATCCTGCCGCTTATCGAGCAGGACGATAGCTGAAACGCTGTCGGGAGTATCCGTTCAACGAGTACTGCCTACGGCGTTCCACACACGCCTCCTTGTTTTGAACGACGGCTGATGTGCCGTCGGGAGCTTCTATTCCTCGGAGTAGGAGCTGCCAACAGTACATCAATCTTTGGGCATAAAAATAACCGACAGACGATGTATTACAGCATCTTGAAAACTGAATATGAAACATCAACGCTATTTGTTTTCTATTTCTTCCTCCCTGAGAGGAGTGTTCATCATGGACGAAACTGTTGAAGTTCAGGAGCATCAACAGGCAGAGGACGATGTATATCGAACGATGTTTGCTGAGTATCCCGATATTGTAGGCGTAGACCAGCTATGTGAAATGCTCGACCTGAAATACAAGACGGTATGCAAGTTTGTCAGAGAAGGTAAGATACCTCGGATGCCTGATGGTCGCAAGATCAGAGTGGCAAAGATCGAGGTCATAAATTACGTTCTGCAACGCGCACAAAACAAGCCGTGAAAACCAGGTCAATGCGCCGAAAATAGAGAATTGCGGTTGGTAGGTCTTGCATTATATTACGATTCGCGCTATAATTGAGTTGTCAACAGCAGACTTCTACCGCTTTCAACGCAAGGAGGAAATAATAATGAAAGCAAGTCTGCCTTATAAGTACATCACTTCCGTGAAGAACGGAAAACAGTATGTTGTCTTTGATTTCAAGGATAAAGTGGGAAAGCGTAAGCGCAAGTGGGTGTCAACGGGACTGCCTGAGAAATGCACCAAGAAATCTCTCAACGAAGCTGTCGAGGAGATCGTAGCTGAGTTTGCAGAGCAGTGGAACAATAATCAGGTCGTGCTCAGTATCAACCGCAAGAACGATAGTGACGCCGAAAGTGATGAAAACATCATCGTTAATAAGGAACTTAACAGTTTCTTTTCCGATTGGCTCACTGCGATCAAGGCGAATTCTGCCAGAACCACATTCCAGTGCTACAAGAGAAATGCAGAGCGTTTTGTAAAATACATGGCTGTTCATTATCCTGATGTGACGCTTGCCGACCTGAACCATACACATATCCAGGCTTACCTCAACCATAAAATGGACGAGGGCGTTAAGGGAAGTACAGTCAAGCAGTATTACCTTGCTTTGCATTCGGCTTTTGCCTATGCAGTAAAAATGGAAATGCTGACACAGCACCCTATGGACAAGATGAGCGTACCGAGAGCAGACAGACATGAGGCTGTCTTTTATAATGTAGACGAGCTGAATGAATTGTTTGAGGTATTCAAAGGTCACAAGCTGGAGCTTATCGTGCATATCGCAGCATACTACGGTCTGAGAAGATGTGAAATTCTTGGATTGAAGTGGGATTCAATCGACTTCAAGAAAGGTACTATCACTATCGAACGCAAGGTCGTAAGCGATTATGACGAAAGTGGACAGCCCAAGCTCTTTGTGGAGACAAGACTGAAAACAAACTCTACAAGAAGAACACTTCCGCTGATTCCTCATATCAGAGATATGCTTCTCGAAAAGAAGGATATGGATAAGCATCATAAAAAGCTCTGTGGTAAAGATTATATTACGGAGTTTGAAGGCTTTGTATGCTGTGATCCTTATGGAAAGCTCATCAGTCCAAACACGGTCACTCATGATTTTCATCAGGTGATCAAGAAGAATGGAATGAAGATGCTTAGATTCCATGATCTGAGACATAGCTGTGCGAGTCTTTTGCTTGCAAATGATATTCCAATGAAGGCGATTCAGGAATGGCTCGGTCATGCAACATTTAATATCACGGCAAATCTTTATAGCCATTTGGAGTATCATGCTAAGGTCACTTCGGCTGAAACCATTGCAAGGGTTCTCAGCGGCAAAAAGGAAGATGCTCCCACCAACACAAAGGAGACTGCGCCGGAAGAAGCATCTAAGAAGTCAAACAGCAGAAAAAAGAAGAAAGATACCCCTGCGTACAAGTCACAGACCGCAGCCGTGTAATTATATAATATACTGTGACAAAACCGAGGACGAAATAGAAAGAATCGAAAAAGAGCGATTTTGGTAGAAAAATTGGTAGAAATTTTTGGTAGAAGTCAATTATATGATTTCACGGAAGCTTCGCAAATGCCGTAATACCGAAAGAAAAAGCGTATAAAACGAAAAAGTTCATATAATGCGCTGGACTTTGTCCCGATTTTATGGTATAATGTATACATAAAAACAGATAAGAACAAAAGACAACAGGACAGCAAGATAACAAAGAATAATACGCTCATGCTATACCCTTATGGGGAGAGTGGGGCTGTTTTATCCGTCTGGCTGCTGTCAGGCGGATTTTTTTTATGCTGTTTTGAAAAAATCACAAACGGAGGTATTGCAATGACCACGAAAAAAAGGATATGCACTGTTATAATAGTGCTTGTTATCGTCTGCGCAGTGTGTGTGGGAGGCTTTTTCGTATGGAAAAAGACCGGCAAGGGAGGCTCAAAAAGCTCACAGAAGGTATATGTGCAGAAGGTATCGTCGCTTAACACAGTGTCGGACTTCAAGCTTTCTAATTGCTCGTTTTTGGGCGTTGTTGAGGCGCAGGAGTCTGTGGACGTAAAGTATGACAGCTCAAAGACGGTGGACGAGATACTTGTTAAGGACGGTGACTCTGTTAAAAAGGGTGACAAGCTTCTTACATATGACGTTGAGGCTATAAACCTTCAGCTTGAGCAGGCTAAGCTTGAGGTCGAGAGGCTTCAGAACGAGATAACCTCAAACAAGAGCCAGATAGCTGAGCTTGAAAAGGAAAAGAAAAACGTTGATCAGGACGCCGCTGTGTCATACACGACACAGATACTTTCTTTGCAGAGCGACATCGCCAAGAACGAATATGACATAAAGGCTAAAAACGTTGAGATCAAAAAGCTGGAGGTTTCCACAAAGAACGCATACGTCACCGCTTCTATTGACGGAACTGTTAAGAACGTCAAGACGGTGGACAAGCTTCAGGAGGACGGCGGCGACGTTATAATGCAGATAACAGAAGAGGGCGACTACAGAATAAAGGGCAGATTCAACGAGCAGAACAGCACTGACATCATGCAGGGCGTTTCTGTTATCGTAAAGTCAAGGCTTGATGATTCCACTTGGAAGGGCGAGATAACTTCTGTTGACACAAGTCCGCAGAAAAATTCTGACGATATGTACATGTACAGCTACGGTTCAAGCGATGAGATGAGCCAGTCTTCAAACTATGCTTTCTATGTTAAGCCTGAGAGCTTTGACGGACTTATGCTCGGTCAGCACGTTCTTATCGAGATAGACAACGGACAGGACACTTCTATAAACAAGACGGGCATATGGCTCTATTCCGACTTTATCTGCAAGGACGGCAAAAAGAACTACGTCTGGGCTAAGAACGAGGACGGAAAGATAGAAAAGAGATATGTTGAAATAGGTCAGAAGGACGAGGATAACGGTGACTGCGAGATAAAATCAGGTCTTGAAAAAGGCGATTATATCGCATACCCTGACAAGTCTATCGAGGAGGGCATGACGGCTACCACAAATGAGGCTGACGTGTCTGTTCCGCCTAATGACCTTGACCCGAACGACAACACGGACGGTGACGATAATATCGAGGGCGGTGACGAGGACATCGTTTATGACGGAAGCGATGAGGACGGCATGGCTATAGACGAGGATATGCTTGCAAGCATGACGGACGAGGAGATAGAAGAATACTTCAACAAGCTTTACGGTGAAGAGGAAAATGCAGAAAATGCAGACGGTGAGAATGCCGACGCTGCTGATGCTGACGCAGCTTTCGCTGAATAAGGAGGGCTTGCAATGGTATTTGAACTGAAAAATATCTACAAGGATTATTTGCAGGGCAAGGAAGCTGTGCCTGTGCTTAAGGATATTTCCCTTGAGGTCTCAGAGGGGGAATATGTGGCGATAATGGGTCCGTCAGGCTCGGGAAAGTCTACGCTCATGAACATTATAGGCTGTCTTGACAAGCAGACAAAGGGTAGCTTTGTTTTTGACGGCTGTGACATTATGCAGGCAAAGGATAGGAAGCTTTCGGAGATAAGAAACAAGAAGATAGGTTTTGTGTTTCAGAACTTTAATCTGCTCCCTAGACAATCAGCACTTGAAAATGTGGAGCTTCCGCTGCTTTATGCGGGGGTAGGCAAAAGAGAAAGACGTCAGAGAGCAAAGGCGGCTCTTGAAAAGGTGGGGCTTGCACAGAGAATGATGTTCAAGCCTACTCAGCTTTCAGGCGGTCAGAAGCAGAGGGTGGCTATTGCAAGGGCGATAGTCAACAATCCAAAGCTTCTTCTTGCAGACGAACCCACAGGCGCTCTTGACACAAAGTCGGGCGATCAGGTAATGGAGCTTTTCAAGGAGCTTAATGACGACGGTGTTACTATCGTTATGATAACACACGAGCCTGACATTGCAAGATGTGCAAAGAGGATAATGTATATCCGTGATGGCGAGCTTCATGGAGAAAAGGCAGGTGAGCAGGAATGAAAAAGGTAATAATAACACTCCTGTGCATAGCTATCCTTGGCGGAGGCGGATATGCGGGAGCAATGAAATATAAGAAAAATCAGGACAAGAAAACTGTTGTGTCGGTAGTTCCTGTTGACCTTATGGCGGAAACTGCGGATAGTTACGAGTGGGACAGCTCAGTGAACATGGACGGGCAGATAGTTTCTGCCAATGCTCAGAGAATTACTCTTGACAACGAGAAGCTTGTTAAAAAGGTGTTTGTAAAAAAGGGCGACACTGTGAAAAAGGGCGACACTATACTTGAATATGACATGACGGTGGTGGAGCTGGAGCTTTCACAGAAAGAAAATCAGGTAAAGGTCTGCGAGCAGAACATCAAAATGGCTGAAAAGGAGCTTGCTAAATATAAGCTTTTAAAGCCTTCTGAGGACGCACCGCAAGAGCCTGACGATCCAGATCCTGAGCCGGAACCAGAGCCGGAACCAGACCCAGAGCCAACTCCAGATCCTGAGCCAACTCCTGAGCCTGTGGAAACTGTGGACGTTGTAAAGGCTGTTTTCCAGACGAAAAATGCAGGCACAAAGGACGATCCTTACATTATAAACTGCAACAGGAACACAAAGGTATCCAGAGCGTTTCTTGATAGGATAAAGACAACGGGGACTTATGCGGAGCTTTGCGTTTATGATGATAACTCAAACTTTATATACAAGTGGATAGTCAACCGTGAAACAATTGGCAAAAAGGCGCTTGCAGACTGGACAGTTTCGCAGGGGATAACTGAGGATAAGGAAAGCGGTACGCTTTCTCTTGACACTTCTGTGGAGCAGTTCGGCAAGTTCTCTATCGTTTTGCCTGCAGGCTCGGACAGCAGTGATGACAGTGCTGACGATAGCGATGATACTGATGATATCGACAATGGCGGTGATGTGGATATACCTGATAACGGTGATTATGATGATAATGACGCTGGCATAGATGTCACTCCTGCTGACCCGTCACAGACGGGCGGTACAAATTCAGGCTCTGAGGACTATATGCACAGCCGTGCAGAGATAAAGAAAATGATATCAGAAAAAGAGGACGAGATAAAGAGCTTAAAGCTTAACCTTAAGTCTGCAAAGCTTGACTACAATGACGCTTTGAAGAAAAAGACAGACGGCAAGGTAGTGGCTAATATCGACGGAGTCGTTAAAAAGATAGGCACTGTAGGCGACGCTGCCGCAGAGGGTGATAATTCGGACGATGGTGACGACAAAGACGATATGGACATTACAGACAGCAGCATGGACTACAGTGGTGACAGCTCTGATGATGACGTTTTCGCAATAATCGAGGGCGAGGGCGGAGTTTCCGTTACTTTTAGTGTGGGCGAGCTTAATCTTGACAGAGCGGCTGTGGGAAACACTGTTATGGTGAACTCATACAACACTGGAATGAGCATTGGCGCTGAGATAACAAAGATAAGCAGCGAGCCTACGTCATACTCGACAAACAACTGGGGCGACAATCCTAACAGCTCCACCTACACTATAGAAGCTAGGCTCAGCGACAGCACGGATTTCAACGTGGGCGACTGGGTAGGCGTTTCATTTGTGAATGACACCACGACCAGTGACAGCGTTTATCTGCCTATACATTATGTAAGGCAGGAAAACGGAAACTACTATATAATGAAAGCCGACAAGGACGGCAGACTTGTGAAAAGCTACATAAAAACAGGCAAGATAATGTATGGCACTAATATCGAGGTCAAGGGCGGACTTTCTATGAAAGATAAGATATGCTTCCCATACGGCAAGGACGTCAAAGAGGGCGTAAGGACAAAGGAGACCGACAAAGTCCTTTATCCTGAGTATTAAAAGGGGGCGGATAATATGATAGAAAATATCAGACTTTCATTTAAGGGAATACTTTCACATAAGATACGCTCGTTTCTTACTATGCTTGGTATCATTATCGGTATTGCGGCTATCATTGCTATAGTTTCCACTATCAAGGGTACAAATGAGCAGATAAAGAACAATCTTATCGGCGCAGGAAACAACACTGTGAAGATCCAGCTTTCAAATGGCGACACTGTTTGCGACTTTTCTTATGAAGCGCCGCCGTCTAATGTGGCAATGTTCACATCGGACACTAAAAAACGTATCAACGAGCTTAAAGAGGTGGAGTCAAGCACTTTTTACCGCACAAGAAACAATCCTGACAATCTGTTTTATCTTAACAACAAAATGGATTCGTCAACTATATACGGAGTAGACAAGGATTATTTTGACACTGTTGGATACGAGATAGTTGAGGGAAAGGGCTTTGCGGAGAGAAACTTTACCAAATTTGACAAGGTGGCAGTGGTAGACAAGACGCTTGCAGAGGGCCTTTTCCAGGGTGAAAGCCCTGTGGGAAAGGTCATAGATATAAGTGGCGAGCCGTTCACTGTAATAGGCGTGGCTGTGAAAAATTCAAACTTTGAGCCTGTTATAAGCTCAGTGGAGGACTACTACACATACAATCAGACATCAAGCGGACTTATCTTTATCCCCACAAACGATTGGGGGATAGTTTTCCGCTATGACGAGCCAGAAAACTGTATCGTAAAGGCTGTGGACACGGACTCGATGACGAATGCGGGCAAAAAGTCGGCGGAT
Source organism: Ruminococcus sp. RTP21198st1_G1_RTP21198_201120 (assembly GCF_040924265.1). NCBI lineage: Bacteria > Bacillati > Bacillota > Clostridia > Eubacteriales > Oscillospiraceae > Ruminococcus > Ruminococcus sp. RTP21198st1_G1_RTP21198_201120. The sequence continues at coordinate 39,685 of NZ_JBCOMH010000019.1, forward strand.
ATTCTTAACGAGAACGTTTCGACTGTAAAGGGCGGAAGCAAGGAAACCAGCGCTTCTGTGGAATACAAGAGCGATAGCCTGCTGGAGCAGGCGAAGTCATTGCAGGATCTGAGTTCATCGACTAATAAGATGCTTATATGGATAGCTAGCATCTCACTGCTGGTAGGCGGTATAGGCGTAATGAATATTATGCTGGTGTCGGTAACAGAGAGAACGAGAGAGATAGGACTGAAAAAAGCACTGGGAGCAAGGAAAAAGAGAATTCTTGCACAGTTTTTGACAGAAGCGGCAGTGCTTACGAGCATAGGCGGAATAATCGGAGTGCTGACGGGCATAGGGCTTTCGCAGGTAATAGCGAAGGTAGCGGAAGTGCCTGTGGCGATATCCTCGGCGTCAATAGTAGTGTCGGTGGTATTTTCAATGGTAGTTGGAATAGTATTTGGACTTATTCCGTCCATAAAGGCGGCGAAGCTCAATCCTATCGACGCTTTGAGATATGAATAATAAGCTATAATAAAGCGGTGTCGGAGTGTAAAGCTCTGACCCGCTTTTGTTTGCCTACACAGCTTTATGATAAATCAAACCTTAACGCTTCGATGTGGGGACGTCGGGGGCGCCGTCCCCTACATTTGGGTGCAGTGTTTATACAATGTAATAATCAGTAGGATCGTGAAAAAATGAAACGGGCGAACACTGTTCGCCCCTACAGTTGGTCTGTGCGGAAAACAAAAAAGCAGGCGGAGATCAATTCTCCGCCTGCTTGCGTTTGTGTAGATCAGAAAAGCGACTTCACCGCTTCACATATCTTCTCCGCTATATATGGATTGTTCATGGTGTAAAGGTGTATGCCGTCTACATCATTGGCGATGAGATCTACTATCTGCGATACCGCATAGGCTATGCCTGCATCTCTCATTGCTATTGGGTCGTTCTCGTATTTGTCCATTATCTTTAGAAACTTCTTCGGCAGGGTCGCATGACAAAGAGTTGTCATTCTAAGTATCTGCTTTTTGTTGGTCACAGGCATTATTCCTGCTTCGATAGGCACGTTTATCCCTGCTATGGCTGTTTTTTCTCTGAAATCGTAAAATGTGCTGTTGTCAAAGAAAAGCTGGGTGATAAGCTGTGAACAGCCTGCGTCTACTTTATCCTTCAGGTGCTTTATATCATCTACTATGCTGTCGCACTCCGGGTGACATTCAGGATAGCATGCGCCTATTACGTTCATGTCGCTGTGTTCTTTTATGAAAGATACAAGGTCGGAAGCGTAGTGAAAATCACCTGCCGGCTCAAAATCAGGGTTTCTGTCACCTCTCAAAGCAAGTATGTTCTCAATATTCGCAGACTTCATCTCTTCAAGTTGCTCTAATACTCGTTCCTTTGTCTGATAAAGGCATGGAAGATGTGCCACCGACTCTATCTTGTGGTGATTTTTTATAGCCGAGCATATGTCGATAGTTGCATTGTTCGTGCTTCCGCCTGCTCCGTATGTTACGCTGATAAAATCAGGGTTAAGTGGCTGGAGCTGTGATATTGTGCTGTATATGCTCTCAACAGGCGTTGAACTCTTTGGTGGGAACACCTCAAAGGATAATGTTGTCTTTTTCTTGAAAAGCTCGCAGGTCTTCATTTATTTTCCTCTTTTCTGTTATCTATATAAAAATATATTTTTTATTTTTCTGCAAAGTACATTATAACACAAAATTCCTAGTAAATCAATAATTTTTATTTTATAGTCTATCATAGCTTAAAACTATATCGAATGGAGATACAGGTATTATCTTGAAAAATCAAGCTGAAAAAGGTGGCAGTCGGTGAAATTTGTGTGTAATGCTTGATTATTGGCGAAAAGTATGCTATACTTTACTCATTGAGCAGATAACAAAAACAGCAGAGAAAGGCGGTTTTTTGTTGAATAACAGAGATCAGTTCAAAAAGATACTTAACTATCTCAGCGCACTTGTTATAATCTGTGCCTTTATGAAGTGCTTCGACACGGTTTGGAACAACTATTACAACAAGGCGATGCGTGACCCGTTCTGGCATAATGGTAACATTCTTATGGTGGCTATCTATGCGGTGCTCTATATATCCATGGCAAAGACCTTTAACGGCTTCCGTCTTGGATATGATAAATTCACGGGGCTTTTCGGCTCGCAGGTGCTGGGTGTGCTGGGTGCGAATTTTATAGAATTTATACTCGTTTCTCTTATCGGACGAGGCAGGCTCAACATAGCGCCCATACTTGTTATGACGGTAATTCAGGTGGCCATAGCCTTTGCGTGGAGCTATGTTTTCACTTGGATATATCAGGCGGTATACCCTCCACGGCGAATGATAATCGTTTATGGAAACAAGAACGCTAAGTACCTTGTTTCAAAAATGAGCGTGAGAAATGACAAATACAGGATATGCGCTTCTATAAGCAGTGAGGAGAGCCTTGAGGATATCGAGCGTGAGATATTAAAACACGAGGCTGTTATAATCTCGGATATCCCAAATGACCTGAGAAACAAGCTTTTGAAATTTACTTTTGAAAATTCTATCAGGACTTATATAAACCCTAAGCTGTCAGATATTATCGTAAGGGGTGCGGAGGATTTCCACATTTTCGATACGCCCCTTTTGCTGGCGAGAAATGACGGCTTGCGCTGGGAACAGCGTGCGGTAAAGAGAACGCTAGATATTTTGTTGTCAGCAGCAGCGCTTGTTATCGCTTCGCCGTTCATGCTAGTGACGGCTATTGCAATAAAGGCTTATGACGGCGGTCCTGTGCTTTATTCTCAGAAAAGGCTCACAACAGGGGGCAGGGTGTTCAAGGTATACAAGTTCAGAAGCATGATAGTTGACGCTGAAAAGAAAAGCGGTGCGACCCTTGCAAAGAAAAATGACAGCCGTATCACTCCTATAGGAAAGCTTATAAGAAAAGTAAGGATAGACGAGCTTCCGCAGCTTATAAACATACTAAAGGGCGATATGTCGTTTGTAGGACCTAGACCTGAGCGGCCTGAGATCGCGCAGAAGTATGAAAAAACAATGCCTGAGTTCAAATACAGGCTGAAAGTCAAGGCTGGACTTACGGGCTATGCGCAGGTAATGGGAAAGTATAACACTACGCCTTATGACAAGCTGAAGCTTGACCTTATGTACATAGAGCATCAGTCGCTTATGCTTGATCTTAGAATATTCTTTATGACGGTAAAGACCTGCTTTATACCAGAAGCCACTGAGGGCGTAAAGGATTCAGCTCCTCTTGAAACTCACCGTGACAGGATAGAGCATGACAACAGCAAAGACGAAAAGAACAGCGAAGAGATAAAGCTGTGATAATATGAAAATGCAGAGGGCGGATCATTTTCGCCCTCTTTTTTGTATTGTGTGTAGGGGCGACCTGAGGTCGCCTGTGTTCAGAAATGCAACGTCACACCCAAAGCGAAAAAGTTTGTCTTATTGCAAATTTAGCAGGCGAACAAAGACGGACGAACACTGTTCGCCCCTACATTTATCAACAAGTAACAAAAGAGCAGAACGTGAAAATGCGTTCTGCTCTTTTTGCATATATGACTTATGACCCCTAGACCGCCATGGTGGTCTTGAATTTAAGGCTTATTTTGTCTGCGATAAGTGCGATAAATTCGCTGTTTGTGGGCTTGCCCTTGCCTGTGTTTATTGTGTAGCCGAAGAAGCTGTTGAGGGTGTCGATATCTCCTCTGTCCCATGCTATCTCAATGGCATGGCGTATGGCTCTTTCCACTCTGGAGGGCGTTGTTGCGAATTTTTTTGCCACTGCAGGATATAATAGCTTTGTAACGCTTTCAAGCATTTCCTTATCGTTCACGGACTGTATGATAGCTTCCCTGAGATAGTGATAGCCCTTGATGTGGGCAGGGACGCCTATCTGATGGATTATGTCTGTGACGATTATCTCAAGGTTTATGCTCTGCTTGTTTTTCGTATAGCTTGAGTCGGAGGATATATCGGTGTCGATATCCAGCATGGACTTTATCCTCTCGCCAAGTATCTTTATGTCGAATGGTTTGAGCATGAAATATGATGCTCCAGCGTTCATGACCTGTGTTTCTATAAATGAGTTCTCATAGGCGCTTGTGATTATAAAAAGCGGTTTCTGATAGGACGAGTTCTGTATCTTTCTGATAAGCTCGATTGCGTCAAGGCTCGGCATCACTGCGTCTGCGATAACAACGTCCGGCTGTTCGTTTTTGATAGCGTCATAGATAGTAAGTCCGTCCTTGGGACGTGTTATCACGAAAAAGCCCATTGCTCTCAGTGAGGAAGCACATGCTACCCCGTACTGTGCCGAATCGTCGCCAATAAGAATTTTGATCTTGTTTGTCATTGTCATTTCCTCCGTCGTATAATCTGTCATTTTTGTTTGAGAGCGTTTGTTTTAACTCCCTTTCACAAGATAAATGATAACACATTTATTTGTTAAATGCAATAGTTTTTTAGAAAAATCGTCAACAAATTATCGACTTATTAATGCAAAGTGTACAAATATCAGTGCGTGAATATGTCAAAACAAGATAATTAAGCATTGTTCGACTGCAGATGATATTTTTCTCTATGCAAAGCCTTTTCATAAATCGACAGCGATCGGCAAAGGTCGCTAACCTGCGTTTTCTATGGTGCTTTCGGCAAGCTCTGAGGTCTTTGAATACATTTCGTCAGCGAAGATACCGTAGCCTTTGGCGGTGTCTTCGATAAAAACATGGGTCACTGCGCCCACGAGTCTTCCGTCCTGAATGATAGGCGAGCCGCTCATGCCCTGCAAAATGCCCCCTGTTTTTTCAAGAAGCGTCTTGTCAGTTATTTTGATAACAAGGTCATGCTCGGCAGAATCTGAGAGATTTATCTGCTCGATAGAAATTTCGTACTCTTTTGGTCCGTCATTGTCAATAGAGGAGAGTATTTTGGCTTTGCCGGGGTGTATCTCCTGACGGAAGCCGAGAGGAAACTCTTTTGCATTTGGGCAAGGGTTTGCATTCAGTGTGCCGAACACACCGCTTTCGCAGTTTTTCAGGATATCACCTGTGGAGGCGGAGTTTGCAAACTCGCCCAAAAGCTGTCCCGGACAGCCTGAGCGTGACTTGTTGAAGCCTGTGAGGTTTATTTCGCCAACTGTGCCTGCGGAGAGGGGGAGGGGCTCTTTTGTGTCTGCGTCGCATACGGGGTGACCAAGACCTCCGAAAGTTCCGTTTTCAGGGTCATAGAATGTGAGCGTGCCTATACCTGCGGAGGAGTCACGCACCCACATTCCCGCTTTATAGCTTCCGCTCTCAAGGCGTGGGCATAGCTTGAAGGTCAGGTCATTGCTTCCACGCTTTATGCGCACTGAGCAGGCTTCACCGTTTGAGCTTCTTATTATCTTTGCAACGTCTGCGTTGCTTTTGACTTTTTCTCCGTCGATAGATACTATAACATCGCCCTCTCTTATACCGCAATCTTTGGCAGGACTTGAAGAATCCACCTTTTGCAGATCGACTACCATTACGCCCTCTGTGAGAAGCTTTATGCCGAATGGCTGTCCACAGGGATAAAGCATTGGTCTTTCCATTGTCTTTGATTCAACCTCCTTGACTGGCACTGCCCCAAAAAGCATGAGCATATTTTTTGTGTATCGTGATGCTCCTGACGAACCGCCTGACACCGCCACTGTCACTTTGCTTTCGCAGGGCTTTGAGGATATGGTGAAAAAGGAGTTCACGCTAAGCTCGCTGCCCTTTGAAACAAGGTAGAAATCGGGGAGCGTTGTGGAATAAAATCCTATAAGACCAAACAGCCCCAGCAGTATTATCCCTGTGACGCAGGCTGTTTTTTTGAAAAATGACGACATTTTTTCACGTTCCTTTCTGTTTTTCTTTTCGCTTTTATTGTTGACCTGCTGAGAAATTTAATTCAGCCGTCGGCACAAGTATTATTTGTCTTGGAAAGCCTTTTTCAATTTTATTCTGCCTTCTTAACAGTGCAAAGGAAGAAAATTTCATTTGTATGTGTTGAATTTCGTGGCATACTATGATATAATAAAATATCTGATGAGAAAACTATGATACGATAATATTTTAATACATAAAAGAGGTACATTATGTCAAAAAAAGACAGACTTAAAGCACAGAAAGAAAAGCAGGACAGGCTCAGAAAAGAAGAGGAGCTTGAAGAACAGAGAGAGCGTGAGGAAGCCAGAGAAAGGCAGAGCCGCTCAGCGAAAAAGATGATGAAAAAGGCGAAACGCACAAAACCAAACGGTGAGCCTGTTTATTATCTTATTTTGAAGCTTCTTATGATAGTGCCGTTTGCGTATTCGGGATTTTTCTACGGCGGTGTAACTATCGTGGGCATCATGGGCAAGTATATAGAACCCGTTCCGCCAAAGTGGGTGCTGTGGGCAATGGCGGCAGGCGTTGTTGTTATGTTTGCAGGAATATTGTTTGCGTTTTTCAAAAAATATATCGTTTCCTTTATACTTAGCCTTGGGGGCATGATATCGTTTCTTAAAGCGGGCGGATATCTTATAAAAAGGATACAGGACAAGCTGAGCAATTCGGCTGTAGATCAGTCTTTGCAGAATATGGATAAGGAATATATGTGGAGATTTTATCCTATAATAGGTGTTGCTGTCATATCAGCGACTCTGCTCATCTGCACTATAATAAGAAAACTCATTGAGCGAAAAAGACTGCAAAGAGAGAGGGATAATGCTCCTGTTGAGAGCATTATCAACTGATTTTGGTCTGCGTTTTTGTGTAAATGTGAGATTTTGCAATATTCTATTGACTTTATGTCATAAAATGATATAATTGAATGAGAATGTTATCAGAGTTTATTTTAAGGAGTTCATTAAGAAGAAAAAGCGGTGAGAATTTTGAAGAAAGCAGTTACACTTATAGATATAGCCAAAGCCTGTGACACAAGTAATGTCACTGTGTCAAAAGCCCTTGCAGGAAAAAGCGGAGTTAGCGATGCCCTCAGAGAGAAGATAAAGCAGGTCGCTGACGAAATGGGTTATGTGGGCGTGAAAAGCACTCAGAACAGGGGAGGTAATACTATCGGTGTGCTTATCCCATCAAAATTCATTAATCCTAACGGTTCATTTTATTGGGCATTGTATAACGCTATTGTAACAAGGCTCAAAAAAGAGAATATGTTCTGCATAATGGAAAATCTGGATCAGGAGGATGAGGACAGGCTCATGCTCCCGCATTGTATCAAGGACAAGCAGGTTTCAGCACTTATTTCACTGGGACAGCTTTCAAAGAATTATGCAAAGCTTCTTAATGACAATGTGAAAGATCTTGTACTGCTTGATTATTATGTGCCGTCCTTAGACTTGGACGCTGTTGTGACAAATGGCTACAGCGGAGGCTACAAGCTTACTTCATATCTTATAAAAATGGGTCACAAGAAGATAGGATACATAGGAAGTAAATTTGCCACAACGAGTATTTTTGACAGATATATGGGCTATGTAAAGGCTATGATAGAGCATGGCTATGAGGTCAACGAAAAGTGGCGTATCGACGATCGTTACAAGCGTGATTTTATCACTATGACTTTCCCTGAGGACGATATGCCAACGGCTTTCGTGTGCAACTGCGACGAGGCTGCTTACCGTGCGATAAGACAGCTCCGTGGCATGGGATATAACGTGCCTGAGGATATTTCCATTGTGGGATATGATAACTATTTGATCTCCGAAGTTTCAGACCCGACTATCACGACTATAAACGTTGATGCAGATTATATGGCGGACCTTGCGGTAATGACACTTATGGATAGAATGGAAGAACCTGACGGCAAGCCAAGGATAATAACTATCGAGGGTGACCTAGTTATAAAGGACTCTGTGAAGAGAATATAGTGCGCTTTTATTAGCAAATATAACAAAAAGATCAACATAGTGTTTGTTGATCTTTTTTTGTTTTGCTATTGACAAATAAGTAATTTTAAGTTATAATAGACCTGTACTTATTAAGTGCACCTTTCTAATCTATGATTTTCTATTGTTTGCGACATGACCCCGTTGGTTGTGTCGGTTGTCTGATCTTGGCGACAGTCTTTGTTAAGACTGTCGCCACTTTTTTGTGCATATTGCTAAAATTCAGGTCTTAAAGTTTATGTTTGTTTACAAAATTGAGATTAAAAAGATATTAATTTCTAAAAAGATATTGACTTAATTTTATTTAGGCTGTATACTTAATATTGTCGTTGGAGACAAATTAATTTACTTAATAAAATTAAGCTAATTCGGAGGTTATCAAGTATGAAAGCAAAGAAGATATGTGCCGGTGCAATGGCACTGGTTTTGTCAATGGGAACAATGAGTGCGTTCACAGGCTGCGGAAGCTCTACAGATTCAAGCAGCAAGGCTGTTACACCTGAAGTATCGCAGGCTGATATCAAAGACTCATTCGACGCAAAGGGTGCAAAACTGGAAGTTCTTACGAACAGAACTGACAGAAAAGAGGACGGCAAGCTCGACGCTCTCACAGACAAGTTTGAGGAAGCTTACAACTGCACAGTTGAATACACTGCATACAAGGACTACGATACAGATGTAGCAACAAGAATGGGTACAGATGATTACGGCGATGTTCTTTGTATCCCTTCAAGCCTTAAGCTTGAGGAACTTCCTACATATTTCGTATCTCTCGGAACTTATGACGAGTTCAAGGACACATATCGCTGGTCAGACAAGAAGATGACGGCTGACGGCAATGTTTACGGACTTGCGGTAGGCGGAACAGCTACAGGCGTTCTTTACAACAAGAAGATATGGGAGCAGGCTGGTATCACAGAAACTCCTAAGACTCCTGACGAGTTCCTTGCAGATCTTCAGCTCATCAAGGATAACACAGACGCTATCCCTTACTACACAAACTTCAAGGATGCAAGCTGGACTATTACTCAGTGGCAGAACCTTGTTATTTCAGCAGCAGGTGGTGCTGACGCTGAGAACAAGCTTCTTCAGGATAAGAGCGACCTCTTTGTAGAGGGCAACGGCTATTATGAAGTATACAAGCTGATGTATGATCTGTTCTCAAAGCCTGACCTTCTTGAAGAAGACCACGCTAACACAGAGTGGGAGTCATCAAAGGTATGGTTCGGCGAGGGCAAGATCGCTACAATGGTAATGGGTTCATGGGCAGTTTCACAGTTCATGGAAAAGGCTGAGAACCCTGACGATATCGGTTATATGCCTGTTCCTATCACAGCAGCTGACGGAAAGGTATACGCAGAGGAAGGCCCTGACTATACTCTCGGCGTAAGTGCAAACTCCAAGAATCAGGATCTTGCAAAGGCATATGTTGAGTGGTTCGTTTCTGATTCAGGTTTCTCTGAGCAGGAGGGTATGATCTCAACAGTTCAGAACAAGGAGCTTCCAAGCACACTGTCAGGATTCAAGGACGCTGTATTCTTCGAGAAGGCTGTTTGTCCGGATGACCTCGTTGGTAAGTTCGACGAGATCGACAAGGAGTCAGGCGTTGGCGTATGGCAGGGCGACGAGGACAACTTCAAGATCAAGCTTGCTGAGGCAGCATTCGCAGGCAAGGGCGACGACGGTTTCAACGAGATCATCGCTGATGTAAACAAGAAGTGGGCTGCTGCAAGAGATAAAGTTCTCGGCTAAGATCTAAGATAAATCCCTTATCAGGTACAGGCATTGTTCCTGTGCCTGATAATTGTGTTCAGGAGGACCTCAAATGCAAAACGGCAATAGAAAAGGCATTGCACAGTGGTCAAAGACTTATGCGGGTAAAAAGTTCTATACTTCTATACTGTTTCTTGCACTGCCGATAATCCTGCTTGTAACGTTTACCTTTATCCCTGCTCTGGATATGGTCATATTCAGTTTTCAGAACAGAGATCCATACGGCACTAACCCTACATATGCAGGATTTTCAAATTATGTAACGATATTCACTGACAAGGACTATCTTGAAACTTTCAAGAACAGCCTTTATTATCTTGTTGGTTCATTCATTCAGCAGGCACTGGCTTTGCTGCTGGCGTCTATCCTCTGCTCAAAGATAAGAGCAAAGGGACTTTTCAAGGGAATACTTTTCTTCCCTTATCTTATGAACGGCGTTGCGGTATCTATCATATTCCAAAGATTTTTCCTCAAAGGTCAAAAGGGTCTTACCCCTGACGGAACGCTCAACACTATCCTTACCACACTGGGTCTTGACCCGATACTGTGGTTCGATGTTGACAGGCCGTTTCTTGCAAACTGCTGCTTGGTGTTCATTTCCATATGGAAATACATAGGCTTTGATATCATCATGTATATCGGTGCTATCCAGTCTATCAGCCCTGATCTTTATGAGGCGGCTGACCTTGACGGTGCTAACCCATGGCAGAATTTCAGATATATCGTATTTCCAAGCATAAAGCCTATCATCTCATTGCAGCTTATCCTTGCTGTAAAGGGTGCTATCTCAGTATTCGAGATACCATATATCACAACAAAGGGCATGATGGGCACTACCACATTCGTTATCAAGACTATCAACACAGCGTTCTCGCTGAAAAAGGTGGGCCTTGCTTCGGCAATGGGTATCGTGCTGCTTATCATAACGATAATCGTAACGTTTATACAAAAATACTTCTTCCGTGAGGACGACAAGACCCCTAAGGAGAACAAAAGGAGCAGAAAGGGGGCTGTGAAATAATGGCACAGAATGAAAACAAAGATTCAAAGCCGCTTTATATCGGCTCAAGGGTACTGAACATTATCAAGTATGTTTTTCTTATACTCTGTTGTCTTATAGTAATAGTACCGATACTTGTTGTGCTCATAGGCTCGCTGAAAACCTACAAAGAGCTTTCAAACACCACGGTGTTCACTCTTCCGGAAGTGCCTCAGTGGGAGAACTTCAAGACAGCGTTTTTTACACAGAACATTCTTCTTGCATTCAAAAACACGGCTATAATCATTGTTGTATCCTGCGTTGGTTCGATAATAACAGGTACGATGACGGCTTATGTCGTTCAGCGTTTCAACACCTATTTTTCAAGAGTAGTAAAGACAGCGTTCCTTATTGCAACGCTTCTGCCTAATATCACAATGCAGGTAACGGTATTCCAGATAGTTTACAAGCTTGGTCTTTACAGATCTATGCTTGCACCTATCATTTTGAATATCGGTACTGATATCATTTCTATCTATATTTTCATTCAGTTTTTGGGACAGATATCATATTCCCTGGACGAAAGTGCTATTATGGACGGTGCTTCTTATCCAAGGGTATATTTCAGCATAATTCTCCCTAACCTCAAGCCTGCAATAGCAACAGTGCTTATCATCAAGTTCGTTGGTATCTACAACGATTTCTACACTCCAAAGCTTTATATGCCTGATGATGACCACGTTGTTATCTCAACTGTGCTTTACAATCTTATGAATGCCACTTCTGTACAGTGGGAGGTAGTTTTTGCGGGAATCGTAATTTGTATCATTCCGACTCTTATTATATTCCTCTTACTGCAAAAGTACATCTACAGCGGACTTGTTTCGGGAGCTGTAAAAGAATAAGCTTTATTTCCATTTTAATTTCCTTACCATAGCGGGCGGTATGACCTTTTAGGAGGTCGATACCGCTTTTGCTTTATAGGCAAACAAAAAAAGCGATGAGCCTTTTGCAAGGTCATCGCTTTTTTATATAGAGAGTATTGTTATCTTGACTTAGTTGAATTATTCTGCAAGAAGCTTTTCTGCACTTGCAAGCTTAACTGCTGTAGCAAACACGTCGGCTGCAACTTTAAGCTCGCTCTCAGGCGGGAATGTAGGAGCAATTCTGATGTTTGAATCGTCAGGGTCCTTTCTGTAAGGGTATGTTGCACCTGCACCTGTGAGGACTACGCCTGCCTCTTTGCAAAGCTGACAAATTCTCTTTGCACAGCCGTTAAGAGCGTTGAAGCTTATAAAGTAACCGCCGTTTGGCTTCTCCCAGCTTCCGATTCCCAGAGGTGCTATCTCCTTTTCGAGAGTGTCAAGAACTATCTTGAACTTAGGCTCGATTATAGCTCTGTGCTTCTTCATATGATCCATAAGATTTTCATATGTGCCGAAGAACTTAACGTGGCGGAGCTGATTTATCTTGTCATAACCGATAGTCTGAACTGTCATCATAGATTTGAGGTACTTGATGTTCTTTTCAGATGACGCTATCATTGCAACGCCTGCACCGGGGAATGTTACCTTTGAAGTGGAGGCGAGCATATAAACTCTGTCAGGGTTGCCTGCCTTTTCGCACTCGTCAAGAATGTTGAGAAGTGTGTCAGGCGTATCAGAAAGGTGGTGGATACAATATGCGTTATCCCAGAATATCTTAAAGTCCTTAGCCTTTGTTGTCATGGCTGCAAGACGCTTTACTACTTCGTCAGAGTATGTTGTACCTGTAGGGTTAGCGTACATTGGAACACACCATATACCCTTTATAGTATCGTCCTCAGCAACGAGCTTTTCTACCATATCCATATCAGGACCGTTTTTGTCCATTGGAATGTTTACAAGCTCAAAGCCCATTTTTTCTGTTATAAGAAAATGTCTGTCATATCCAGGAACAGGGCAGAGCCACTTGACTTTTGTGTCCTTCCAAGGCTTTTCACCGTCGCCTGTGCCGAAAAGCATGAACTTTGCGATAGTATCATACATGATGTTAAGGCTTGAGTTTCCGCAAATGATAAGCTCATCAGGTGTTACGCCAAGCATAGGAGCAAAAAGTGCCTTAGCCTCAGGCAGACCGTCAAGACCGCCGTAGTTTCTGCAATCTGTACCGTCCTCAGCGAAACAATCCTCGCTGCTCTTTACTGCTGTGAGCAGACCCTCTGTCAGGTCGAGCTGTTCGGCAGACGGCTTTCCTCTTGCCATGTTCAGCGACAATCCCTGAGCCTTGAAATCGTCATATTCTTTCTGGACTTCCGCCTTGAATGCTGCCAGTTCCTCTGCAGACATTTCTGTTAGTTTCATATCAATGTCCTCCACTTGTAAATTATAAATTATAGTACACTATTATACAGAACAATTCGGCAAATCCCGACTTTCGCCGCACTCTGCCGAATGTATCCGATATCCTTACTTATATTGTATACCCTTTTCACTGTTTTTGCAAGTGCTTTTTTCTATTCTTGCAAAAAATCAGAAACTTGCACGAATATGCTTATGCCAATGTAGTCATTATGGGCAACTTTTATAATTTACATTCAAAATACTGCCTGATATTTCATTTTTATCATGGACTGGGCGGAGAACGGACGTGCAGGCGGATAAAGTCGCATATTTTTAGTGCGATGCAAAAATATGAAACCAAGCAAACTGTTAATAAAATGTTAAATTTAAGAAGAATACGTTTACATATAAATTTTAAACGTTTTCAGCAAAAATAGGGGCTTGAAATTTTTCTGAAAGTGTGTTTTAATAATAACAGCGGCATTTTACCGATAAGGTAAGCCGAATGATATCGCCTTGAATAAGCGGGAAAAGTTTCGCATTTCTATTCGAGGGAAGAATAAAAACAAGGGCATGACCTGACGGTCAGCCTCAGTATTTTTTATATTATGAAAGGTGGATTTTAACATGAGCGTTAAAGTAATCAACGGACAGGCTATCCCAAATATGCCTTGGCAGGATAAGCCGGCTGACTGCAATGAAGTGATCTGGAGAGATAACAGAAACCCTATCATTCCTAGAAATCTTCTTCCTACATCAAACTCTATCTTCAACAGTGCGGTAGTTCCTTTTGAGGGCAAGTTCGCAGGCGTATTCCGTGTTGACGATAAGGAAAGAAACATGGCTCTCCATGCTGGTTTCTCTGAGGACGGTATTCACTGGAACATCAACCCAACAAGAATTATGTTCGAGCAGGCTGAAAAGTCTACAGAAGAAGTAAATCAGTGGGGCTACGGCTATGACCCAAGAGTATGCTTCATCGAAGACAGATATTGGGTAACATGGTGTAATGCATACGGCTGGAAGCCAACTATCGGCGTAGGCTATACATATGATTTCAAGACATTCTATCAGTGTGAGAACGCATTCCTCCCATTCAACAGAAACGGCGTACTCTTCCCAAGAAAGATCGACGGCAAGTATGTAATGTTCTCAAGACCTTCTGATTCAGGTCACACACCATTCGGTGATATGTACATTTCACAGTCACCTGACATGAAGTACTGGGGCGAGCACAGACACGTTATGGGACCTCTCAAGGGCTGGGAGTCCAAGAAGATCGGTGCAGGTCCTATTCCAATAGAGACAGACGAGGGCTGGCTCTGCTTCTATCACGGTGTTCTTGAGTCTTGCAACGGCTTTGTATACAGCTTCTCAGCTTGCATCCTTGACAAGGAGCAGCCATGGAAAGTTAAGTACAGATGCGGCGAGTATCTCATCAACCCAAGAGAGATCTATGAGTGCGTAGGCGACGTTCAGAACGTAACATTCCCATGCGCAACACTTTGCGACGCTGAGACAGGCAGAATTGCTATTTACTACGGCTGTGCTGACACTTGCGTAGGTCTTGCTTACACAACTGTTGACGCTGTTGTTGACTATGTAAAGAGCCATTCTTCTATCTAATTTCGATCTGATAGACTAATAGAATAGTTTACAAAAGAGCAGAACTTCGGTTTTGCTCTTTTTTTGTTGTTAGGACATAAAAAAGACGGCTTTGAAAGCCGTCTTGTGAATTATAACAAATAGATGTGTAGGCAAATGAACTACATATAGACGATGTATTTGTGCAGTGGCAATGGTCTATATTTTTTCAGGTGCGTCCTTTTCGTATTCGGCGAATTGCTTTTCCATATCAGCTTCGCTTTCGCCAACTGAGCGCAGTATCTCTTTGAGAAATACTCTGTCCTCAGGCTCTCCTGAAAGCTTTGCACTGTGCTTTTCGTAGAAGTATCTCATTTTAAGCACGCTGATAGGGGAAAGCTCCTGCTTTTCTGCGACTTCGTATGCAGAGTTCACGTCTGTGATGAAAAAGCCCATGCTGTATTCAGGAGCCTCCTCGCATATAGCTTTAAGCATATCTGCTATAAGATCTTCACGGACGTACACCACTCTGTCTGCAGAGTGGAGCATTCGCATTGTGCTGTTGTAGTCTGATACCCTGAGTGTTTTAAGCTCATCACGGCTTAGACCCAGCCATGAAAGGGCAACGGCTGCTGCAGCCTCAGTATTGGTTTCATGCAAAGCTTTGACCTTATCCTCTATCTGAGAAAAGGAATAGATATATTTTTGTTCCATATTTATCGCCACCTTATGCCTTTATCTTCCTGTATTCAGCAGGCGAAATGTTCTCATGCTTTTTGAATACAACATAAAAATACGAGCTGTCGCTGAAGCCTGTTTCCGAAGCTATCTCCGCAACTGTCTTTGAGGAGTAGGTAAGAAGCTCCTTTGCGTGGCTTATGCGCACTGTGTTTAAATATTCCATTGGTCTTATGCTGAAATTTTTCTTGAAAAGTCTGCAAAGGTGCTGTTCTGATACCCCAGCCACAGCCGCCATATCTGCGAGCTTTATAGGCTTTGAATAATTCTCCTCAGTGTATTTCATGACCTTTGCGACGGCGTCAGAATTTACACGGCTCTTGTATGGGAACTTATCGTCCGAAAGCTTGCGGTATTCAAGAAGCATATCGTAAAGCTGTGCGGAGGCATAATAGTTGCCATATGCTTTGTCGCTTTTTATGGTGTAGTATGCGCTGTCAAAAAGCTTGTGCATACGCTCTGCACCGCAGTTTAAGAAAACATGGAAGTTGTTAAGATCCCATTCTTTCAGCAGTTCGAGAGCCTGCTTGCCATCAAAGCACACCCAGTCAAGGTACCATGAATGGGACAGGGCTCTATATTCGTGTGGACAGTGCGGTGGTATATAGAAAATGCTGTCAGGCATTATTTTTACGGTCTTGCCGTCTACCGTTACCTCACCTTCGCCCTCGATACAGACGAAAAGCTGAGGATAATCATAGCCTTCAGGTCTGCTGACAGGAAACTGCCAGCAGCTCACGCCTATGCCAATGATATAAAATGGCAGAGCTATTTCAGTTCCTATAACAGGATAGAATTGTTTCTGCATATATTTTCCCCCATATCCGAAGCAGAAAAAACTGCAATATATGAACATGATAACTACACGTTTTATTATAGCAGTGTCGCAATATGTTGTCAAGCAAAAGAATAAATTGCGATAAAATATGAACCAACTGTTGACTTTTTATCCCAACCGTATTATAATAATAGGGAAATGGTGCAAAAGTGCCAAGTCTTATTTTGTGGGACGTATCTGAAAGGAATTTGTATTATGGAGAACAATGTTATTATTCTTGCCGGCGGACAGGGCAAGAGAATGAAGACCAATATGCCAAAGGCTTTGTGCAATGTTATCGGTGAGCCTATGCTGGAGTGGGTACTGACAGCCTGTGAAAATGCGGAGCTTGACGATATCTGCGTTGTAAAAGGCTACGAGGGTCAGCAGATAGAGGATTATCTTGACGCAAGAAAGTCAAAGGCTAACATCTGCACTGTTATGCAGGAAGAGCGACTTGGAACAGGTCATGCTGTTATGCAGGCGGCTGATTTTCTTAAGGCTCACGCTGAGGGAAACACACTTATACTCTGTGGCGACGCTCCTTTTATCGATGCTGAAACTATCAAGGGTGCGCTTGAATTACACACTGAAAAGGACTGCGGTGTAACTGTTGTTACATCAAGAGTTGAGAACCCTACAGGCTACGGCAGGATAATCCGCACTGAGAACGGCATTTCGGGAATCGTTGAGCATAAGGACTGCACACCTATGCAGCTTGCTATCACTGAGATAAACTCAGGCTGTTACTGGTTCAAGACGGCTGATCTGCTGGAAGTTCTTTTTGACATCAAGCCTGAGAACGCTCAGGGCGAATATTATCTTACAGATTGTATCGAGCTTCTTATTGCAAAGGGCAAAAAGGCTGACGCATTTATTTCTGCAAATCCTCATGTTGCACTGGGTGCAAATGACAGACGTGGTCTGCTTGCACTGAATGACATTGCAAGATATGAGATAATAGGAAAGTGGCTTGACGAGGGTATCGAGTTCTGCTGCACAGACGGCGTTTCTATTGGAAACAATGTTACTATCGGTCACGGAACAAAGATACACAGCGGCGTTATCCTCAGAGGAAACACCACTATCGGCGAGAACTGCAACATCGGCAACAACTGCATAATAGAGAACACAACGGTTGGAAACGGCGTAAACCTCAACAACGTTCAGGCTTATGAGTCCGTTATCGAGGACGACGTTAAGATAGGACCTTATGTTCAGCTCAGACCTAATTCACACATCAAGAAGGGTGCGAAGATAGGCGACTTTGTGGAGATAAAGAACTCCACTATCGGCGAATACACAGCGGTGGCACATCTTACATACATCGGCGATTCTGACGTTGGAGCAAACGTAAACTTCGGCTGCGGCGTTGTAACAGTAAACTACAACGGCGACAAGAAGTTCAGAACTGTTATCGAGGACAACGCTTTCATAGGCTGCAACACAAACCTTGTTGCACCTGTAAGAGTTGGCAAGGGTGCATACACAGCGGCAGGCTCTACTATCACAACTGATATCCCTGACAACGCACTTGCTATCGAGCGTGGCAGAGAGACTATCAAAGAGGGCTACGCCGAGAAGAAACTCAAGGCGAGAACAGAAAAGTTCGAGGCTATCCACGGCAAGTCTGAGGAGAAGTAATATACCCAAATATAAACAAGGCCCTGTCTTTCGTAAGGCAGGGTCTTTTATTTGTTTAGCTTTTTGTTGTTTGTCCTGCCGAGGATATAATCGGTGGAAACGCCATAGAAGTCGGCTAGGATAAGGAGGTGTTCCACGGGGATAGTTCTTGCACCACGCTCATATCTTGAATACACTGTCTGACTGGTAAAAAGGATTTCGGCTATCTGCGTTTGGTTCATGTCGCTATCTTCTCTTAGATCCCTTAATCTCTGGAAATACATAAAAATTCTCCTTGTTTTTTGTATAAATTGTAGAAAGTGATTTTAGTACCTATTGGTACTATTGACTTTACCATATTTTTGTGCTATGCTATACATATTAAAACCGTATGGTCTTAAAATATGGTAAGAGGAGAAGTATATGTATGTCTAAAATTCTTTCGATTGATAATGATATCATCACTATTGGCATGGACGGAGGAACACTCAAAGAAGTGAGAGCTGTTGACCTTAATTTCGTACCTCATGTTAATGACGAGGTGGAGATTTTTGAAACAGAAACTAAAACCATTGTTTCAAAGCTTGAAAAAGAGCAGCCGAATCCATTGCCTTATTCGCCAAATGGCATTAACATCAACGTCCAGAATACTCAGGAAATGAAGAATGAGCAATCTTCAACTCTGGCAAATGGAACTATTGCAGTAAATAAAGTTGTATATTGTTTATTGGCATTTTTCCTTGGTGCAGTTGGCGGTCACAAATTCTATAGTCATAGAATAGGTGCAGGCGTGTGCTATCTGCTTTTCTGTTGGACGGGTATTCCAGCAATTATTGCTCTTATTGAGTTGATCGTTGCTCTTTGCAAAAAGAGTGACGCAAACGGCATGATATTGGTATAGTCTTTTCTGCTGATTTTATTCATTTTTCGTTTGACAAACAAAATCTCATATGCTATAATAAAGCCGACAGTAAAATGTCGGCTTTTGTTTATACCCCGTCTTGCATAAAGACGGGGTTATTGTGCGTGGATAGAATAAGCTGTCGGGGCTGACATATTATAAAAGATAGGAGAATTTACAATGGATATATTCGAGAAATTAAAGAAATTGTCTGCCGAGAGGGAAACGGCAATGGGCAAGCCTGAGTATATTATCGTGGGTCTTGGCAATCCCGGTGTGGCTTATGAGAATACTCGCCATAACGCAGGCTTTCTTGCGGTGGTGGCTATGGAAAAGAAATACGGCTTTTCGGTGAATACACATAAGTTCAAGGCTCTTGTGGGACGTGCCGTTATAGGCGGAAAAAGCTGTCTTGTCATGAAGCCTGAAACTTTCATGAACAATAGCGGTGAGGCTGTCAGCGACGCTATGGATTTTTATGATATACCGCTTGAAAATGTTGTCGTGGTCTATGACGATATTTCACTTGACGTGGGCAAAATGAGGATACGCAGAAACGGTTCGGCTGGGGGTCACAACGGCATAAAAAGCATTATCGCACTGTGCGGTGGTCAGGATTTCCCAAGGGTAAAAATAGGCGTGGGCAAAAAGCCTCACCCTGATTACAACTTGGCTGACTGGGTGCTTTCAAGATTCACTGACGAGGAAATGAAAAAGCTTTCTGATGTGGATAAAAACACTTGCGAGGCTGTGGAGCTTATGGTGCAGGGCAAGATAAACGAGGCTATGAACAAGTTCAATTAAGCATATTTTTTCGGAGAACAGCAAGATGAATATTTTTTATGAAATGGCGAGCCGTCTTGGCTTTTATAAAGATGTGAAAAACTGCCTGCTCAAAGGGTTTACCCCTTGTGCGGTCACGGGCGTTTCAAATATACACAAGGCTCAGACCGCAATGGCTCTCAGCAGGCTTTCCCCTTGCCTTGTTATATGCGACGATGAAGCGTCTGCCATTAGAATGACAGGGGATATAAACGAAATGGCAGGGGAACAGCTTGCCTGCGTTTTTCCTGCAAAGGATCTGAACTTTGCATACATGGAGGGCGTTTCAAGAGAATATGAGCATAAAAGGCTGGAGGCTCTCTCTCTTATCACTCAGGGCAAATGCAAGATAATCGCCGCAAGTATGGAGGCTTGCTTGCAGGGAACTATTCCGCAGGATAAGCTGAAAGAGTTTTCCTTTGAGATAAAAACAGGTGGCGAACTGAGCCTTGAGGAGCTTACGAACAAGTTGCTTGCAGGCGGTTATACAAGAACAGATCAGGTGGAGGGTCAGGCGCAGTTTTCTGTGAGAGGCTCTATTGCCGATATTTTCCCTGTGCAGGAGTCACGTCCTGTGAGAATAGAGCTTTGGGGCGACGAGGTTGACTCTATATCATATTTTGACCCCGAAAGCCAAAGACGTACCGACCCAATAGACGAGATAACGGTTTTCCCTGCCTTGGAGATAATTTTCCCTGACACTGATGACCTTGTGACAAAGCTTGAAGCCTTGTCGAAGTCTATCCGTGGAAGCCGTACCGATAAGATAAGAACGAATATTTCAAGGGATATAGAAACGGCTCAGAGCGGTATCACGCTCACAAATCTTGATAAGTATTATACTGTGTGCTATGACAAGCTCACAACAGTGTTTGATTACTTTGAGAGCGGTGTTTGCCTTGTGTCGGAGTATACTAACTGTATCGAAAAGGGCAAGGCGGCTCTTGCTCAGCTT
Organism: Ruminococcus sp. RTP21198st1_G1_RTP21198_201120; assembly: GCF_040924265.1. Lineage (NCBI taxonomy): Bacteria > Bacillati > Bacillota > Clostridia > Eubacteriales > Oscillospiraceae > Ruminococcus > Ruminococcus sp. RTP21198st1_G1_RTP21198_201120. The sequence continues at coordinate 60,092 of NZ_JBCOMH010000019.1, forward strand.
TCAGAGGATATGAAGCTTCTTTATGAGGACGGCATACTTTTCAGAAAGCTGGAGGGCTTTTATCTTGATATACCACAAGCGGAACTAAAAATAACACAAATGAAGTCAGTGTTTCTTGACAGCTTTATGCGCTCTAACAACGGCGTGAAGTTCAAAAAGCTTATCAATACCGACTGCCGACAAACGGCGGCTTGGGGCGGTAATATCATCAATCTTGAAGAAGAACTGAAAAATCTCTGCTCTCAGGGGTATTGCACTGTTGTGCTGGCAGGCTCGGAAAAGACGCTTCCTATTATAAATAAAGACCTTAATGATGCTGGCATCTCTGCGGAGATCCTCACTGAGGACAGCGAGATAATAAAGGGTAAAGTATACCTGCGCACGGGCTGTCTGTCAGGTGGCTTTGATTATCCTGACATAGGCTGTGCGGCTATCACTCAGATGAAAGCCATGAGTGCAAAGAAGCGTAAATCCCGTCACAAGGCAGGAGAAGAGATAAAAAGCCTTTCGGATATACAGACAGGCGACCTTGTTGTTCACGCTATGTACGGCATAGGCAGATTTTCAGGAATAAAAAATATAGAAACGAACGGTGTAACCAAGGATTATATCACCATAAAATATGCAGGCACGGACGTGCTTTATGTGCCTGTTACTCAGCTTGACCTTGTGTCAAGATATATAGGTCCGAGAGATGACGGGGCAGTGAAGCTTAATAAGCTCAACTCTATGGAGTGGACTAAGACACGAAACAAGGTAAAGTCTGCCGTAAAGGATATGGCGGAGGAGCTTACAAAGCTTTATGCTCAAAGACAAATGGCAAAGGGTTTTGCTTTTTCACCTGACAACGATTGGCAGGCAGATTTTGAGGAGCGTTTCGACTATCAGGAAACTGACGATCAGTTAAGATCTATACAGGAGATAAAGACAGATATGGAAAAGCCGTCCCCAATGGACAGACTTCTCTGCGGAGACGTGGGCTTCGGCAAAACGGAGGTGGCTCTCCGTGCGGCGTTCAAGTGTATGCTCGATAACAAGCAGGTGGCTATACTTGTGCCAACAACTGTTCTTGCATGGCAGCATTATCAGACGGCGATAAAAAGATTTGAGCATTTCCCGGTGAAGGTGGAGCTTTTGTCGAGATTTAGAAAACCAAAGGAGCAACAGCAGATAATAAGAGAGCTTAACCGTGGCACTATCGACCTTATTATAGGCACGCACAGGCTTGTGCAGAAAGACGTTAAGTTCAAGGACTTGGGCCTTGTTATCATAGACGAGGAACAGCGTTTTGGTGTTGCTCATAAGGAAAAGTTCAAGGAAACTTTCAAGGGCGTTGATGTGCTTACACTTTCGGCTACCCCGATACCAAGAACGCTTAACATGGCAATGAGCGGTATCAGAGATATGTCGGTCATAGAAGAGCCTCCTATGGACAGACACCCTGTTCAGACCTATGTTATAGAGCATAATATGGGCGTTATAGCGCAGGCCATAAGCAAGGAGCTGCGACGTGGCGGTCAGGTGTATTATATCCACAACAGGGTGGAAACTATCATGATGACCGCAAATAAGCTTCAAGAAATGCTCCCTGACGCAAGGATAGCGTTCGCGCACGGACAAATGCCCGAGGAGGAACTGTCGGAAATATGGCGGCAACTTTGCAACAGAGAGATAGATATACTGGTCTGCACCACCATAATCGAAACAGGTGTTGACGTGCCGAATGTAAATACACTTATAATAGAGGACGCTGACAGATTAGGACTTTCACAGCTTTATCAGCTCCGTGGACGTGTGGGAAGATCAAACCGCCGTGCTTTTGCGTACTTCACTTTCAGACGTGGCAAGGTACTCACGGAGGTAGCGGCAAAAAGGCTTGATGCAATAAGAGAGTTCACACAGTTCGGCTCAGGTTTCAGGATAGCGTTGCGTGACCTTGAAATAAGAGGTGCAGGCTCTATACTCAGCGGTAAACAGCATGGACATATGGAAGCGGTGGGATATGATATGTATCTGCGACTTCTAAATGAGGCTATAGCTGAACAAAAGGGAGAGGCTCTGCCACCGTCACCTGAGGATTGTTTGGTGGATATATCCATAGACGCATTTATACCTGACCATTATATAGAAAATCTGTCACAGAGGATAGATTGCTATAGGAAGATAGCTTCCATAGGCAATGAGGAGGATTCCAGGGACGTTATCGACGAGCTTATAGATAGATACGGCGATCCACCGAAATCGGTGCTGGGATTGGTGAACGTTGCACTTACGAGAAATACTGCTTCAAAGCTTGGCATAAAGGAAATAACACAAAGAGGGGATAAGGTGCTGTTCTTTGTGAAAACCGCAGAGGTGGAGCAGATACAAGCGTTGTATGGAGCTTATAAAAATAGGATACGTTTCTTTGACGGAGATAAGCCGTATTTTGCGGTGACGTTGGAGAAAAAGCAGAAAGCGGCAGATCTTATGTCGGATACAGTTAAAATAATGAGAGATAATAAATAAAGAGGTATCAAGAGCGAAAAGCGGTGTCAGAGTATAAAATCTGCACCGCTTTTGTCGTTATCTTCGACAACCTATCCAAAAAGAACGAAAAAAGGTGAAATAAAGTGTAAAAAAAGCAGAAAGCAAAAAAAGGGGTTGACAAAAAGGCATAAAAGTGATAAAATAAACAAGTCGCCTCGAGAGAGAGCGATAAAGAGAGAAGCGAAACGAAGGTAAAAGGTTCGGGAGAACAGAAGAGACCTAAGGAGTAGCTCGAAAAGAACTTCGCAAAAGAGTTCAAACGAATACATAAAGAATTCACAAAGAAAAGTCTTGACAAAGCTTAGCTAATATGATATAATAGATAAGCTGATTTAAGACAGCGCATTAGAAA
>NZ_JBCOMH010000020.1:0-62386 GCF_040924265.1 Ruminococcus sp. RTP21198st1_G1_RTP21198_201120
ATCATAAGGTATGCGAACACGAGCAGGTAGCTTTGCACTGCGGCTGAAAATACTGTGAGCTGATTGTAGAGATTTTCTGGAAGCAGCTCAACGCCGAAATCGCCTCGCCTGTCGGGGAACATTTTCACAAAAACCGTGGCAACATTGCTCCAGCCATTGTACCAAAAACCCTTTGAAAGCATTGGCAAAACTGTGCCGAGAAATATTACCGCAAGATATGATATTATCATAAAAACAAGCTTCAAGATCTGCCCCACAAACCAGTTCGCCCTGCCGATACGAACGATATAAAACACGGTATTGGTGTCAACTTTCGGATAATCAGCAATGAGGGTAAGAAAAACTATGGGGATTATAAGTATCAGTATCTCAGAATTCGCCACAGCTATAAATGGCTCTAGTATGTTAAGCGGCTCACCCATAAGCTCTGCATTGTTGGTCAGCGGAGAAACTGCAAAATTGTTTATGAATATGAGCAGCACCGCAACGATCACCATTCGTGCGTCACAGACCCACTTTACAAATTCCGTTGCCGCACAGGAAAAGACTTGTTTTAAACTAAAATTTTTCATTGCTTACACCCCTTTGTCCAGCCGCATATTCATTATTACTATAAAACCTATCACAGAGAAAAGTATTATCCCGAAATTGAAAAACAGAATGTATTTTGTGTCAGCAAAAGCTGTGTAATATGACAAATTCATTATGCTGTTGGGATAAAAATTCTCCAATATACTTGCCCTGTCGAAATCCTCTTTCATCATCGAATTTGCAATAAGTTTCTGCACAGTTATCTGCCACATATATGTTACCATAAATGGCACGCAGGTTATAAGATACGGATTTTTGCAGAATGAGCTTATGAAAAGTGCAGGCATTGTGCTTATAGCTCCATACAAAAACGCTGAAAGCATATATCTTAACACGCCTATAAGTTCGTTTTTGTTGTTCACAAGCACGAATGACAAGTCATCTGCGGAAAGTTCATATTGGCTCAATGAAGGAAAAATTATTCTTACGATAACACCAAAAATTATATATCCGAATAGAACAGCCGAACCGCCGCACAAAAATGCTGAGCAGAATTTTGACAGATAATATCTCAAACTGCCTGTTCGGGTTATGTTGAACCGCATTGAACCGCCGTTTCGCTCTGCACAAAATGCCGTCATAAAGGGAAAAGCCGCTATTATAGGCAGAAACATTGCCATATATCCCGACATACCTTTTGCGAATATCAGATAGGAACTGAAGGAATAATCATCAGCAAAAAGCTGTTTGTCAAGCTTTGCAATGCACTCAAACACCGTGTATATCTTCGCCGTGTTCGGGTCGGTATACGCCTTTGCGGTAAAGCAAAGCAGGGTCGTGAGCAGCACCGCACCGACATATCCGATATTCAGCATACTCTTGTTAAGGTCGCATTTAAGTGCTTTCATTGCCCCACCCCCTATGGAATAAGCACATATATCTCGCCCGTAACGCAGTCAACTGTCACATAATTTATTGCGTGCAGACCTGTCGGCTGTTTATCGTCGATAATAAAATACCACTTTGGCGTACAGCGTATATTATCTGCACTTTCGTCGACTTCGGTACTCTCGCCACGAGGTTCATACATAAGCTTGACGTCATCAAACTGTATATCGATCTTGTCCGCAAGATTTTCCTCAAGCAGATCGCAAGCACCCTTGAAAGACAGCATTTTGTCTATTTTCTCAGCCTTTGCCACCTTGAAAGCGTTACAACCTATGTAATATTCGGGGCCAAAGTTTGCGTCGAGATCGGTATAAGTCTGCATTGAATAGGTCATAAGCGCATTGCCCTTCACGAACAGCGTATCGTCAGCATTCGTGGAAAAAACATTTTGTATGCCGATACCTTTATATGCCTTTTGTATCTCGATCTCATAGCCAACTCCGCTGTCGGTGGTGATTATATACCCGTCACTGACCACATTATCAAGCTCCTCTCCAAGCACATTGCTGAACGTGTCCGCCAAAGTCTTTGCCTTGTCCGCAGCAGACAAAAGTCCGCTGTCAGCATTTTCAGAAGTTGGTCTGTCGAGATAAAAAAGCTCCATATTATCGGCGTCAGCGTCTGCGGTATTTACGCCGTTTTCGCTTGCCTCCCAACAGCAATAAGGCTGTGCAAAGCGTGTTATTTTAAGTTTGTTATGTTCGTCCTGGAGCTGTGCCTGATCTTCCACAGTTTCGATCTTACCATCGATCTTGATATCCAAGGCACTTTGCAGCTCTTCCACTTTTGACGACAGCCAGTCCATATCATTTTCGGCATTGATATAAGCAAGCTCCAAGTCATAAACACCGTCAGACCTGCAAATGCTCACCGCCGATTTTTCGGGCAGCTTGAATTCTGTATACTCTTTTTCAAATGCAGCATCAAAGCTGTCATAAATATTCTCTGACGAAACATAAGCCTCGCCGCTGTCCACCTCAGCCGAATGCTTATTACTTCTGATATTGTCGGGAGTATTTTCACAAGCTGACAGCGCCACAGCCGCCAACATCACGGGCAATAATACTTTTGTTTTTCTGATATTTTTCATATGTCATTCCTTTCTTTTGGGTTATTGCTGCGAGGTAGTATAGAAATCAAGCTGTTAAATTGATCGTATAATTTAAGGCAATATCACATAAAAAGATAGTTAGTGATATTGCCTTAGTTTAAATTTTATTTACCGCTAACATATCCTGAAGCATGACTACCTACACCTGACGGAGCTGGATTGAGTGACATTGTGCACAAAATACGTTCACCTTTATCAATGTATGTCGCATTAGTGTGTTTCGTAGTATGGTTTCCTTTACTTGATATTTCTCCACTTGCAATATATGTACCTCCAACCGTTGTTCTATAGGAAACGGATGTAGCATTTGAGATATTGTCAATTCGGTAGTTGACCCTAACATAATCATCCTGAGCTGCGATTCTCTTAACGATATTTTTTATAATATAGGTGTGATTTTCTTCAAGTTTTGTTGCAAATAAATTCAATTTCATCATATAACACAATTATTGCAACGGATAATTGTGCATAATGAATATTCACATCTTCATTGGACTCACCACATTTTTTTGCAATAGACTTTTTTATCTATGCATACATTATTTTAACACATATAACACCAAAAGTCACTATATTCTACATATTTCTCTCATATGCACAAGATTTTTGTATAGCTGAACAAATATTGCGTTCTAAATTATTTCATTTTACATAAGTTGATTGTTAAATACTTGTTAACATCAACACGGAAGTTGAAATAGCCAGATTATAACGCTTATTGACATACAAGTCAATGAATGATATTATTAAGATATAACGATTTTAGCACAGGCGGTGAATTAATTTTGAAATTCTACGATTATCCGATAATCAGTAAAGAAAGCAGTCTTCCCGTCTTTTTGGTGAGCGTAGGGCTGAACGAATGGCAGTATCATGTTAAATGCGACAAAGGCGACAATTATGCCAAGGCTCTTTATTGTACAAAAGGCAGCGGCGTACTTATAATGAACGGAGAGAAACATATAATAAAACCGTACACCGCATTCTTTATCCCTGCCGGCTGTCCGCATGAGTATTATTCAACGGATGAATCCTGGGATACGCATTGGATAAAACCATCAGGAAAGTCCTGCCCTGATATGCTTAAAGCACTCGGCTTTGACAAGCCAAAAATCTTCCCCCTTTCAAAGGAAGAAATTACATATCTTGACCACTGTTTCAGATGTATGCACGAGGCACTCCTGTCTGACAAGGTTGACGGAAATTTCAGAGCGTCGGGCTATCTGTACAGCTTTTTCATTGAATTGAGCCGTCTTGCGGCGAAAGGAAAAGGCAGTGTACAAATCGCCCCTGCGGTGACAAAGGCGATCGCATATATTGACGAAAACTATATGAAACAGCCCGGTCTTGAATCCATAAGTAAAGCCGCAGGCGTTTCTTCGCAGCATTTGTGCAGATTATTCAGGCAGACCTTGAACTGCCGACCGATGGAATATATCACAAAACGCAAGATACAGGCGGCAAAAATGCTTCTGGCGGAAACACAGAAAACTGTCGATCAGATAGCTGAAGAAACAGGTTTCTGTGACAGCAGTTATTTTTGCAAGATTTTCAAAAGGTTCGAGAGTATTACTCCGTCGCAGTTCAGAAGTATAGAACAGGCTCTATGAAATTCGTAAATTGACCGCTGACACCGTATAAAAAAACAAAAAGGCATCATGTCCGGATACATGATGCCTTTTTCCTATTGTAGCTTTGCATAAACCTGCCGGATACGATCAGTTATTCCTGCGTCTGGCTCTGTTCAGCAGCAGGAGCGATATCATAAGTATCAAGGGAAATGCGCAGCCTGCGAGCATACCTTTCTGCATATCATCGCCTGCACGCTGGGTGATATTTCCTACAATAGCAGGACCGAGTGCTCCGCCAAGGTCACCAGCCATGGCGAGGAGTGCAAACATTGCAGTTCCGCCGGTGGGTATTTTTCCCGAACAAATGCTTATAGAACCGGGCCACATGATACCTACCGAGAATCCGCACATTATGCAGCCGAGAAGACCGATTACAGGTATTCCCGACAGGGATGCAGTGATGTAACAGATCAGACACAGCAGCGCCGAGCCTATCATGAATTTCATAAGATCGAGCTTTTCGCCGTACTTCCCGTAGAGTGTACGGCTTATGCCCATCGTCACCGCAAACATACACGGTCCTGCAATATCTCCGACTGATTTAGTCAGTCCGAGAGCGGATTCTGCAAATGCCGACGCCCACTGTGCCATTGAAAGCTCCGAGGCTCCCGCACAAACCATAAGCAGTATCGCAAGCCAGAACAGCGGTACTCTGAGCAGGTCACGGATACGCATTCCCTCGCCGTTCTCGACAGGATGTTCAATGGGACATACTGAAAAATTGTATATGTTCACAAGTGGAATTATCGCCCAGATACAAGAGAGCCACTTCCAGTTTTCTATGCCGAAAACAGTAAAAAACAGTGTTGAAATGAGTATGACTCCGACCGAACCCCAGCAGTAGAATGAATGCAGCAGGCTCATTGCAGCTTCTTTGTGCTCAAACGGGCAGGCTTCAACTATCGGACTTACAAGTACCTCGGTCAGACCGCTTCCCATTGCATATATGACCGTGCTTATAATTATTCCTGAAAACGGATCGGGAAGCAGTTCTGGCAGAAAAGCAAGCCCGATAAGTCCCAGCGCAGAAAACACCTGCGAACCGATAACGCATTTCCGATAGCCGATCTTGTCGGCGAAACGTGCGCACAGCACATCTATGATAAGCTGAGTAACAAAAAATATCGACGAGATAAGGGCAATTTTTCCAAACGGAATACCATAGCCATTGTGAAATGTGAGAAATAGAAGCGGAGCGAAATTAGCCGCTATTGCCTGTGTGATGAATCCAAGATAGCAGGATATAAGTGTTTTTCTGTAATTTACAGCCATATTGACAAACTCCTTGACAAATGATATAATCAGATTATATAGTAAATATCGTAACATTTCAATACACAAAATCACATTTTTATTACACAATATCGTAAATCGGGTGAGAACATGGGAAATGAAATCAAAAAGGACAGGATCACAACGGACGAAACCTTACGTGAAACTGCAAGTCACGGCAGCGAAGAATATCCGTTCAGTTACTATTATGAGGACATCTGGGATTTCGATTTTCACTGTATCGACTGGCACTGGCACCCAGAGGTCGAATTTGTTTATGTACAGCATGGCAAGGCTGATTTTCTGGTGGGTGGAAACAGGTATGTTCTAAGCTCGGGCGATGGGATCTTTATAAATTCTCAGGTGATACACAGGTTTGAAGCAGAAGACAGCGCCATCATTCCGAACATTGTTTTTTCACCTGTTCTGCTTGCGCCGCAGGGCAGTCTGATATACAGCAGATACATCAGACCGATAATTGAGTCAACTACCGAATGTGTGATTTTTTCCGCCGAAGAAACAGCGCACCACAGCATTATCGAAACAATGAGGTCGGTATTTGCTGTGCAGGGTTCTGGCACGGCTTCTGAAATGGAAACGGTAGAACTGCTGCTGAAACTATGGCGCCTGTTATATGAAAGCATACAAATAACAGACTGCGGCCCCGTGTCCGGGCATTCCGCACAGACGCAGGCTAAGCTTCAGATAATGATGCAGTATATTCATGATAATTACAGCGGTCAGATAACACTGGACGATATTGCAGGAACAGTTCTTATATGCAAAAGCAGTGTCCTCAATATTTTCAGGATATACCTGCACACATCGCCGATAAATTACGTTGTAGAATACAGACTGAAACGTGCGTCAAAGCTCCTTGTTGATACCGAAAACAGCGTTTGTGCCATAGCGCATGAAACAGGATTTGAGAACATCGGCTATTTCTGCCGCAGATTCAAAAAGCTGTACGGCGTTACACCGATAAATTACAGAAAATACTATCGCTGTGCAGAGCGTAATTCAATGAGAAATATACATTCTGACACAAATGTCCTGTCGGGCTGATGAAATAGCTAAACTTGATAAAAAGATATCAGATTTAAGAGAGAATGACAAAATCTGCAAGCAGAGAAAAGAACACCTTAATAATACAACTCAGATTATTGATGAGATCTTGTCCGAAGGTTCCGGAACAATCTGCACCGCCAACGGTGGGCTGCCTCCGGAAGACCGAAGAAAGCTCTACTATGATCATATCTTTCTCGTTGCATAATCCTTGTTCGAATAAAATGTGTCAAGTGATATTGACAAAACCATATCGGCATAGGCTGTCAGACTTGCTGAGCCTATCAAAGTAATACTTGCTGCAATGGGAATTATTTTTTGAATCATTTTGAAAATCTCCTTTCATGTTTAGTGTTGGGTACAATACTATTATATATCATTGCACTTGTTTTTTCAAGCCGCAATGCGTACAAAGTTCTCTGAAAAAATCCGGACAATTTTTATAAGATGAATTGACAAAAAGCTTCTAAGATAGTATAATTATAGTAATGGGTACAATATGAAAGGATTGATTTCTATGTACTATAACGAAAAACGAAAAGCGATTACGGCAAAGTATGTGAAAACACACCTTGATGACATCAAAATTCGTGTTCCAAAGGGACAGCGTGAAAAACTGAAAGCTATCGCTGCTGAAATGGGCATGAGCATGAATCAGATGTTCATTAAGGCTGTTGAGGAATATATTGAACGAAACTATAAGCCTGAAGAAGCAAATGAAACAGATTGACAAATCGGAATTTAACGCACATCTAAAAAACGAGAATTCATAGAAACGTAGCCATAAAATGGTGATGAAAGGACGTATAACTTATGAGTAAAAAAGTATTTGTTTTGGTACACGATTACTGGCATCATGATGATTCCATCAAGCCTATGATGGACTATCTGTTTAACGCAGATTATGAAGTAACATTCACAAAGAACCCAAATGATTATTTCAACGGGCAGTTTGATTTGTTTTTGTCTTTCAAAGATCCTATTGAAAATGATCAGATTCCTACTCCAATCTGGTGTGATGAAAAATGGACGGAGAAATTTCTGAATGATGTTCAGAATGGTATGGGAACGATTATGTTTCACGCATCACTTACTGATTACCCAGAAAATCACGCAATCCTCACAAATGTTGTAAGAAGTAACTTTATCACTCATCCCGAACAATGTCCGCTTACTGTAAAACCGATAGCAGAACATCCGATTATTGAAGGCATTGGCAAATTCACATTCCCTGATTTTGACGAACATTATGTAATGAAAATGATTCCGAATGCTGATACAACGATTCTTGCAGAAACCGTTTCAAAGAACGGCGTTCAGCCTGCTGTATGGATTCACACCTATGGCAAGGGAAAAATCTGCTGTATCGTTCCTGCACACAATACCCAAAATCTGACCTGTGAACCATTTGTCAAACTTGTAAAGAATGCTATTGATTGGGTTTAATAGCATTAATAGAGCGTCAAATTCCAGTTTGCAGAGTTATTCCAACTCTCCCTTTTTCCGCCTACGCTCAGGTTCATCCCTCAAACTTTCAAGGTAATCGTCAATCGTTCGGCTTGCCTTGTCTAAATCAGCATACTCTTTTTTGAGGTAGCGGTATTCTTCGTAGAGTTTTTCACGCTCCTCATACAACGCTTGTCGCTGACGGTCAAGCGAAGTTTCTGACGGAAACTTACCGTCGGGATACAACGATTTTAACCTACTGCCAACGCTCTTGTACTTTTCCAGTACAGGAGCGTTTTTCTTTGTATATTCTTTTTGTTTCCATACTGAAAGAGACTTGTACTTGTCATGATGCGGTTTACTGCGTTAAAATTGCCGGACAAGTTCTACCTGGTTTTGTCAATATCACTTGACACATTTTATTCGAACAAGAATTATGCAACGAGAAAGATATGATCATAGTAGAGCTTTCTTCGAGTTGACGGAGGCAGCCCGCCGTTGGCGGTGCAGATTCCCCACATACTTTCACAGCGTGCATTATCATGACATCTTCCGCCGGCACTGTTCATGCTTTGAATGATCCCATATTTCGGCTATTTCAACTTCCGTGTTGATAAATGTAAACTTTTTCAGAAAACAGGTTGTAATATATGACAATTTGGGATAAGACTGTAGACAAATGGGGCGATTAGCAAGCTGCACAGCACATAGCTAAAAAATATGATGATGACGGATATCTTCGCAAGAAGGAATAGCATAAACAAAAAAATAAGCTGCTACAGAAAAATCTGTGGCAGCTTATTCTATTTAGAATAGTCCTAATTTTAACCTATCAATATCAGCTCCTGATATCTGTTTGTACGAATCCATAAGATTTTGAATCATATTTAATGACGAGCGGTTCGAAGGATCAGTTACATAGTGTATTGTCGGCGAAAACTTATTATAAGAAAAAATGGCTTTGGTTTATAAGCATATTACTTCTTCGTTGTCACACTCTTAACAGCCGACCATTCTCCATAATATTTAGTACCCTTTACAAGCGTATAGGAACGTACCTTAACATAGTATTTCTTATTTGCCGAAAGCTTTGAGATCGTCATTTTGTCGGTCTTGTTGTTTGCAACATCAAGCTTCTTTGCGCCTGTAAACTTAGAGTTTGTGGCGTACTGCACCTCATAACCTGTTGCAGAGCCTTTCTGCGCCCAATCAATAAAGAAAGCCTTTGACTTCGCTGTGAGCTTCTGTATCTTCTGCTTGGCAGGGTTTATCTTGAATGTCTTGCTGACAGTTCCGCCGTATTGTCCTTTGCCTGTTATCTTTACTGTGGCTGTTCCTACCTTTTTGTTGTTTGAATATGAAACTGTGTAATCTGTGCCGCTTTTAAGCGTCTTGCCGTTGTATTTTACCTTTACGCTCTGCGTGATATTCTTTCCCGTGTATGTCTTTGTAGAAATACCTGAGATAGCTGACTTTGTAATGTCATACTTTGCGGCGGTAACATTTTTGCTGTCTGACCATGCTCCATAGTATACATTTTCGCCAACGTTTGTGTAGGAACGTACACGAACATAATATTTATTTCCTGCTGTCAGACCGCTTATGGTGAGAGTATCAGGCTTGTTTGCGGTAAGCTTTTTAACCGTGCTGTCCTTAAAATCAGCATTTGAGCTATATTCTATCTCATATCCTGTTGCAGAGCCTTTCTGCGCCCAGTCTATGAAAAAGCCTTTGAAGCGTGTTTCAAGCTTCTGTATCTGCTGTTTTGCAGGCAGTATATCAAAGCTTGACTTTATCTCGCCGAAATATGAACCTGTTCCTGTTATGGTGACTTCAACAGTGCCTACCTTTGTGTTTGCAGAATAAGAAACAGTATAGTCAGTACCCTCATCAAGGACGACATTGCCATTTTTGATAACTATATTTTGCGTAACAGGCTTACCTGTGTACTCTTTGTCCTTAATACCTGAAATGGCAAGCTCGTCAATTTTTACCTGATATGTGTCATATGTGATACCATTTTCTTTTGCATACTTTTCAGCGGCGCTATCCTTAGAGCAGGTCATTGAGAAGTTTTTATTAAGTGTAAGTTCTGAGCCGAAAGTATAACCAAAAGCCTCAGTGCCTATTTTCTTTACGCTTACAGGGATGTATACCTTGGAAAGTGAAGTGCAGTTTTCAAAGGCATAATCGCCTATTTCTTCAACACCGTTGCCAAACATCACGCTTTCAAGGGCTGTGCAGCCATAAAAGCTTTCATCGTCTATATATTTTACTGTATCAGGAATGACTACGGTTTTAATGGTCTTGTTGTTCTTAAAAGCACCAGTTATGACACCCAAAGGGTGAGAATTTGTAGGTTTACCCGACCAACCGCTTATACCTGTTATCGTATACCCATTGAGTTCAACAGGGATAACAACGTTTTCATCTGTGCCGTTATACTCTACTATCTCGGCTGTTTTATCAGCTTTTATGATATACACAAAGTCGCCATATGTTGCATAGTCTATGCTTGCAGACGTCGAGATATCATCGGCATAAGCTGATATTGGAGCAGCCACGCCTGTGAATGTCATTGTTATTGCCGCTAGTCCGGCGAGATAGTTTGTTGTTTTCATATTATTAACTCCTTTTCACAATATTTGTCTTTTATATATTAATTATTCTAAGATAAGTTCACCACCTTTCAATTGCCACCCACGCTCATCAACACGAAACAGTCTTGCTGAAAGCCGTGACAGTTTCATATCCTTTCCAATTGATCAACAACGTCTTCTTAATAAATCATGGTTGCACTGTTAGCTTCAAGATATTCATATTTGCTTCCGCTATAAACATATACGTGAGCTTCTGATTGATACTTATTAAGACGCATTTGACTAATCTGGAAAATAAATTCCCATTTCATCTTGGTTAAAATCGTATCGTGATATGCTTTCTTCATCTTCAGTTGTACTGTCAAATACTCGAATAGATGATATTTTATCTGTCTGTTTATTATCAAAATGCAGACAAATAAAAGCATCGAAACGCCTTAGTTGAATGCAAATAGTATCATTGACCTCCCATGCGGCTAACAAATTAGAATATGAAGGAGTATATCGTTCTATAAATTTATCCATATTCTTCACAGCTTCCGGATCCTCCAGAAACTCATTGGAAAATATAGTTTCAAGCTCTTCTCGGTCTTTATTATGCATCGCCCCGAAAAATGTGTTTAAAATATCAGACTCGGTTTCACAACCGGGGTAATATATTCCGGCAAGCAGATCTCCGCCGCCTGCTCCTCTCTGATCTTCCTCACATTCTTCAAAAATCAAGCTGTATACGCCTTGGGCAGACGGATCAGTTTCCTGCTGTACCCACTCAGTCCATGTTAATGAATAGCATTTTTCAGTAGTCTTAATTACACAGATCGACCATACACATTTTGCCTGCAAATCAGAAAAAGATTCTGATGACTGATTTTCATAAACTATCTCTAAATTGTCACCCTCAAATATATTAAATATGTATTTGATACCTTCATCAATATCAGGCTGTAATTTCAAAGTCTGCTCTGAAAAAACGCTTTTAAAAAGTTCAGCATCGTTGGTCTCCAAGGCTTGTATCAGAACATCCGAAGTATTTTTCGTTGAGGTTTGATCGATAATTAATTTATCATCATTTTCTATTGAACTTTGGCTATCGTTTAATATAGTACAGCCTGTAGAACTCACCACCAGTAAAAAAAGCAAAACGGATAGTATAAGTTTTTTCATAATTAATCACTTCCATTAATCCGGCAAATAAATTCCCGCATTTTCTTCCGATAAATTATAATCACCGATAGTCTTTTCATCGTCTATCTTGGCAAATTTTAGAAAAGATATTTTATCCGTTTGTTCCTTGTCAAGTCTAAAACAAAAACATATCGGAATATCATTTTTCATGGACGTAATATAAACGGTGATATTTCCATCATCAATTTCCGTCCAGCCTTCGTAAAGTTCTCGCATTGGCTGACAGTAATCAAAAAAGCGATCTATTTCATCGTCCGTTACGCCTGAAGCCAGCATATTGTCAGAAAGCAGCTCACGAAATCTCTCTATGCGATCGTCATGATTTTTTTGCTGATAAATGTTTTTCCAAAGAGTAAACGCCATATCACTTTCCTCGGAATTAGCAGGATACACTACCCCTGCAACAAAAAGATCTTCACCTCCCTGATCCAGTCCGGCATCCGGCCAAATCTGGAGTTTCATGCTGTAGACTCCTTCTTTTTCCTTATCTTTTTCATTTATCGTCCACGCATTCCAAGTAAGCTTATAGTAGTTTTCTGTTGTTTTAAAAACGCATACCGGAGAAACAATACATCTTTCACCACCGCTCGAATATTTATTTGAGCTTGAATTATTCTGCGTAACTTCAACAAATTCGCCTTCATATATGCTGAGCATATATCCGATCCCTTCATCCAGATCCGGACAAAGATCTTTGGCACGAACAGAAAACAGATTTTTGATTGCGTCCGCATCGTTATTTTCCAAAGCCTTTATTACTGTTTCTGAAACACTCACATTCTCCGTCTGATCAATAACGAGATCACCTTCATAATGGCTGTTCAATTTTTCTACAACAGAACAGGACATTAGGCTTAACATCAATATTACGGACATTGTGCAGCAAAGCAAGTTTTTAAATTTTAACATAATATTCTCCTTACCAAGTCAGAGTTACAATGTATGAACCCGAATCTTTTTCTGGAATATCCCATTCGACTTCTCCTGCATTAAATTCTCTGAAAGAATCTAACATTATATCTTTGTTTTCTCCAAAGCTCGAAAAATCTATAGTAGTTACGGCTTGGAGATCCTCAGCTTTAACATTCTGAACCAACTGATCAAATCCCGTTATCCACCATTGTAATTCATCTGGTTCATGTTTATACAGCTGCTCATCATCACTGAAGATTCCATCCCCATTAGAATCATGATATAATTCAAGAGTCATTTCTCTGTTAACTTCGGCATAAAGATATGAGTATTCACCATTTTCCATAATATAATTTCCATACTCATCAAATTCTCCATCTTTCACCTGATAAATACCTGTTTCAGCGCCTGCTCCAAGGTTCATATAGTCGCCCTTCCATGACCATATTATAAATTCTTCTCCTTCATCTTTGGATTTATCACCGTCAAGATCTACCCAAAAAATCTGAGATTGATGAACATCTACGGTTATTTCACCGTACGAAGCTTTGTTAACCGCAGCTCGGAAAACATCGTCATAGCCTGTGGTATAATGTGCATATTGCTGCAAACAATCAGGTCTCATATGATAGATACCATCATCATCCATATCTGCACCCAACGTCAAGGAGAAAAATCATGTTGTCATATCTGCAACAACATTCAATCCAGGAATATAAGAAGACAAAATCGGATGCTTTCTCACAAATACTGCAGCGATTGTTCCTGATTCCGCAATTTTCTTTATCAGCCAGACACCACCTATCTGATAAAATATTCCAACTGCAAAGGTTACGAAATTCCTGAATCCTTCACTATGAATTAATTTACCTATAAAATTAAAAAAATCAAAATCTATAATTTTATTCCATAAATCTTTACACCATTCACAAGCTGAATCAATCCACCCTTTAGCTTTTTCCAACCAGCTTTTTTCACAGTCCGGTTTTTAAGTATTCATACTTATCGTAAAAATCATCTTTGCTCTTATTAATAACATCAGCGACATCGCCGTCGATACGCACAACATATTCCGATTATTTTATTGCCAAATGTTCTATTTTTTATTAATATAAATTATTTTATCAGGATCAACATTTTTCAAAAGATATTCTGACATTATTTCAAATCCGTCCATAAGAGTTTCAACAGCAAAATGCTCAGAGTTCACATAAATTAAAATTTTTTCATTAACCCCTAATCTAGTATCATTAATTATCCATTTTATCTTTGTTATTTCTGAAACATCAACACTATATTTGAATCCCAAAATCTTCCTAACGGTTATTTTGCTGCCACTTACTACAATTTTTAATTTTCTTATCCACAATAATGAAATAGCTATTGGAATAAAAATGAATAATATTGTTGAAATATACATAGGGAAATGCGGAGGATTACCAAAAATCGTATACATTACGTTTAAAACAATGAAAAAAGCAGTTATAAAAACTTCACCTTTATAAATCTCTGACGGTATCTTCACAGTAAATTTCGATTTTGATTTCATTGATCAGACCTCCTTCATTTCTTATTAATTTTGTGACAACTCTCTCCATTCGTCATACCATTCCTTAATCCCATCAAAAAAAGCACTTGCTATATTTTCCAATGCGCCTCCAGAAAGTCCTGAAATTACACCATTTCTAATTGTTTTATAATGAAATTTTTTAATACTTCCCTGTTTTAATTTTGTTATTACCATTTTAAATGAAGCATCATAGCTATTTATGCCTGAAAGTCTTTTGAACACCGGAATTTTTTCCCAAAGAGTTTTTGAAAGCTTTCCAGTAATTTTACTTAAAGCAACACTAAAAAAAGCCGCTGTTCCTGTGCTTAAACCAGTATCAAATAATATTTCAAAAGTCGATCGTTTTTGTCCCCCAGTGATATTTTCAAGATTTTCGCCAAAAAACGTTGATATTGCCGCCTCTGCTGAACAAGCAGCAATTGGATTAGTAAGCAATAATAAAACACCGCCAGCAAAACCGCCTATCGCTGATCCAATATATGATTGCCAGTTACCATCCCAATCGCCTGTTATCGCACATGAAATAATATCACTAATTAATTGACCTGAAATGCCTACGATTGCTCCAACTACACCAACAGCAATTACTGGAATTGCTGTTCCAAATGTTGAAATACTCAATATAACAATACCGACAACAATGACAATAGTCACAAACGCACTAACTATTGACTGCCAATTTTCCTTGCACCACTCACAAGCGTTATCTACTTTTTCTTCCAACCAGCTTTTTTTCAATATCCGGTTTTAAGTATTCATATTTTTCATAAAAGTCATTCTTGCTCTTATTGATAGCGTCAGCCGCATTTTAGTCAATAGCCACAACATCGGAAATGTATTCACTAATATTTTCTTTCAATGACTCAAGTGATTTAATTTTGTCCTCTTGGGTCTGCGTTGATGATTTTATTGAGCTGATAACATCATCAACATCACATATGCTTTCATCTATGGAAAGCACTTTTGATTTCAGTGATTTCAAATCAGCATTATCATTAATAAATAAAGGGCGATAATATTTTACGGCATATTTAGGATCATTTTTTATTATTGACATAATTTTATTTTCAATTGTTTTGCAGTAATCATTTCCTAATTTATAGTATATAGCATTGACAAGGTGCAAAACCATTTTCAATAGTGCCATATGTTTTCTAAGTTCAATTATCTGTTTGCTTCTTATGTGTTTAGTGGTTCGCATCTTCTCATAGTTTAAACCTCAATACAATATTTCAAATAATAAATATTCCATCTCATCTCACCTTAATTGTTTTTTTCCAAAAATTCATCTGATACGCTCTAATTATATGGAAATGATAAATGAGAAACTTGTTTTACTCTACATCCTAATGCCGTTAGAGTGCGGAGTAATATCAACACATTTTCTTTGTAATCCTTGCTACATTCAAACCAATAATCTGCCCCTTGGTCCACAGAAGCAAAATAGGCTATTAATATTCCTTCTTTAATATATTTTTGAGGCTGACTAATGATAGATGTTGCTAAAAAATCCGTCCAATTAACCTTATTATCAAAATAATATATCATTGACTCGCACGCACAATCAAAATGATTTATATTTATTTTCGCATCGCTTAATCTCAAAAAAATATTAAATGGGTCATTAATGATTTCTGATTTTTCTAAGATTACCTTTGTATCAACTATTTGAGAAAGATATTCTTCCGGTAATCTGTAACCATGAAAAAATATCTTTTTTCCTTTAGAAAAATCATATAAAAACTCGTTTAATACCTTGGCAGCAGAAATATTTTCATTAATGTCCGAAGTCCAAAAAACAATTGAATCTTTATCTATTCTATATTTTACAAATACTTCATTATTGTATCTCATAATGACTAATCCTCACTAAGAAAATAATTTGATATGACACGAGATATACTCGAATCAATCATTGGAGATAAAGGAACATAAGCTTTACTTCCAAACAAAGAAGGAAAATGATAATGTAAATATCTTGACACGTCAAATTCAATTCTAAATGACTTAGAATTATAACTTGAAAAATTTATTGAAATACCCTTAGGATTTGTTGTCGTATAAGATGTTAT
This sequence comes from Ruminococcus sp. RTP21198st1_G1_RTP21198_201120, assembly GCF_040924265.1. Classification (NCBI taxonomy): domain Bacteria; kingdom Bacillati; phylum Bacillota; class Clostridia; order Eubacteriales; family Oscillospiraceae; genus Ruminococcus; species Ruminococcus sp. RTP21198st1_G1_RTP21198_201120. The sequence goes on from NZ_JBCOMH010000020.1 coordinate 16,344, forward strand.
TTTACCATAATTAGCATTAGAAGTTTTGCCAATTCTAAATAACCCTTTTGCTTTTGAAAGCCAGGAAGAATTTTTTTAATAGTGAACCAAAGGCTTTAGAAAAGCCATAGCTAGCCCCTGCAAATGCAGCTCCAAATGCACCAGAAAAAGCAGCATTGAAAAATACCTCGCCTAACGAAATATCTTCACCTTTAATTAATATATCTCCTAAATCGCTAATTAGAGAGGAACCCAAGCCCGATGCTGCACCAATAAGCATAGTTTTGCCAAGTCCTAAAGCGGCTTTTCCTCCGGCAGACAACCCAAATCCCATTCCTCCTGAAATAATTCCTGCAATAGCTCCTGAAAACGCTCCGTTTTCAAAGCCATCCAAAACGAACCTCCTGTAACAGCAGAAATAATACCGCCGAAAAGACCTCCTATGCCTGTGCCGAACAATGCGCCTAATGCCATAGCACCCAATATACCACCGACACCGGTGGCTACTAAAATCACAGCCGCAATAACTATTACTATTGTTATAGCAGCTTTCCAATGATTCTTACACCATTCGCCGACCTTTTTGCAGCCGTCTTTGAATTTCTCCCAACGGCTTTTTTCACATTCGGGCTTCATGTAGTAGTACTCGTCGTAAAAATCGTCTTTGCTCTCAATAATAGTCAGAGTTTATACAGTTGTATTTTACTACAACTCCTAATAGTATCTAAAAGCTGTGAAACTTTTTCTTGGTTGCTTGGCAATTTTACACCTACGTAAGTATATTGGTTAAAGATTCATTAATGGCATCATTATTTCCCAATATACTTCCATATCAGATATTTCAAGATTTTCCACCACATCTTTTCCATTTAGGAATAGCGGTACTTTGTAACCTGCGCACTTGTTATGCGGTAAAATATAATTGTTATTTGCCTTACGCCACTTTTCATAATACTCTGAAGCTAAGCATACCAAATGATTAGTGGGAATTTCTTTATTGTGAAAGTCATAAAAGTTAAAATCAGTATCAAAGGCTTCACCTGTTCCTGGCTCAAACATCAGTACTGTATCCGTCTCATTATAAATTGCAAAACTCCGTCCTAGCCAATCATAGCCAAAAACCATTATTTTTCCCATTGCTGGCGGAAATGTTTTACCTATTATTTCATTCCATTTTTCTCTATCTTCTAGATTATGGATTCTGTATAGCCCATTTAAGAATGATTTACCATTATAAACCTCTAAAAACTCTCTTTCGCTTTTAATATCCAATTTTTCATTATTCTTAATGAATTCGTTAAAATTTTCGTACATGAATTAACACTCCTCAATAATTTATTGTCGATTGACCATTGTAAATTTCCTTATTATTGTACCGTAATCAAAATCTTTAATCAAATAGCCTATTTGTTTGCCAAGACTCCTATTTACACTTTTATCCAAAGGCTTTCCATTAACTTTTACATCAGGATTTCCGCCAAGTTGTAAATCTATTGTGTGATCAATATCTTTGCCAGCTGGTATCGAATCTTTTCCAAATGCCTTCTTATATTCTACAGACGGAGAATCATTTCTTTCAACCTTAGTTTTTACAGTATCAGCATCCGATAAAGCTTTACATTTTGCATCGGCTTCTGCTCGTTGCTCTGGTGTCCAATCCTCTTTATATGATAGCTCAGCATCATATGTACCGTCATCATTTTTTATCAACTTGCAATTTGCATTATGAACCCAAACTCCATTTTCGCCAACATGATAAGTATGGAAATCTTCTACCTGAAAATTATACACCTTTACTGGTTTATCTGTCAACTCAACATCAAAATTTTCAACTAAAAGAACATTTCCGTTTACATCAAGAAGTTCATCACCAACTATTAGTTCAGAAATTAATCTCCAATTAAGATCTATTAATCGCCAATGCCAAACTTTTCTCTATATTCCATGTTTGTAGCAAACAACTCGTCAAATGGAACTATTGATTTTGACGCAGTTTCAATGTTAACTTCTTCGGACCAAAGAAACGGATATATCAAAATGGATTTATCAAATTCCACATTCTTTGCAGATTCTCTCCAATTTGTCCACCTCATTGAACTATAAAATTCATCTATATTCCCCTGAGCGAGCCAGGCAATAAATTCAGAGTATCTTAACTCAAGATCTTCCCAATCCAAAGTATCAGGAGCAAAATACCACACATCGCCTATGCCCTCATCAAATTTGCCTGAATTGATCGCAAATATACCGCCCACAACATCAGTGGCAACGATAAGCATTTGTTTGACCCTCTCAGGTGTACCGTTTTTAGACAGCAAATTTATTTTAGATATGCCTACCCTATCAGATGTATCACCGCCATAAAGTCTTATCCAATCATCAAATACAACTCCTGATGTGTTCAGCATGACAGCACCCATAGCAGACGCAGAAGTTACTCTAAGCATATCACATATTTTAGCACTGTCTGACCCAGCACCATTAAATATCGTTACCTCTGTCTGTGACGTTTCAAACATTTCCTTGACCTCTAACCACAATTTATTATTTTCCTGCATTTTCATTAACCTCCATTAATCAACAATTATTATTTCAAATGTAGCCCCATCGGGGAGACCCCTTAGTTTATGCCCAATAAAAGAACCTGAACCTCTATTATCGGATCTTTTGATTGCACGAACATGAGTCCCTTTGCCTCCTTCTTTACACATTGCAAAAGGATACTCATCCAAATCCTTACCTGAAACTTTGCTAATTGCCTTTAGTGACGCTTTTATATTAGATTTTGCTACACTTCTATTTATTGTAAGTTCCCTCGGCTGACCATTTTTTATTGCATCCTCAATGTGTTTTGCAGACTCTGGATACTTTTCTCTTGATAATGTAATTTTGTAATCTGCGTTATGTACAAGTATTCTAAACTCACCAACATGATAGGTATGAAAATCTTCTACCTGAAAATTCTACACCGTTGGAAACTTTGAGTTATCTGCGTAACTAATATCTAATCACTGTTACATAATTCCCACATATCCATGCTTTGATAAAGCCTTGATTTTTTACATAAAACGGGTGGTCGGATGGTCAACAGTTGTAACGACTTCTTCGCTGTTCACAATAGGGTGTCATTTAGATGATAGACCTTCGATACAAATCATATACCTCAGTATCATTGCTTTCCAACAAGTCTTCAAAAGCGTCTACACCATTTTCGTTTAAATAATCCAGTTCATTGTCCGAGATAGGTATTGCAAACAGCCAGTTTACTATATGACCGTCAATAAGATGGCCTTGCAAATCCTCCCAGTATGACGGGATAGTGTAATAAATATGCCTCATTTCTAAGTTTTTATAATAATCATCAATAACATTCATGTTCACCATTCCAGGAGTGTACGAATAATGATCCTTGATAATATTGAACGCACAGGACGCTAATATATTAGGAAAACTTGTGAACTCACTCGTGCACATACCTATAAATTCCACCCTGATTTCTCTTCCTTGTCTATCCACAATTTCTATTGGATACTCTGACAAACCAATAGTTGAATATGTTGTAAGACCAACATCTGGCCTATTTTCACCAATGTATATATCGATCTTATGACTTTCGGTTTCATCAGAATATGAAATAACCTTCGGTGTTAGTTTTACGGTCTCGTGAATGATTTTAAAAATCTCTTTTTTGTTTTGCATATTTTCCATATTGCACCTCCAAAAATTTATGTTGTTATATACATACTTTCAATACCAACTAATGCAATAATAGTTATTTAACTACCAATTCAAGCTTATGACAAATAATCTAAAATCATGGTCCTAAATATTGATCTGTCATATCTTCACAAGAATGACTTCTATTTGAACTTGGAAGTTCTGGGCGATAGTGGGACGAATCATTGTGTTCATCTAAAAACTGTTTTCTGTCTATACCACGTTCCTGTGCACTTGCTCGATGTTTTCTAAACTCATAACCAGGTTTATGCCCCATATTCCAAGGCTCATTGGGGTTAATTGGTTTTCCTGTTTTAGGATCACGAACAATTTCATCAGGAGAATTCGCCTTTGCTTCTTCCCATGTTTTATCCCTAACGCCTTTACGATAACCTGACGGACGTTTATATGCATCCCCTGCATTATGTACAAGTATGCGAAAACCACCAACAAGATAAGTATGAAAATCTTCAACTTGAAAATTGTATACAACAGTAGTTTTTTTGTCAACTCAATATTACTTTTTTTCAATTGACAAATGACTGCCATGTGTATCGAGAAGCTTATCACTAAGTGTCAATTCCCCTGCGTTGACAAAGCCACGATCATTCACATAAAGCGGGTGGGTTTCAGTTGTAATAATTTCTTCGCTGTTGATCACCAAATGAATAAGCTTATTATCTTCTCTTATGTATGTTTCAAGGACTGTTTTTTGTAATAATACTTTCATCCTTTTCATTTAAAAGCTCAATTATATCATCTCCGTCAATGACTACTATATAGTCATACGGCAACATAAGCGCCTTTAAGACGGAGGGACGTATATTTAATAATTGATAAGCATAAATTGATTCGTATTCCGTAGTATCAACGTTGGAGAATTTACCATCTTTATTTTGAAATATCTCATTCACACACCAACCTGAGCCACCTAAATCTCTAAATCTTTGTAAACAAATTTTGGGTTTAACTATAGAACCTTTAGCAACAGCAATTTTATCATCAAATCTAATTGTTTCACCATTAATATGATATTTTTGTAACATATCCAACTGTTCCATTTGAATCCAAAAAGCAAGTGTTAAATCCTCAGTAACTTTTAAGAATGGTGTTGACTCATAATCAGGTGTAACTATACAATAACCACTGATTGCCTTTTGCAAAATATATAAGGAAAAACCAATTTGAATTTTAAATCCGTCTTTTAATCTACCAACAGGAATATCAGATATTGCTCTCCATAATGCTTGTGATTGAAAGTAAAGCATATCATCAACTTTAATTGTATACTTTATTCCGTTAATCTCTTTGGTATAAGTATTCATTTCTTTCCTAACCTTTCACTTATTGCTTTTGCAATAGCTGCACGAGCAGCTTCATCTTTTTGATTTAAAAACTGTTGTGCTTCTTCAGAGATTGCTTCTAACTTTGAATGTCCCGACCAAGCACTGATAGATTTAGCACCTTTAGATGCATTTGTTCGTTTTCCAAGTCCCATAAAGTTTTCTTCTAAATTTGCAATTGCTTTCTGGTCTTCAAAACTCAACTGATCAAGTCCTGACTGTTCAGTTATTTCTTTTAGAGGCATAATATGATCAGCTTCCAGCGTATCAACTTCGTATCCATATATCGGGTCAGTTTTTTTGCCATATACTGAATTAACAGCTTTTTTCGCTTTGGCATCTGGTGAAACTTTTTCTTGGTTGCTTGGCAATTTTACACCTCCGTAAGTATATTGGTTAAAGATTCATTAATGGCATCATTATTTCCCAATATACTTCCATATCGCATATATCAAGGTTATCCAGTTCGTCTTTACCACCTAAAAACAGAGGCACTTTATAACTGACACAATCCTTATAGGCCAGAGGTTTGTAGTCATTTGCTTTATACCAATATTCAAACAAGTCCGACACAAGACACTCAATAGGATTTTGGGAAATGAGTTCATCATGGAATTTTATTATATCGGCATCGGTATCATAAACATCACCTGTACCAGGTTCAAAAAGTATCACCATATTCGTTTTCTTTTCCAAAGCAAATATACGACCCATCCAATCATAACTTAAAACTGAAAAAGTATCTTTATATTTAGGGAAACAGTCACCAACAATATCATTCCACTCATCAATATCATTTTTTTCAAAGAATCTGTACATTCCGTTTAAATAACTTTTACCAGAGACAGCATTGATAAAGTCTTTAATTGAACGGCAACTCTTGTTTTCACCAACAAATTTAAAAAAATTTTTAAACATTCCCTTTTATCGCCTCATCACATTCTGAACATCGATTGATTATTTGCCATATTTCTCTTTAATTTCTTCATACCAACTCATCAATTCCGACACAGGTGATATTCCACTCTTGGTATAGTTATCATAACGGTAGGATGCATCGAATTTATGAGTAGCAACATCAAACTCCAACTTATATTCATTAGGACCTTTACATTGATACATATCGCACAATTCAACCAGTTTGTCAATATCTTTTATTCCGATCGATAAAAACTCGTCAGAGGCCTCATCATCGGCAAAATTCCCAGCAGGTATAACATTCTGTCCTTTAACAAAAATAGCGTTGAACATTTTCTGCGATGTGTCTTGATAAATATAGATATATATTTTATCAACACTTCCGTTGGTGTATTCCATACATAGCGAAACAAATTCTGACTGTAAATCAGTGAATGCGTCTTCAAAACCTTTGATCATAATTTTCTCCTTTATTGTGTAAAGTGTCTTATAATTTTTAAATCATCAATTTTATAACTTACATCAAAAACAGATGGTCGTGATGAACCATTTTCGTATGTAAGCTTAATGTCTACATCAGTAACTTTTTTACCACTCTTTAATGCCTTCGACCACTCTCTTTCCATACTTCGATAATTATCTGTATTTTTTACTGCCCTATTTAAATCACTTCTCTGCGAAACGACGTTATCTAAGTCTGGAGAACCTCCATCTTCATTCATACATGAAGTACAGTTTTTATTATGCTCCCAAACCGCACGATCACCAACAAAGTAAATATGATGATCCTCAGCTTTGAAGTTATAAACCTTAAATAGTCAACGCAGCATATTGCTTAATTTGTCATGTATGAAAATTTTCCTGTGTTTAATCATAGTAATGTTGTTTGTAAAAAATAGCGTTCTCCACTTGTCCATCAGGGCAGAACAGCCTCATACCAAGCTTTACACTTGAATAACCGTCCTCATCTTGAATCATATCATCTGTTATCTTTGCAAATTCCATTAAGGTCTTTTCAAGATCAGTGCTTAATTCAATTTTTTTTGTTATCATAAATCAATATAATCAATTCATCAGTATATATAGGAAAAATCTCAACTGCTTCAAAAACTTCGTTTTTATCACTAAGAAGATAAAAAAAGTTATAATCATCTATAAATCCATCAGAAGACGGATAACCATAATTATTTGTTGAAATTGGCTCTCCTAACATTTTGGTTAATTCATTTCGTGTCATTCCAAAGACACATTTTCCTACCGAAATGTACGGTTCAACTTTAATCTCTATACTCATTTTGTCTTGCCCTCCTTTAACATATCAAAAGCATCTTGGATTTTGCCTGCTTTAATTAATTTTCTTTGTTTCGTACGATATTCTCTACCTAAAAATTATAAACCTTTAATTTTCAGCCCACTCAATATTATCCGGCATTTCACATTTATAAAAAAACTTTTTGGCTGCCTCGAAAGCTTTATTTACTGAGATAATTGAATCTCTGCTGATTTCAATTTCTTCCTCAGGTGTATTAGTATAAAAAATACAATATTCATTGGTCTGACCGGTTTGGCGACCAACTGACTGAAAACCGAGTGACTCCTCGTCTGGAAAATAGGTGAGATTCGCCATTTCTTTGTTTACCAATATCACTAAGCAAGGATTATCTTGAGTATCATTAGTGATCCAAAACTCGTTGACATCATCGCCATACCTTTTTTGTAATATTTCCGAAAATTCAGAAATATTATTTGCATATTCAGTTCCACCAAAATGTTTTATTTTCATTTGATTGCCTTATTTTCTCCTTATTTGATTTTCTTAACAGTGCCATTCCCAATATTTCCTTATAATTTTCATTAGGTTCTGTTAAAGTCCAAACACTTTTGCATTTTGTGCCTTATAAGAAAATTTTTATGTCCATACTCACATACTTATTAATGGAATGCTTTTTACAAAGTTTCTTTATTTTTATTAGTTCGGCAATATTTTTTTAGATAATAAAAATCAGAAATATTATCAAAACCATTAACTTCAGCAAGCAAGTCACAAACACATGAGATTTTTTTCTAACAATGCCTCTCTGTCCATTTCTTCCTCTACCTGCTCCGCAGTTTCAGCATATGAGCCTAGCAAGGTCCGTTATCCGGTCGTGCTCGTAAATAACAGTCGCTATCCCGCTCTTATTCAGCTCCGAATCAATAGACAGTATCACCTTGATACCCTGCTCATCAACATAATCACACTCATATAAATAATTACCCTCCAACACTATCTTCTTGATTTCAGACAGTGACATATCCCTATATTTTCTTACGATTTTTGCTATAGCTGCATTAAAATCATTTTTTGCAGCCTTTATTCCTATAAGTCCCATAATCTTCTCCTTTTTAATCTACAAAATGATATCATCAATAATCTTGACATAAAACCACTTTGTTTCCACATTTTGAACATTTAAAAACAAATGCAGCAGTTTCATATCCTAAATCCGCCCAAAGTGCTTCGTAACTTTCAACATTATTCTTTAGTTCATCAATCAAAAGTTCTTTTAGTAAAGACAATCCATCACCGTTTGTAGAATTTTTGATAAAATCTTCCCTTTCCCACTCACCTATATATGTCATATAATCATCACAGCAAACAGGCCAATCGTTATTTTGAATCCAAGGTACAGGTGGACAAAAACTCAATTCAGTTACTTTTTCATTTTGTTTTTTTACAACTCTGTCTGCTATATAGCTAGGAATATCTACACTTACTTTTCGTTTATCAAAGCAATTGAGACATATAGATACAAGATTGTCATCTCTGTCAAAAAAAGATCCTTCAAGACAATGTTCAGAACTTCCACAAAACTGACATGGTGTTTCTGTGAAGTATCCATTCTTTAAGACATCACTAAAATACTTATAATTATTCATTTATTTCCACCTTCCCGAATCCCACTCATTTTTCCAATAATTTTTCTTTTGCTGACGCCATTGAGCACGATTAATTTTACTTCCTTCATTATAGTGAGGGTGTTTTTTTATAATTACCACCCAGTCGATGATCAGTTTGATTTTTTTCATAAAATGGTCATTGGGATTTTGATTATCATGATGTATTTCAATTTATAACTAGGTGAATTAGTTTGGAATCTTCTCTTATGTAGGTTTCAAGAACTGTTTTCGGAGAAGTTTCCATTGTTTCAGGGTCTGTTGAAATGACGTTAACCTTATACTACACTGTCACGAAATGGATCAATATAGTTAAATTCAGTTTCTTCAAATATATTTTCTAATGCTTCTAAGCCATTTTCTTTTTTATATCGTAATTCTTCCTCAGTTATTGGTATAAGCCATAAAAACCTAATGTTCATAGATTTAGTTTCTAACCACTCAAGTTCTGGTCCATCTAAGTAAGGCAATGAAATTAAACCATGGTCACATTTAGAGTTTTCGTACCAAGCACAGCCAAAATTAACCGTGTGTCCTAAACCAAGCATATTTCCGCTAGCATAATAATGTGCTATAGCTACAAGCAAATTAATTAAAAAGTTATTCTCGGTTGAAGCTAGTATAAATAATTCTAATCCTTGCTCTTTGTCTTTCCCTGACATCCCGCAAGTTGCATATATCCATGAATTTCTTTTTTCATTGGGTTTAAATTTCAGCACTTTAAAAAATGGCAACAAATTATGAATAGGTTCTTTATCATTAAAAATATACTCTGTGCACTCACCCCAATTTATTAGATAATGTTCTTCAATCTTTTTTATCAAGTCCATACTTTTTCTTCATCTCCTTCGAATAATGTGACATTCGTCCACCTTGCGAATTCTGTTCTAACCTAGTTGCTGGCTTCATCCGACTACGATCTTATGCACTTGCCCTTCGTTCACTGGCGGTCATTTGATAACCTGGCTTTTCACCTGTACTAGGGTCTCCTTCATAATATCGTTTAACCAATGGGGGATCATGATCTGGAGAACCACCCACAACCTGCCGGTCTTTCTTCGTTGGAGTATTGCCATAATGTTTTCTTCTATTATATGGTTCAGTAGGCTTAGCATAATCATCGCCAGCATTATGCACCAACACACCAAAACCACTAACGTGATATGTATGTAAATCTTCTACCTGAAAATTATACACTGTAGTTGGTTCGTCTGTCAACTCAACATCAAAATTTTCAACCAAAAGAATGTTTTTGTTTGAGTCAAGCAATTCATCACCGACTGCAAGTTCTCCTGCGTTGACAAAGCCTTGATTTTTTTACATAAAACGGGTGGGTTTCAGTCGTTATGATCTCTTCGCCGTTGATCACCAAATGAATAAGCTTAGAATCTTCTCATATATAGATTCAAAACGCAAGTTAGAAAATAGATAAGTGTATACTCTTTTTCCCGTTAAAGTTGTGTCTTCAATCCTAAAGTAATTACCATCTGTATCATATACTAATTGTTTTCCCGTTTTAGGATTATTATATATCTCCTTGCCGCTAAAAGCTGTGAAACTTTTTCTTGGTTTGTTGGCATTTTATTACCTCCATATTGTTAAAGTAAAATAGTTTTAAATGCCGTCTGTCAGTTCAGCTATAAGTGCAATATGCTCACGCATTTTGACTTTTTTAAGGTTTTTTACAGACTCTTTTCCGCCAAGTGCAAGCAGCGGAACATATCCAAAGCACTCATCATACTCCAGTTCACCATATTTCTTAACTGCTGCGTTATACTTTTTGATAGTGAAATAATCGTCATCAAGGACGCCCTCTTCAACTTCCTCAAAAAAGTCCTCAAATCCAGTTGATATTATATCACTATCTTGATATCTATACTTGAGTATCCCGATATACTTGTTATCTTCCCATGTAATGATATCACCAAATGCTGTCGCAAATATCGGGATAGTAACTTCACCGTCAAAATATGACTGCTGCACAAGTTCGATATACTCGTTCGGGTCTATCGCTTTTAAGTAACCATTGTAGAATGTTCCCAAACCAAACTCTCTCCAAAAATCAAACAATTCTTCAGGCAATCTGCCCTTACACTGTTCGATTCGTGACACATCAATATCTCTGAATTTAACGTAATCTTTTAACATATAACTACCTCCATTTTTTATCAGTCCTCCGCAGGTTTTAACATACCCAAGAACGCAGTAAATGAGTCTGCCACCTTTGACAGCACCCAACCTGAGTCCTCGCTCTCTTCGCTTTCAGCGTCTGCAAAATATATCGTACCATAATTATCGCCTTTGCCCAAACACAGCAATATCTGATTATCAAAAGAATCACAGGCTATCGGCAGATATTCGTCGGGGATAAGTTCCTCGTCCACCAAATTCTCGTATGACTCCATTATCTCGTTGTCATCATAGAAATAGTGTATATCACTGCCCTGCTCAAACTCATCCTCGTCGGAAGTTCCGTTCTCAATAAAATCGAACTCCACTTCATCCTCAGGCATTCCGCCGTTTGTTTTCAGCAAAAAGTCCTTATAGTCCTTTGGAAAGCTTAAATTCAGTTCACCCTCCATTTCCTTGATATCCTTGCTGCTTAGCTTTTCGCCAACTTCGACCAGTTTCATAATTATCCTCCTTTAAATTATTCCGTGTCTTATTTTAGTTGCTCCGCCCATATGATTAAATCCGCCACACCTTGGTGAATGGATTTTGGAAGGAACCATTAACACACTTTTTCCATCTTCCAAATGGTGCCAAGTATAATCCTTTGGTAATTTTATACCAGTTTCATTACGAATGATTTTAACATCTTTTCTAAAAACACCAGTTAATTTTGCTTTCATTTTTATCGGATTAGGGTGCTCTGGATGAGCAAATTTCTCGAACCTAGGATATAAATTTCCGTCTTTATTTTTTGTATACTTTACGGTTACATTTTTATTATCTATTTTTTTTGTTATTGAAACACTACCATCCCTGTGATTGACTCTTTTTACAAAATTTTTTGATCTTTTAGTCGGCAAATTACATTCATTATGAAACCAAATTCTATTCATACCAACATAGTAAGTATGAAAATCCTCAAATGGAAATAAAATAGCACCTCCTCGGGGTGCTAGCGTGGTATCCTCCGGCATAGCTTCTCAGTGGTATATAAAAAACAAAGAAAGCTATGCTTTCAAACACATTGCTCGCAATAACGCCGATAACTATAGTGCTGATAAGGTTAAGTAAAACCGTTATCCCCATATTAAATCCGTATTCATACAAATCGAAATCGCTTTCGGATATAATACCTTTTTCACATAGACGTTGCGTTATTTTGCAGGCAGTTTTCTTAAACATTAGAACTTACGCAGTTTCTTATAATCAGCAGGCAGTTCAGGCTGGTGAGTGATGAAAAGGCATGTAGAATTCACGTTTGATACAGTAACCAAAAGTGCCAACGCAGCAAACACCTTACCCATTCTTGTGCTGAGTTTCATTAAATTTCTTTTCATATGATTTTATTCCTTTCATAACAAGTTATGACTTGATTATACATAATATAAGAATACAAAACCGTAAATGTCAAAAAGAACGTCTTTTTTGTAAAAAAAATAGAGGTAACTTATTGTTACCTCTATTTTTCATACATTATCACTGATGTTTCAAACCAGTTATCAGATACATTAGTTTTTAAAAGTCCTCCATATTTTTCCGCGATATTTTGAACACTCTTTAACCCTATTCCATGATTTATCTCATCATTTTTTCTTGTCCTTTTATCCTTGTGTATAATTCCGTCAAATGAATTTCCTACTAATATTTTAATGTAACCCTGCTTATAAACAATATCGATAGTTATCTTCTTTTCATCGTTCTCTCCTAGGAGGCTTAACGCTTCAAGTGCATTATCTATCAGATTACAAATAACAATATTTAAATCAAATGAACTAATAAGAATTTGCTCAGGAAGAACAACATGATAACTTTTTTCAACGCTGTTGTTCTCTAACGGTGCCAATTTGTAATTCAGAACACTGTCGATCGTTTCATTTCCTGAGTCAATAATAACATTATTACTATAAATATAATCATTGGTTTCAGCAAGGTAATCTTTAAGCTGATCGTATTTCTCAGCACTAAGCAAACTTTGCATATTGATAATATGATTTTTCATATCATGCTTTAAAAATCTTATCTTCATCTGAGATTCCTGCATTAAATGCAACTGATTAAGATATGCCTTGTTTTGCTGCTCAATAACGTCAGTTTCATATTGCTGGGAAAACATATTTACCAAATTATCATAAAGGTAAAGAATAACTATGTTCATCAATAATATGATAACGCTTAAAATCAACGATATGACATTGAGATCTTTTGCGACAAAGTAACCAACCATTATACTGCCAAGCGGAACAAATATCACAGTAATATAATACATTATTGGTAATTTTACAATTTGATCGCTGTATTTAAAATAGCTCTTAGCTATGATATTTACAAGTGTTAGAAACACAATATTTGATACAAATCCCTCATCAAAAAAAACAGAGTTTATATTGAGTAAAGACTGTATAGCAACAACCGCTGTATCTACTACAATGGAAAAAACACATAACACAAATGCTGACAACAAAGACTTAAATAACGATACTTTATAGTACAAAAATATAAGAATAAATGGTATAATGTTTGACAGAATCGTAATCAATCGATTGTCAAAGGCCAAATACGCACAGCTATTTATAATGTAATAAAGTGTAAACAGGACAATATCTGATTTTGCCGACTCTTTTTTCTTTTGTAAAAACACATTGGAAAACTGATAAGTGGCATATATGTGAAACACATTTGAAAACAAATAAAATAAAGTAGTCATATCATTCTTTCAACAGCTGTTCACTGACCTCCATTTTCTTATTAGGGCTTATCGGCAATTCCACTCGGTCTATGCCAATAAGGACGACTGAATGTGAAGTGAATCTTTCAATATAATTCTTATTTACTAAATACGATTTATGAATACTGATAAAATCACTTAAACTTTCATTGTCAAGCAGATTAGATAATTTTCCGTAAAAGGTGTATTGATTCGTAATAGTATGTATCACTATTGTTCTGCCCTGACTCTCAAAATAACAAATATTAGATACTATGATACTGTTTTTGACTTTATGTGCAGTATATTCAAACACCTTTTTTCTCTTAGCCTGATCCAAATAATAAGTTTCAAAAAATTCAACTATTCTTTCATAGGTAATTGGCTTTTTTATATAATCATAGGGCCTTATTTTAATGGAGTCAATAGCATACTCGCCATAAGATGTCACATAAACAATAGCAGTGTTGTCATTGGCATACAGTCCACGCAATCTTTTTCCAAGCTCAATACCATTCATTTGTTTTTCCTCATTATTTTTAAATTCAATATCGAGCAATATAACATCAAACGAGTTCCCCTTGAGATACTCGTCCATTAATTCCTCACAAGTATCAAATTCTGCATGATCAATTTCTCTGTCACATTGCATTGAATAATCTAACAAATACTTTGATAAACTTTCCTGCATATGTTTATCATCATCACAAATTGCAACTCTGATCATACGATCACCGCCTTTATTCGCCATTATACCAAACATTTATCAGAAAATCAATACATATTTTATCAATTTTCTGGTATAATAGTTTACAAAACAAAATATAATTTTTTCGCAAAATCTGCACCTACAGGCAAAAAGGCAAAAAATCAACGTAAAATCATGCATTATTTACTACCAATAAGATGTTTCTGACGGCTAAAAACTTTTAAGCTACAAAATTGAGTTTTTCAACATATTTCTTTTTTTGTATCAAGCGATGAGTGAACATAGCGGTTAAGTGTAATATTAACATTAGAATGACCTAGCAACTCGCTGACAGTTTTAGCATCAAAGCCATTCTCAATACAAACAGTAGCGTATGTGTGACGCAGTAAATGAAAATTAACGTTTTGAAAATGAACTTTAACCGTTCTTCTTTCCAGACTTCCGACGGTTCGCGGTGAAAAAAGCAGATGCTTTCTCCAGAAATTCATTAAGCTCTTCAAGCTCACGGTTTTTTCTTTTCAAACTCTTTGATCCGCTTGTTTGCTGCCTGAAGCTGCTGTGCGATAGTAAGTGACTCTCCTGGTGTACGTGAGCCTGCACCTGTGTCTATTTCCCCAATCCGCGCCTTTTTGCACCCACGTCACCAGCGTCCCTTTGGGGATGCGCAGCTCATCTGCTGCCTTGGTGCCAATCTCCTTTGCGAGCTTTATTGCCTGCTTTCGTTAAATTGTGTTGACAAATCCCATTAAACAAGGACTTTCGGATAAAGAAAACGGACACCAATCAAGATACGCATTGTATCAAAATTGGTGTCCTGTTATGTCTTGCTGAGACCAAATGGATGCATACTTCAAAAGTATTATTTTAAGCTCTTTGCCATATCAGTTTCATATATATATTGGTCTCTTTTCAAGTTCATTTTATCACATAGAGAAATTATGAAAAATAAATATGTAAAAGGCTGTACTCAGTTGTACAGCCAACATCTTAAAAGTCATCATATAAAGCTGACACAAAATTCAATAATATATCAACCGTTTGTTCCAACAGATAATCATATAATTCTTCAGTGGTTGAAATAAGAAAAAACTCGATTACACCGTCAGCCCGTGGAATTCCAAAGAAAAGTTCTCCGTTCTCATCACGCTTGTAAAGAAAATCACGAATAATGCTGTAACGGTCGAGCATAACGACCTCCAACATTTTTATTAAATCCTGCTGATAATCACAGCCTGCAAGCAATTCTGATTTTGAATTTTCATCAAAAAAGATGCCCGATATCGGACATCTGCACATCGCCTTGCTTTCTTCAATTACCTCGCTGATAGTGTCTATCATTGTAACAAAAGTATTTTTAGAAATCATAAATTATTCCTCCCGATCAATATTCATTGAACTCATTTATCATTCTACGGTATTCTTTTTCTTCGCTGTCAATATAGTCTTTTGCGAACTGTTCAGCCTCAGATAAGCTGTTTTCAAAAATCTCAAAATCTACCGCCGCCGAAAAAACATCAATTTCAAGCTTTTCGGCCTCATCTGCAAAAACTTCTATAGTAAAGCCGTTACAGCAAATATCATTTCCGTCCTTATCCTCCCGATGCAAATCAGTATCGGGGGTTATTTTCACATAAAATCCTTTGTATCTCATTACGCTGAACCTCCTAAAATTTCATCTGCATATCGTCGTCAAGATCGTAATCTTCATCAAAATCCTCATCGAATTCATCATTCACGTAATACTCAAGCTGCTGAGAATTTTCAAGAGCAGTTTGAAGATATTTCTCGTCCAAACCGTTTTCTCTGTATCCCTGCAAAATCGTGTTGTAATACTGCTGACTCGGTGGAGAAATTGTCCCACGATTCATCAGATATGCCATACCTTCGTAGGTTTTTCCGTCCATTTCAAAGGTCATTTTTTCCTGCCTGTAGAAACTGGGGTAGCCTTCGTATTTGTTAAGAGTAGGCAAATCCCTTTCGTCAAGCTCCCATATCAGAACGGGAACTCTTGCACCCTTATTCGGAACGATTGTTGCAACGCCCCTGAACTCTAATTCATAATCCTTGATTTCTGATGTTCCTACAACCTTTGAATGTGGACATCTGTATGCCATTTGCTCCAAATTTATATTGCTTCCATATGCAATATATAACTGTTTATTTTTCATTCTCTACCTCCGATCACATTGACATTTCCATGCCCATTTCTTCATCTTCTTCAAAGTTCTCACATTCGCTCTCTGTCGGCTCTGAATTTTCATCGGATACATTTTCGTTTAACTCCTGAACCTCGCTTACAGGCTCGACACGCTGCCCACGGGCGGCTTGCCGTTCAGCTTCACGTTTTTCTTTCAGCTTTGCTCTTGCGGCTATTCCGTCCTCCGGGTGCCGCCATGCAATATCGCCATCCAAATGTTTTAGCAAATGCGTTCTGCAATTCTTGAACTCATCTCCGATAAGTCCAAGATTCAAAAGCCATACACGAAAGCTGTACCGCATATTATCGCTTTGCGAAACGTGCGGAGAACAGTATTTCTTAGTCATTGCCGCATTGCTTATGGCAAGCGCAAGAACTATCTGACTTCTTACCTCTCCTGCATGAAGACTTCCGTTGTATGCCCTTATCTCGTAATGACCATGCTGAAAGAATGAGTGCAGATTGCAGATAACATATCGGCTATTTGAGTAATGCTGAAACTGTTCGCTCATTCTGCCGTGATACCAAAGCCCCTTTATTTCTTCCATATCTTTAGGCTTTTTTCGGTTAATTTCCTCGATGAACTGCTTATCCATCTTGTGACAGTAGGATTCACGAGCAGAAGAAACCTGCAAAGCGTCCCACAGAAAGTCCTCCTTACTTGCAAAAATATTTACAAGATTGCGTATCTGCTGCGGAGTGTAATCGTCTGCCGAAATGTGTATATGCGTGCCTGCACAATATCTCGGACCTGTTACTCCGCCCGCTTTTCTAAGAGCTCGTACAACCTCCTGCAAAAGCGGAATATCCCCATATTCAAGAACAGGAGAATTCATTTCCACACTGTAGGATTTGGAAGCTCGGTCGCCGTTTGCATTGTAACAGTTGATACTTCCGTCGTACACAATAGACCAATCCCTGCTTTTAATATCTTTAACCGTATATTTATCATAAGTGCCACCCTCATGGACAACCTCTCCTCCCAGAACACCTGAAAGCGCTTTTGCCGCCTGACAGCGAGTTAAGCCTGTCATTTCTATCTCAATGCCAAAATTTCTTGTCTTTATCCCATCAAAATTGCCTGCCAAATAACCGCCTCCCAACAAAAACAGCCTGCAGATTTCTCCGCAAGCCGTAAATTTAATCGTTATTCAATTTCCGTTCTAACTTCGTATCCGCCCTTGAAAATCACCAATATTTCGGTCTTACTCAGTACTTTTATGCACTCGATTAATTTGCGTATCAGCACATTATCAAAGGTTTCCAACTCAAACTTTTCATGCTCTATCATATCCATAATTTCATCAAGTTTCGCCTGTGTTCCTTCTGAAGTTTTGTTCTGCAATTTCAGATTTTCAAGACGTTCGCTCAACTGCTGTTCTTCCGCATAAAGCTTTTCAAATTCACTGTCAAGCTTGTCCTCGTCGCAGCCGCCGGAGGCTATCAAATTGACTAAATCATTTCTTGCTTGGTCGATTTCCCTAAGTCTTTTTCCTGCAGCTAAAATTTCCTCCTGACCTTGACATTCAAGCACCGAACCAATATTCGCTTTTAAAATCCTTGCAATATCATTTCGGCAGGAATAGTAATTGTTTATCGCCCGAATTATCGCCTTATGGAGCTGTTCTTCCTTGATCGTAGGTGAATCGGGGCAGTACTTTTTACCGTGTTCCAGACGGCTTATGCACCGCCAGACCACCTGCTTTTTGCCGTTTCTTGACCACACCCTGCGTCTGTATGGAGTTCCGCAGTGACCGCATATCAGCAGCTCGGATAAAGCATATTTTCCGCTGTATTTGCCTTGCTCAGTTTTGGTTTTATCGCTGATTTTACGCTTGGAAGTTCGCCTTGCAAGCTCCTGCTGTACTCGGTTGAACGTGTCACGGTCAACTATCGGCGTATGATGGTCTGTCACAAGATACATAGGACGTTCACCGTTATTTTTCACCACTTTGTGAGTTATGCAGTCCACCGTAAAACTTTTTTGCAGAAGTGCGTCGCCGACATATTTTTCATTTTTCAGAATACGCTGAACCTCGCCTTTACTCCAAATATTTTTGCCTGTAGCCGTCCTTCTGCCCTGAGCCATAAGCGTATCTGCGATATTTAAAAGCGTGTATCCGTCAAGGTACATATTAAAAATCAGCTTAACTGTTTCCGCTTCTTCAGGAACTATTTCAGGCTTGCCGTCTGCACCTTTTTTGTAACCGAGAAGATATTTATACTGAAACTGTACCTTGCCCTCACGGTAAGCTTTTTCTTTTCCCCAGCTTACATTTTTGCTTATTGACTCCGATTCTGCCTGAGCAAAACTTCCGTACAGAGCTATCATAAATTCAGAAGTCATTGTCATCGTATTGATGTTCTCTTTCTCGAAAATCACTCCGATCCCGAGGTCTTTCAACTGTCGCACATATTCCAAACAATCCACAGTATTTCTGGCAAATCTTGATATCGACTTGGTAATTACAAGGTCGATTTTCTTGTTTCTGCACATACGGATCATGCGATTAAATTCGGTACGTTTTTTTGTCTGCGTTCCGCTTATGCCCTCGTCAGCAAATATTCCTGCCAGCGTCCATTCCTTTTTTCGATTAATTAAATCAGTGTAATACGCAATCTGAACCTGATACGAATTCTGCTGTTCCTCCTGCTCGGTAGAAACTCGGCAGTATGCGGCAACTCTCAACTGGTGGTATTTACTGCGATTTTCCGCAGTCTGCACTTTCGCAGGAATTATCGTTACATTTGTTGCTGTGGTCATTTTCAAGCTTCCTTTCCGTTATATTTTTGATGTGTATGCCGTTGATAAATTCAACCTCTATGGTGCAAAAATGGCTTATCCAAATTCGTGAAACACACGCTTTGAATAAGCCTATATCGAGCGTATTTAATTGTTCGTGATTTTCAAGCAGAGCCTTGATTTCCGCTGTTTTCTGCGGACTGTCATTGTAAGTACAGCAATCATATTTCATCTCGGCAAGCTTGAAAATCTCAGATTTCACTCGGTCAAAGTCCATTTGTATAGAATCGGACATCTGATTGATTTCATTTTGTTTTCTAATCACATCTACAGTAGGGGAATACACGCTTATTTCGCCGCCGTACTCTAATAGGCTTGAATTTGCAATAGCTGTGTTCAGAACGGTCAATACCGCTCCTATTATCATTTGGTCGGTCAGTCGATATTCATATTTAAAGCAATCGGGATTTCCGCAGTTCCAATATTCACGTCCCTTGCCGTTGGTTTTTCTGAAAAGCTTTTCTCCGCATTCAAGGCAGTATGTAACCTTTCTGATTTCCTGTAAATCATCGCATACCAGATTAAGCGTATTAGCCTTTCTTATCCGCTTTTCATTTGCCTGATTGAAAATATCCTCATCAATTATCTGTGGATATTTGTCAGTTCCGAGATGTTTCTCATTTTCGATTATCCGCTTGACCATGTTCTTGTTCCAATGGTCAGAATCCTCGGTATATCGAATGTTCTCGGACTCCATAAGCTTTGCAATTTGAAGTAAACTGCTGCCATTCAGATATTCTCTGAAAATCTCTGCAACTGCATAAACTTCTTTTGGTTCGGTCGTTATTTCGCCGTTTTTCATGCAGTAGCCGAACGGTATTACTCTGTTTTTGGGCATCTAATTTCACCTCCATGTACAACAATACTACAAAATTCTGCGGAAATCCAGTACCAAAACCAACAAAGAAAAGCTCTGCAATTTTACTGCAAGGCATTTTCTGTTATATGTTTTCTTTGAATTTCAATCCGCCGATCAAGTGAAACTCCAGCTCATACTGATCTATAACAACAATTTTCTCAACGATATTCTCAAACGCCGATTCATCAAAATCAATCATGATATTTTCTCGCTTTTCAAAAAAATCAATCAGCATTTCTATCTGTTCAAGCATTTCGTCCTCGTCGTCGGAGCGTGTAAGCTTTTTCAGTTCCGTCTGAAGCTTGTTGATTTTCGCCGTCAATTCAGTGGTTTGTTCAAGGTATTTTGCCTCGTCCAGAAATCCTTTCGTTTTCAATCTCGCAAGAACGTGAGCCTGTTCTCGAAGTTTGGCTATTTCCTTGTGTATGTCCATTACCTGAGTTTTTCCGCTGAATTTTTTCAGCTTTAAATCCTGTAAAGCTGCTTGACAGGGGAGAAGTATCTGTTTATAGTTGTACCACAGCTTATTGCATAACATTATAAATGCCGATATGGCATTCGCCTCTAAAATCTGCTTATTTGAACATTTATCAGACTCTGCATCATGCAGTCGGCACACCCAATAATTTTTATTTTTTCTGCATTTAAACTTAAATGTTGAACCGCACTCTCCGCAGTAAATCTTCTTTGCAAATATATGATCTTGCTTCAATCCTTTAAACGATTTCTTATGCTCCGCTAAAATATTCTGAACCTTATCAAAATCATCTCTTGAAATTATGGGCTTGTGCCTGTCGGAATAATAGTATTGATCTCGTTCGCCTTTATTTACTACCTGTCGAAACGGAAGTGTATCTGTAGTATACTTTTTCTGGAACAGCTGATCACCTATATACTTTTCATTTCTAAGCATAACCCCAACCGTACTTGCTGTCCAATGACTTGTTCTGCCGAACCTTTCTATTTTGAGAGCATTCAGCATTTGGGCTATAGCCGCCAAACCATATCCATTCAGATACCAATCAAATATCTGCCGTACTATTTCAGCCTCATCAGATTTTAAAATCAAATTTCCGTCAACAAGTTCGTATCCGAAAACTGGAGTACACATTTTTATTGTGCCGTTCTCCATTCTCTTTTTTATACCCCAACGCAAGTTCTGCGAGATCGAAGTTGATTCCTCCTGCGCCAGACCGCCCATAATTGTAATCATCATTTCATCGGTCATATTGGCAGTATCAATGTTTTCTTTCTCAAAATATATTGTGATACCAAGCGATTTAAGCTCTCTGACGTTTTTCAGACAATCCCTTGTGTTTCGGGCAAAACGGCTTATGGACTTTGTATAAATTCTGTCAATTTTTCCTTTTCGGCAATCCTTCATAAGTCTCTGAAACTCGTCACGCTTGTCCTCACGGGTTCCTGTGATACCCTCGTCAGCATATATGTCGATGAGTTCCTCTGTTTCCGAATTATCGAACACCTGACTATAATACCTCATCTGAGCCATAAATGAGTTAAGCTGATCTTCAGAATCGCTTGATACTCGGCAATATGCGGCGCAACGAATTTTTGTATTTTGTTCTTCTGATATTGTAGGCTGTATCACCGTTACTGTCGGCATTTTCTCACTCTCCTTTCAACCAACAAGAATACCACAAATCTTTTCAGAATGGTATCACCAAACCTGACAAAATTACTTGTCCGAATTTGACATATTTTCATCTGCCTGCTTTGCCGCAGTACAGAGACACATTGTGAATACTCCCGCTGTACCGCCTGCAAGCAATCCAATAATAAATCCTACCATTTCTGAACCTCCTTATGCTGCGTCCCTTGAAGACGGAAACTGACTGTATATATCCTCTGTATTTTTGCTGTTGAAACTCTGTTTTTCGTCTTGTTCAAGAATTTTATCCAGTTTATCGGCAAATACTTTTGCCATAAAATCGCTGTATTCTGCCTGTCCGAATTTAGTCATCAAAATCAACTCCTATACTTATTTTCATCGCTTTTTCTACTTTTTCCATAAGTTCAAAATCAACTGAACCCACGTAACTTTTCAGTCGGTATCTGTCTATCGTTCGTATCTGCTCCGCAAGAACTGTTGAATTTTTTGGCAGTTCTGAACATCTTATCTGAATATGCACAGGCAAATTCTTTTTTCTTACAGACGATATCGGCACAACGATTACTGTAGGACTATGTCTGTTTCCTACGTCATTCTGCACCACCAAAACAGGACGAATGCCGCCTTGCTCCGAGCCGACCACAGGATTCAGGTCTGCATAAAATATATCTCCACGTTTAATCAGCATTTTCATTCACCTTTTTCTTTGGAACTTCAAAGCCTTTTTTGTATCTCACGCAGCTATGAAACGGACAGAACAGTACGTCTGTATTCCTGTCATACCACACACAGCCACAGCATGGATGATATGTAGGCAGAATACATATAGCAGGAGGAATTCTGATACCATAAAATCTTTCTGTATTCATTAGTTTTTCCTTTATATTTTCCATTGTATTTCACCTCTGAAATAGTTTAAATATTATGTAAAAACGGCGATCTGCATTTTACGCAAACCGCCGTAATAATTCGTTTTGCCTTTGCATGATATTTATCCCCGATACCCGTCACGCCCGGAACTCTGCAAGCTGCGGTCAGCGTAACCGCATCATGGGACTCTCACCCGCTCTCTTAGCCCTCACTGGGAAGTATCATTATCCTCACACGTTTCATCGCCGACTTTGGTTGCTGTCCAAAGGTCTGAACGTCATGGTTATCGCTCGCTTTTTGAGGTCGTCGCGCATGGTTCATTTGGCTGCCGAGATTTCATACCGACCGTGTGATTAACGTACTTGCAGAGTTGATATTCGGTTGTCAAGCTACTTCGGATTTTTATTCCGCTTGTATAGGGGAAGAAGCAACGCTTTTTGCAACCATTTTTTTGATTATTTTAAAAGTTTGTAGAGTTTGCACAAAATCCTCTTTCTTTTCTTGCTGACAGCTTGGTGAGTAATACCAAGATATTTTCCGCATTCTTCAATTGTTAAGTTTTTAAAATATATAAGTTCAATTAATTTTCGCTCGTCATCCGATAACAATGCTAAACAACTATGCAGTCTGTCATATTCCGCATGCAGCATAACATTTCGTTCAGTAACATCTTTGTCAGTCACAAATTCGTGAAAGTTCTCAAATGCTCCGTCAATGCCTCCGATAAGGGCTGAGAACTGAATCTCATGTTGATAGAACGACTTGTCATTATCGTCAATATTCCACTGACTTCGATTGTATCCCACTCTGACGTTTTCACTGACTTCAACCTCAACATACTTCTTTGCTATGGTGTCATAGACACGCAATGTATTTTTACTCATTAATATTCCTCCGTTTTGATTTTTGTTTTGAATCAAAACGAAGGCTTACGGATATTTGGATATAATGCACAGCCACTTTGTTGTAAAAATCATATTGTGTCCTTTCTTCTGAGGACACAAAAAACGAGCCTGCATACTTAGTACACAGACTCTGTTTGCCTGAAAAATGGGCGTACTAAAGAAAGGGCACAAAATATGCTGTTTGCATTCTCTGCAAAACGGTCATATTTTGTATTCCCTGCCATAATGCATATCAGGCGTTGAATATTTATTTAATAAAAAAAGCCGTCGACAAGACAGACTCCTTGCGGAATCTATCCTGCCGACGGCCTCTCATGTTAATCGACGTTAGTCGATATGTTTGGATAAACCGATCGGTAATCAAAGTATGCGACCCTGATAAAGGATTTAAACGCGGCGCTGTTTCAGCCCGACCTTACCGTCTACATACCGTATTTTATTTTAACACTCGCTGACATATTCAAACATCTCAATGATATCGTGATGCCAGCCTTTCGACTTTCTCAGCATTGTTATATGACAGCGTTTGCATTCAACTTTTGTTATGTTATTCCTGTTTGGATATCCTGTGGCTAATTCTCCGCAGTTGGGGCAGTACCAACGTTGAAGACGAGCGAACGTATTATTACCTCCCGATTCGTCCGCGTCAATTATTCGTATTTTTTGCATTACTTTCTTGTATGATATAGTAAAGCCTAAATCATACTCTCCTTTCCAAAAATGTGGTATAATAAAACAGATGCTGTGGACTTTTGATTTTTTCTGTAGCTCGACTACTATAAGGAGTGTAAAGCCACAGTTTTATTTACAATGTTTATAGCTGGATAAGTCAAAGAATTTTAATCTCACGCAAGTTTACGGGAATAAAACTAAGTGGCACGAAAACAGTACCAATAATTTTACAAGGTAGGTAAAACTTATGATTTATGTTGGAATTGATATTGCAAAGGAAACTCACGTTGCCGCAGCAGTTGATTCGGACGGCGTTATTGTTATTGAACCCTTTTCTTTTTCAAACAACCACGAAGGCTTTAAGCTCCTTAAATCAAAGCTTGATTCACTCGACAAATCAAATCTTCTCATCGGGCTTGAATCAACTGCACACTATGCAGAAAATGTTATCTTTTTTCTGCACGGCTGCGGATATGAGCTTGCTGTCATCAATCCAGTTCAGACCGCCGCTATGCGTAAAACAGGCATTCGCAAGACTAAAACCGACAAGGTGGATTCTTTGCTTATCTGCAAAACATTGATGGTCAACTCATTCAGACGTTATACTGAAAACGACATCAAAACCTTAAAGCTAAAGTCCCTCTGCCGTTTTCGTCAGAATCTGAAAAAGTCCAAAGCACGACTTAAAATTCAGCTCACTTCTTACGTTGATGTTATCTTTCCGGAGCTTCAGTACTTCTTTAAATCCGGTCTGCACATCAAATCCTGTTATGAGCTTCTTAAGGTGTATTCTTCACCGGACGACATTGCTGCTTTACACTTAACAAAACTAAGTAACATTCTTACCAAAGCTTCCAGAGGTCGCTTCGGTAAGCAGGACGCTGAGTCCCTCAAAAGTCTTGCAAAATCGTCCGTTGGTGTGAAGAACACCTACATATCTATTCAAATAACCCAAACCATTGCTCAGATTGAGTTAATTGAAAGCCAGTTAAATGAGCTTGAAACGGTTATTGAAACAGCTATGGACGAGCTTGATTCGGTTATCATGACCGTTCCGGGTATTGGTAAGCTCAATGGTGCTATGATACTTGGCGAAATCGGTGACATTAAACGCTTTTCTGATTCTTCATAGTTGCTTGCTTATGCAGGACTTGACCCTGTCATCAATCAGTCGGGCAAGTTCAACGCAAAGCGTACAAGAATGTCCAAGCGCGGTTCAAAGATACTCCGCTATGCTCTCATAAATGCAGCGTGGAACGTTTCTTTAAACAACGACACATTCAAGAGTTATTATGATTCTAAAGTAGCTCAGGGCAATTCTCATTATTCTGCTTTGGGACATACCGCTCACAAGCTTGTGAGGGTTATCTTTAAGCTCCTTAATGATAATATTACTTTCGCTCTCGTTTAAATTTTTCGCCTTTATCTTTTTAGGGTGGACATCCTTTTTGCCCCTTTTGAACTTTCTGTTAATCTTCTTCTTTTTCTATTGACTTTTCATAGCTGGTCTCCTTGTAATTATTCTAGATCTTTTATAACCTTGACTGCTACTCCCTGAATGATACAGTTATCCACATAGATATCATCCATTTCGCTGTTTTCGGGGTGCAGACGTATTCTTTGATTTTCCGGTTCGGGGTAAAAGCGTTTGAGCGTAGCTTCATCGTCCATAAGAGCGACTACTATATCGCCTGAATCGGCATAGTTCTGCCGACGGATCAGCACCAGATCTCCGTAATCTATTCCTGCCTCTATCATGGAATCGCCGTTGGCTCGGAGCAGAAAAAAATCACCTCTGCCAAACAGAGAAACCGGCAGTCTTACGTATTCTTCAATATTTTCTTCTGCAAACTTAGGAACTCCGCAGGAGACAGAACCTAGTATGGGAATCTCAACGGTTTCGGCAAGCGTTTGTTTCTGACGTTTTGTCACAATACTTCGATGACCGTCATAGTCCAGCTCACCGTTTGCTTTCATTTTCTGCATATAGCGGCTGACGGTAGCTGTAGATAGCCCTACGCCGTTTGATATTTCCCTTACGCTTGGGGATGAGCCGTTATTTACCGCATAATCGTCTATAAAGGCTATGATCCTTTTAAAATACTCCGCATTCTTGTGCTGCATTTTTATGCGCCTCTTTCTAACTGTAACGTTCGTTTCGGTTATGTATATATTATAACGCCTTTGAATTTTGATGTCAATAGCAAAAAAACGAGGTGCACAATTACTTATGCACCTCAAACACACTTTCTCCCATTTGCACAAATTGGTCAACTGCTTCTTGTGGAAATTGTATACATATTTTTCCCTGATACTGGAACACCCACGCATAGAATGTAGGACTCAGCTCAATTTTTACTTTTACAGTGAAGAATTGTTTATCGGCTTTATTTGTTTCTATATCATCGCCGAACTTATCTATTATTGCTTTCATATGTTTGTTTTTGCATTTCAGAGTCACAGTCATGGGTTCTCCGCTGAACATTTTAAAGGTCTGAGCAATAAAATCTTTCAGCACAAAGTCCTTCGGACAGGGTATTGCAATGCTTTCCGTAAGTGATATATCCGCTATTCTGTCTATTCGGAAAACCGTTATGTCCTTATGCTTTTCACAGTAACCTACAAGATAGTACCTGTCGTCGTTCCACACGGCAGCATAAGGGCTGACCGTATATGTATATCCATTATGTTTTAAAACCTTTTCCCTTTTTTCGTTATATTCATAATACTGAAAACGGATTTTTCTGCACTGCGTAATGGCTGTGTTAATTGTATCGGCAAAATATATGCTTTTATTATCCGCTTTATTTTCGCTCGGCTGCTGAATTATGTTTTTAATCTCGTCCTTTTGATAAACGCTTAGCTGAGAAAACAGCTTGTCTATAAGCTCTGAGGACTTTTCCTCCGAGATGAACTGTGCTGCATTTACAGCGTCGCAGAGCATTTTTATCTCTGCGGATTCCAGTCCTCTGCTGCCGATAAAATACTTATTCTGTGTGCTTTTATCGCAGGTAATATCATAGCCTGCATCTCTTAACTTCCTGATGTCTGCAGGAATCGTATTTCTGTGAGCTGATATGCCTTGTTCTGCAAGCTTTTCAATAAGCTGATTTGTTGTCAGCTTGTGATTTTCGTCTGTTTGTTTGATAAGGATTTGGAGCAATGCCAGAAGCTTATTCATACGTCACCTCAAAATTATCCCATAAATATCGTCAATCATTACTCTTTTTCTGCTGACAAACACTATTATATCAGCGTAGAGATTATCTTTTTCATTATTACTTTACATATTTTATCGTTCCATTTGTGTTTGTCAAGCAGAAAGTGCATAAAAGGGGCTCGAAAAAGTGCATAGCCCAATCAGCACAAGATTAATGAGTGGAGGCTCGGTTTGCGCATAGAATGAGCACCCCTGTTGTGTATTTTTGAAGCCCTTTTGCGAGCTCCTGTTCTGCATTTTTGGAGCCCATTTTCTGCATTTCTATTTTACCATAAACAGCAGAGTAAAACAACTAATAAATTTGCAGACAAAAAAGCGGAACGCTTTTATGAAATGCTCCCCTTTTGTTAGACAATGTGGTATAATAGAAGTATACCAATAAAAAGTCTGACGAAAGGGGGCATTTTTATGCCAAAAGGAAAGCCAAACAAGAGATACACACCGGAATTTAAAATAATGGTTGTAGAAACTATGCGTAAGGAAAAACTGAGTTAAAGAGAAGTGGCAAGACAGTTTGATGTGCCACATAGCAGAGTAACCTCTTGGGAAAGAATCTACCTTGAAGAAGGAAAAGAAGGATTCTATGTTGAACGACGTGGCAGAGCCTGTGCAGCCGGTGGAACACAGAAAGGCAGAAAGCCAAAACTTGACAAAAAGGTAGAAGAGGATTTAATTGCCGAAGTGCAGCGACTTCGTGCAGAAAATGCATACTTAAAAAAATTGAATACCTTGGTTGCCGAGAGGGTACGGCAAGAGAAAAAGCACAAGTGATATGGGAACTGAGGCATGAACACAAGGTAGGTCTGCTCATAGATATGCCGAAATACCTCGCAGCACCTACTACTATTACAGCAAACAATTTGATAATCCAAAACCGGACAAATACGCAGAAATAAAGTCTGAAATTCGCAGAATTTATGATGAAAGCAAAGGTCGTTACGGTTATCGCAGAATAACAAATGAATTGAGAAAAAAATATGTTGTCAACCACAAGACAGTACAGCGTTTGATGCGTAAAATGGGAATATTCTGCCGTGTCAGAATGAAGAAGTACAACTCATTCAGAGGTGAAGTCGGAAGAATTGCTCCTAATCTTCTTGAACGTGATTTCAAAGCAGACAAGCCTAATCAGAAGTGGGTTACCGATGTAACCGAGTTTGCTTTGTTCGGCACTAAGCTGTATCTTTCACCTATTTTGGATTTGTTTAATGGTGAGATTGTGTCCTACAATCTGAGCTATCATCCGAATTTGAATCAGGTTACAGATATGCTTGAAAAGGCATTTGCAAAAATACCTGACAATACAAATCTGATACTTCATTCAGACCAAGGTTGGCAATATCAGCACAGGCATTATCAGAAAATGCTTAAAGATAAAAGGATAAGGCAGAGTATGTCACGCAAAGGAAATTGTCTTGACAATTGCTTGGGCTCTGCGAAAAAATCTCTGTAAATTAATCAACTGTGATAAAAACGTTAGTTGGTAGTGGCATAAAATTTGCCACTCTAATTTTTTACAGTATACAATGCATACTGCAATTTGTCAAGGTTCTTTTTGAACATCAGCCTGATTCCATTGCGCTGCGCTCCATTCCATCAGGCTGATGTTCAGTGGCTCGCTCAGCCGAGCCTGTCGGGATACATGATTTCAAGCTCTCCCAGAACTCTACCCCAGTTTCTCAGCGGCATAGTCCATTTTTTCGCTATTTCATGAGTTGCAAGATACAGTGCCTTTAAAAGCACCGTATCGCTCGGAAATACGCTTCTCTGTTTATTTAGACGGCAGTATCCGCTGTTAAGGCTCTCAATCGCATTGGTGGTGTAAATGACCTTTCTGACCTCCGCTGAAAACTTAAAAATCGGCGATATGACGTCCCAATTCTTGTACCAGCTTTTCATAGCATTGGGATAATCGCTGAAGCTCAGCCTGCGGAAATGCCGTTGATACGGCTTCTTTCATGCCTGTAAGTCCGTCTGCACAGATGACAAGAATGTCCTTTACACCGCGGTTTTTCAGCTCGTTAAGAACGCCAAGCCAGTATTTTGCACTCTCGTTTTCACCGATATGTATGGACAGCACTTCTTTGTGACCTGTCAAGCTTACTGCAAGGATTACATATGCTGCAAGCTTTTTTATCTGTCTGTTTTCTTGTACAGAAAAATGTACAGCATCAATAAATACAATGGGATAAACCTCGTCAAGAGGACGTTTCTGCCACTCTTCTATCTGCGGAAGGAGACGGTCTGTGATATAGGATACCATACCATCGCTGACTTCAAATCCGTAAATATCTTCGATAGTTTCGCTTATTTGGCGAGTGTCATGCCCTTTGCGTACAGTGAAATGATCTTCTGCTCTATTCCCGAAATATCCTTCTGACGCTTCTTTACGACTTTGGGTTCAAATGTTCCATCACGATCCTGTGGCACTTCAATTTCTGTTTCTCCGAAGTTCCCGCGTATTTTCTTGGTTTTCTTTCCATTTCGGTAGTCCGGATTGTCAGAACGCTCATAAGCGCCATATCCGAGATGCTCATCCATTTCAGATTCAAGCATTTCCTGTATTGTGCCGCCAAGAAGATCTTTCAGAGCATCTTCTATATCCTTTGCTGTCCTGATATCATACTCCTCGAGCAGCATTCCGATGATGTTCTTTTTTCCTTCGCTCATTGGTTCTCTTTTTCTTCTTCCCATAAAAAATCAGCCTCCTGTGTTATTTCTATTTTACTACAGTTGACTGACTTTTTACAGACTTTTTTTCAGAGGGTCAATGCTTGTGCCGAAAACTTCTTCAGCTTGTTAAAGACAGAATTACTTTATCTGCAAGAATTTACGAGCATTGAGCATTTCATCAAAGAACTTCACGAGTATATCGAATGGTACAACACAAAACGCATCAAGCTTAAGCTTGATGGTATGTCACCGGTGGAGTTCAGGCTCAAAGCCGCATAACAAAAGCGACCAAGATTTCTCTTAGTCGCTTTGCATAAATATACTTTTTAAACTTTGTCTAACTTTTTGGGGTCATTCCATTACACGTTCCGTTTTAAATTACTATACTTTTCTCTTTGTATTTATATATATGCCTTTTCCTTATTAACTTTCCCGTTTCACTGTGATAGGGGGGAGGTGTCAATTTCAAAACTATTTCTCCCTCAGAGCTTCCCCGAAGCCTTTTTTAATAGGCTCTAAGAAGTAATCCATAACCGTTCTCTTATCCGTCTTTATTTCCACGCTTCCGGATAATCCTGAAATCACATCTATCTCATCATTTTTATCTGTAATTTCAAGCTTCACAAGATAAACGCTACCCGTCTGCTCGCTGACAAACGCGTTGGGACTGATATATTTCACCTTTCCCTTTACCGTTCCGTACTTGTTATACGGGTACGCCTCCAGCTTGATTTCCGCTTCCATTCCGATTTCTATGTCGGCAATATCCATATTCTTTACATAGCACACCATTTCAACAGGCATATTATCAGGTACTATCGTTACAAGCTCCTGTGCGTTCGTTACCGCCGCTCAGACGGTGTTCACATTTACGTTGTTTATATATCCACTTACAGGCGCCGTTATATACTGATAATCCTTAGACAAGGCGTATTTTTCAAGGCTGGTTTCTATTTCGTCAAGTTGACCGCTTATCTCCGAAAGCTTTGAATTGATCTGTGCGCTGTACTGGATTTTTGTATCCTTGATTTTCGTTTCCGACTGTTTTAGCGCAAGCTCGTTCTGCTTTACTATAAGCTCCTGCATTTCAACCTGACGGCGTGTTCCGCTTTCTTCGTATTCCTCAAGCTGCAGCTGTGAAATCTGATGATTTAAATCGGCGTTTTCCTTATCCTTCTTAAGACTGTCAAGAGTGTTATTATAGCTTGCGTCTGCATCCATAATTGACTGAATATACGGTTTAAGCTCAGCTTCGTAATCTTCAATTTTAACCTTTGAAATATCGTCGCCGTTTTTAATCTTTGTATATATTTTCCGCTGTGCTTCAAGAATTTCTTTCTGACTGTTAAGCTGGTTTGTATCAATATCAAGGGATTCCGTATCAAGCTCTATCAGAACGTCTCCCTTTTTCACATATTCTCCTTCGGCAGCGTTTATTGACTTTACTGTTCCGCCTGAATAGGCCTGCACCACGTTTACATTTCCTGATGGCTGAACGCTTCCGCCGGCAGTAACTACCACGTCTATTTTCGAAAGGCAAGCCCAAATGACTGCCGCGATCAGAAGCGTAAAAACTCCGAGAATTATTACCGTTCCCGCTTTATGGGCAGGGCGTTCAATAATTTCAAGCAAGGACGGCATAAAATCATACTTCAGCTCCTTATCCTTGCTTTTGCTGTGCTTCAATACGTATTCCGTCAGCTTATTATTCATCAATATCGCCCCTTTTCTGCTGGTTATACAAATAATGATACAGCCCTTCACGTTTCATCAGATTCTCATGAGTATCGTATTCCACAAGATTGCCCTTATCAATCACCATGATTTTCTGCGCGTCCTTTAACGTTGAAAGCCTGTGAGCAATAATAAGCACTGTTCTTCCTTTGCATATTTCCTTGAGATTATTCTGGATAATGCTTTCAGATTCATAGTCAAGAGCAGACGTAGCCTCGTCAAATATAAGTATTCTGGGATTGTTAAGTATTGCTCTCGCAATAGCGACTCTTTGCTTCTGACCTCCGGAAAGTCCCATGCCCTTTTCGCCGATAATCGTTTCATAGCCGTTAGGAAGTTCAAGGATAAAATCATGCGCGCCCGCTATTTTTGCAGAATGAATGATTTGCTCCATACTTGCTGTTGAGCAGTGAATTGAAATATTTTCCGCTACGGTCCCGTTGAACATAAAGTTTTCCTGCAATACTACTCCGATCTGCTTTCTGAGCATTGCGGGATTCACAAGTGAAATATCCATTCCGTCTATGGATATTTTACCGCCCTCCGGCAAATAAAGTCTTTGAATCAGCTTTGAAATGGTGCTCTTTCCCGAACCGCTTCTGCCTACGACTCCTACAATAGTGTCAGGCTCTATTTCAAAGCTCATTCCCTTGATAACCTCTCCGCCCTGCGGATTGTATCTGAAATGCACCTGATCGAATATAATTTTACCCTGAACGCCGGGCATAGCAGTCTGATTTGCGTTTAGAATCGGTTCAGGGGCTGTATTAAAAATATCGCCGATTCTTTTTACTGAAAGCGACGCCTGCTGATATTCCTGCCAAAGCTGTACCAGTCTTAAAA
The DNA here is from genome assembly GCF_040924265.1 of Ruminococcus sp. RTP21198st1_G1_RTP21198_201120. NCBI lineage: Bacteria > Bacillati > Bacillota > Clostridia > Eubacteriales > Oscillospiraceae > Ruminococcus > Ruminococcus sp. RTP21198st1_G1_RTP21198_201120. Next base: position 49,229 of record NZ_JBCOMH010000020.1, read on the forward strand.
CAGGACCGCTTACTCTGCCGGAAAGCATTCGAAACGCCACAAGCTGCCCCACTGTAAAATTACCGTCCATTACCGCTTTTGCGCCGAAAAACAGAATCAACAGGTCGAATACCTTCTGAATAAACTGTCCGGTCGTTCCGGCGGTTGCGGAAACCATAGAGGTTTTGTAGCTTGCCTTTACGTAATCGGATTGCAAATCGCCCCATTTTTTCTCGAACTTTGGCTCTAAGGCATAGGATTTTACGGTCTGCACTCCCGTTATGGATTCAACCAAAAAAGACTGAGTGTTCGCTCCCGTTTCAAACTTTTCGTCCAGTCTTTTTTTGAAAAGGGGAGTAACGATGGCCGAAAGTACTGCGTAAACGGGTATAGAACAGAGGACGATAACTGTCAGCATTTTGCTGTAGAAAAACAATACTACTATGTATACGATTATGAAAATAAAATCTATCATTGAGGAAAGCGGAGTGCCTGTCAGAAAATTTCTGATACTGTCAAGCTCTCTTACTCTCGCCACCGTTTCGCCGACTCGTCTTGATTCAAAGTATTTCAAGGGAAGTGCGAACAAATGCCGAAACAGCTTGAAGCTGAGCATAACATCTATTCTGTTTGTCGTATGGGTAAACACATAGTTTTTGGCAAGGGACAGAATCAGCTCGTATATATATACAATTGCGATACCGATTGCAAGCACGTTAAGCGTCGACATACTTCTATGGACTAAAACCTTATCCACAACGACCTGAGTCATAACGGGAGTAAGGATTCCTAAAATCTGTATTGTAAATACGGCTATCAGTACCTGTATAAATTCCTTTTTGAATTTCAGTATCGTGGGTATAAACCACTTGAAGCTGAATACCGCTTCTCTGTCCATTATTCCTTTTTTTGTAACAAGGATCGCTGTGCCATCCCAGATTTCAGATAATTCCTCGCGGGATTTTATCTCCGGCTGGGTTTTGTCCGTAAACAAGACCATGAATTTATTGCCTTGAGATTTTGCGACAATAAAGAATACGTCGTTTTTATCCTTTGCAATAATCGGCGCCTTTACGTCCTTCAGCTTTTTTAAATTCAGCTTACAAAGCTTTGCCCGCATTTTCAATTTCTTTGCGGATTCTATTATTTCTATTTCTCCGGTTTTCTGCTCGGGATCAAGAACTGATAGCGTTTCAGCCTGCTCTTTTGTGATAGGTATACCGTGAAACTTCATAACTATCATAAAGCAGCTAAGTCCGCTGTCTTGTTTTTTCTCCATGCTTCGACTTCCTTTTTACATAAATTATGCGGCAGCTTTTTTACTGCCGCACTTTTAATCAGAATTTATATTACTCTGCCTGCGTACCGACAAGCAGTTGATTCAAAGCTGACGTATCCTGCATCGGATCACTAATGCTCATACTGTCAGAAACGTTGTTCTCCGTACCGAAAGCGGACATATTTTCGGTCAGTATCATTACCTGTATATCCGTCTGATCTGCGGTTTCCTCTGTTTCCTTTGCCGCAGAAACAGTGCTTGAAGAATCAATCAGAACGGTGTCGTTTATTTCTGTGAGCAAATCTGAAGACATACTTTCGTCTGAATAGATATCCGAGAGAAGCTCGGCGTTTGACTGTATGACATCTTTCTCAGATATTTCATTGCTTGCAGGCTGACTAAGCTCAAGCTCCCAGGTATCCTTATTTACTGTTCCTACTGCTCCGCCTGCAAATTCAAAGATAAAGCTTTCGGAATTAAAGTTCCTTATAGTCAGCTTATCCTCGCTGCCGTTTATTGATACAGTCAGTTCGGATTGGTTTGTTTTAGTAAATGTGACCTCGTTAAGATCAATACCGCTTAATACGATCTTGTTATTTCCGTCATAATCCTCAATTATATCCGTACCGTAATTTCTGCCGAATACATATGTATCGTTTCCGTTGCCGCCGTTCAGATAATCATTGTCCTCTCCGCCGTCAAGGATATCATCTCCGTCATTTCCGTACAGATAATCGGTTCCTGTTCCGCCGTAAAGCGCGTCGTTTCCGGCGCCGCCGTTAAGCGTATCGTTTCCTCCGTCGCCGTGAATAACAATGCCGTTATCGCTCCATGCTGACATCCAGTCATCGTATTCAGTCGCATGGACCTGTTTCAGAGGATTTCCCTCGCTGTCATATGCATATCTTGTTCCGTCTGCAAAGTTTACATTGAAGTTTCTGTTTTCCTCAGACGTAAAGTAATTCTGAATGATCAGCTTGTCCTCAATTCCATCAAATGTGATAGTAAGATCGTTCCAGTTCGTTCTGTAAACGGACATAGTATCTGCTGAGAGACCGCTGCCGAATGAGATCGTATTGATACCCTCGCTGTCGTTAATTGTATCTGTGCCGTATCCTATGTTGAAGATATATGTATCGTTTCCTGCTCCGCCGTAGAGATAGTCACTGCCTTCTCCGCCGTCAAGGGTATCATTACCGCCGTTGCCATAAAACTGATCGTCTCCGATACCTCCGTACAGCTTATCTGCGCCGTTTCCTCCATTAAGGCTGTCGTTTCCGTTCTCACCGATAAGAGTTTCCCCCCTGTCGTCCATAGTTACAATGTAATCACTATTTTCAGTTCCGTAAACAGTTCTTAATGGACTGTTGGAAGCGGTTGCGTGAACCTTAGAACCTCCGTTGAATGTGAGGTAGAAGTTTCTGTTTGCTTCGGAAGTAAAGAATCCCTCGATCACAAGCTTGTCATCAGAATCCTCAAATGTAATGGTAATATCATTCCAGTTTGTACGGTAAGCCTTGATCTGATTTGACGAATATCCGTAGATCTCAATAGTATTTGTGCCTTCACCGTCGCCGATAGTATCTGTTCCATAGCCTTTCTTGAAGATATATGTATCGTTTCCTGCTCCGTCATAGAGATAGTCATTTCCCTCTCCGCCGTCAAGAACATCGTTTCCTGCATTTCCTGTAAGTCTGTCGTCGCCCTTATCTCCGTAGAGATAGTCGTTTCCGTCGCTGCCTACAAGCTGATCATTGCCGTCCTGACCGATCTTGGTTATTCCGTCCTCATAAATAGAGATCATGTACTCGCTGCCGTCAGTACCGTAAATAGTTCTGAGAGGACTGTTCTGAGCTGTTGCTTCTACGACTGTTCCGTCGGCAAATACAAGCGTAAAGTTTCTTGCTTCCTTGCTGATGCAGTAATTCTTTATTGTAAGGGTATCTTCAAATCCGTCAAAGGTAATAAGAATATCATTCCAGTTGGAACGGTATGCCTTTACACCTTCTGCGGTGAATCCGTCACCGAACATAATGGTATTTGCACCCTCGCTGTCCATAATAGAATCAGCGCCGTATCCCGGCTTGAAGATATAGGTGTCGTTTCCGCTGCCTCCGTCAATAAAGTCATTGCCTGAGCCTGTGTCGATAATATCGTCGCCGTCACCGCCGTTGATGTAATCATCTTCGTTTCCGCCTGAGATACAGTCATTTCCTGATTCTCCGAACAGAGAGTCATTTCCGCTGCCGCCGAAGATCACGTCATTGCCGTCATTTGCTGTAATTCTGTCAGTTCCGGAATCTCCGAAGATATAGTCAGATTCTGTTCCTCCGATAATAAAGTCATCTCCGTTACCGCCTGCGGCGATATTGGCTTTGTCGCTTTCAAGAGGTAAATAATCTGAATTCTCTGTACCTGTAACATAGTTATCGATGCCTGTGATATTATCCTGTACGGGCAGGATTTCTTCGCCTATCTGCAGAACGTAGTTTTCGGGAGCGTCTGCAAAATCGGTAATGATAAGCTTGTCCTCTGTATCCTTAATACTGATAATCACATCATTACCAACGGCATTGATCTCGATATCCGACAAAGTCAGATCGTCGGCAAGCTTAACAGTTGACGTTCCTTCGCTGTCATCAATGACATCTGTACCGTAATCTCTGCTGAATACATATGTATCGTTTCCTGCTCCGCCATAAAGTATATCGTTTCCTGCTCCTCCGTCGAGAATGTCATCACCGTTATCACCGTAAATAATATCGTCGCCTTCCTCACCGAAAATAGCGTCGTTATCATCTCCGCCGTAAACAAAGTCGTTTCCGTTTCCTGCGTAAACGGTGTCATTGCCCTCGTTGCCGTAGATAACGTCATTTTCCTTACTTCCGTAAACGGTATCGTCACCGCCGAAAGCGTGCAAGATCGAATCATCTACAACTGCTTTAAGAACATCGTCGCCGTTTCCGCCGTAGATATGTCTGAACGGACTATCCTTATCTGTAACGTGCATTTTAACTCAGTCTATTTCAAGGTCGTAATTGCGGTATTCCTCACTCTTGCGGAAATCCTTGATAACAAGAGTATCGTTCGTACCCTTTATTGTAATAGTTGCGTCGTATTCATCTGTGCCGTTTACAAGGATATCGCTTGGTTTAATTCCCTTAAATCTGAGAGTATTCAGACCATCGGAGTCTATTATTGTATCGTTTCCGTAGCCCTTTGCGAAAATGTATGTATCATCGCCGTAGCCGCCTTTGAGAGTGTCATTGCCTGTCCCTCCGTCGAGAGTGTCGTTGCCTGAATCGCCGTAGAGCATGTCGTTTCCAACTCCTCCGGATATTTGGTCATTGCCGTTGTTTCCATGAATAATATCAATTCCACTCGCACCATTTAATATATCATTTCCATCCAATCCGAAAATGAAATCATTATTTCCAGTTCCTCTATATGTGTCATTGTCATTGGTTGCAAGATATGTAGTTCCTGATTTAGACAGTTCCAAAATATCAGCATATTGTGGTGAAACTGCTTTATAGTATGTACTAAACTCACTGAAAGCATTAGTATCATAAGCTTCATCGAACAGAGAAAGATATGAACCGATACTATAAAGGTTTCCCTCAACGTTTTCACCAGTAGCAATTTCCATTTCTAAAATGGCATTAAGAAAAGTGAAATCTACGATTTTATTTCCCTGTTCATCCTCTGAAACAAAAATCATGTTAATATAGAAACTGTCCTGTGATTCTACATTAAGATCGCTGAAAAAGATATTTTCAAGTGATATATACAACTTTTTCAAAATGTTTGCTGCATTTGAATTTGGATTTGTTCCACCAACGCCAACAAACTCACGTCCCATAAAGGTTTCAATCACATGCAGGTCACGAGCATCAATATTTCCGCCGCGCGAATTCGGACTAATATCTGTTGAATCAGTAATAAAGTATAAAATCTGTTTTGAGAGAAATCGCTTTTCAACAAAATCTTCTGATAAACAATATTTTTTATACAGTACCGCAAGTGTTCCTGTCTTATCTGCTTCAATAGCTAAAGTAATATCCGGAACATTTCCTTTGGTTTCTACAATTTCACCATCTCCGCCCGTCTGTGTTGTATCTGAAGTGTTTACTGGGAACCAAAACTCGCTAATCTTTCGCTCAGTTCCATCTGCGAAAGTAACCATAGCAAATTCAGCTTCCATAGTTCCAGTTGCAGTATCAACATTCTCCTCCTTGGTAACATCAAGGCTTATATTTACTACTCCTAATTCGTTTAGTGTTTTCAATTCTCCTGAATCAGATATACCATTATGATTTGCATCAATCCAAACTCGCAAATCATTCCATACTGTATCATTATGGTCAATTACACCATCGCCATCTTCATCAAAGTCCGCCAATGCTTCAAAACCCGAAACAGAAATTGCGCCATTAGAAAGTTCGACTTGATCACCGAAAAGCTCACCGCCATCGTCAATTTTACTATTACCATTGCGATCAAGACAAAGGAAACCATCCTCAAGACCTATCCATGCTGTCTTTTCAGCAAAACCATTCTTATCTAGGTCGAAGTTAACACCGTTTTCAAGTGTCGTAAGTTCAATCCCTAATGCTCCAAGATCTATCGCAAGAGGATCACGAGGAGGTTGAGCGTTACCTGCATTTGTATATTCGTCATTGAGAGGGTCTAGTAGCCAATCCCATATACTCTCACCCAAAAATCCACCAAGAATACCACCAGCAAGACCAGCTGCAGCAATTGCAGCCCAGCCAATTGGTCCAGATACAAGTCCAGCTGCAACAAGAGTGCCCATACCAATGCCCGCTAGAGCACCTGCACCTGCACCACCTGCCATTCCACCTAATGTACTCATCCCCCATGAACCAAGTGTATCAGTTGCTCCTTCAATATCTCCATTTTTATACTGTTGATATGCTGTACTAGCTGTTGTGACAACATCAGCAACATCTCCAACCGTTCCTAAAACACCAAGTACAGCACCAACACGCACACCAAGATGTGTGCCATTACTACGTCCCGGTAGAGTTGAAACATCATCAATAGCGTCTATTACATTTGTTTTACCAGTAGTAATATTCTTTAATAGCGCATTCTCATCTATATTTGTTCTCGGAATATCATCTACTGCATCAGTAACAGTTTTAAGTGCGTTTGAATCTCCTCCTAACGAATTATATAGATTATTTAATTGTTCGGTCGGGACTCCATTTACTGCAGTAGTAGTTCCAACTCTATCAATATTGGAAGTAGGACAATCAGAAAGTATAGCTTCAGCTATACCACCACTTGTTTCTCCACCAGGAATCCAATTACTATTTGCACCAGATTCTGAACCTGTTGGAAGCTTAAGATTTCCACTTTCATAGAAATCATTTACAATGGATTTATCTATGTCAATTCTAACTAATTCTTGACCTGCCCATTTATCGGTCTCTATACCTAGTCCTTCTTCTATAATGCCAATATCACCATTAGCTACAATAAGCAATTGATCCATTTGATTGCTTGGTGCAATAAAGCGTTGCCCTCCCGCACCAAGTAATCAAATGGATCACTATAATACAAATCATAATCTCTCTTTGTAACTAAAAAAGAAGCTCCATATTCTAAAAAATCATTATTCACTTCACTCATAATACACTCACCCCATAATCTTTTTTTAAGACATTATCTATACGAATTATGTAATCCCATAATCCATTTTTTTGTTAATCCCCATCCACTCTTTACAATTACGTAGAGATGATTCATTGTTTATCAAGGTACTTTTTAATGTCTTTAAAAGGGTATCATCAATCATTTTAAACAGTGCTGGATATTTAGAATGTTCATTGAAAATTTGATTCCAACAAGCCATATATGCACACCAAACTTGAATAGGTGTACTATTTAGTGTCATAATTGCTTTACGGAATTTCTTGATAATTACTTCATCATTTGTAGTCAAATATAACTCATATATTCCTTTTTCTACAATGCGTCCGAAATCTGTAGGAATATTAATAGGTATATCCCTGTTTCCCATAACTGAATATCCTTTTTCTCCGCAAAGAAATTCAGCAACCTCATCATTCTCAAATGCTTTTCTTGTAAGTTCAAGCAATTCTTCGTTTGTAATCTGTTTTTGCAATTTCATGACATTTCCTTTCTCATCAAGCGACGAATAAAAATTATTTTTTTATATTTCACAAAAACCATCTACGGTATATGTTTCTTCGTCAGATAGTTTTATCATTGTTTCTTCTACTTTTGTCATATCATTGTCTAGTTTTAATATAATCTCAAAACTTGTATCAATATTAATCGACGTTTTATTTTCCTCCAAAATTAAGATCTATAATATTTAGATGCCCATAATTAAAAGAAAGAGTCAGCCACTTTTTATCAATTAAATATAAATATGAGCTAAAGTGACTTGAATCTTCATGATTGTCTGTCGGTTCACCAAACATTTGATTTATTTCTGCTTCTGTACTCTCAAAGGTTATTCCGCCTATTGAAATATTATCAATCGTATCCTGCCTTTTAAAAGCACTCGCAGTAAAGCTTATACAAATAATATCATTATCACTATAATCATTATCGTCTGCTGCACAATGCATTGTGACCGTATCCAGCAATTTACCGTCATATAACAATCCTCAGCTTCTAAGTTCGGTTTTCTCCTCATATATCATGCTTTCATCCCAAAAAGAAAAACCCTCACCCAAATCATCCAGCGAGCATGGAAATGAAAAAGTTTTATCGGCCCTGTGAAAAAATCTCTGTGAATTCAACAACAGTGATAAAAAACGATATTGTGGAGCGGCTTGAAAAACAGCCGCTCATTTTTTTACAGTATACAATAAATACCGTAATTTGTCAAGGTTCTTCAACAGTCAGTCTGCTGGAATGGAGCGTAGCGGAATGGAAGCAGACTGACTGTGCCGGCTCAGCTTAGCCTGTCGAGATACATGATCTCCAGCTCGCCAAGAACTATGCCCCAGTTTCTCAGCGGTATAGTCCATTTTTTTCGCTATTTCATGCGTTGCAAGATACAGTACCTTCAGGAGCGCCGTATCGCTCGGAAATACGCTTCTCTGCTTGTTCAGACGACGATAGCCGCTGTTAAGGCTTTCGATCGCATTGGTGGTGTAAATGACCTTTCTCACATCAGCGGAAAACTTGAAGATCGGTGAGATCACATCCCAGTTTTTGTACCAGCTCTTCATGGCGTTTGGATAATCTTTCTCCCACTTCTCCGTCACACGCTCAAGCCGTTCAAGTGCAGCGTCCTCAGACGGCGCCTGGTAAATTGTTTTCAGATCATTAGCAAATTCTTTCTTGCTTTTTTCGCCAACGTATTTCAGCATATTTCGCACCTGATGAACGATACAACGCTGTAATTCTGTCTGCGGAAATGCCGCTGATACGGCGCTCCTTTCATACCCGAAAGACCATCGGCACATATCACGAGGACGTCCTTTACACCACGATTTTTCAGCTCGTTCAGAACGCCAAGCCAGTACTTTGCACTCTCGTTTTCACCGATATGTATGGACAGCACTTCTTTGTGACCTGTCAAGCTTACTGCAAGTATTACATATGCTGCAAGCTTTTTTCTATCCGTTTTATTGTACAGAAAGATGTACAGCATCAATAAATACAATGGGGTAAACCTCGTCAAGAGGACGTTTCTGCCAGTCTTCTATCTGCGGAAGGAGACGGTCTGTGATATCGGATACCATCGCTGACTTCAAAGCCGTAGATCTCCTCGATCGTTTCGCTTATCTGGCGAGTTGTCATGCCCTTTGCGTACAGCGATATTATCTTCTGTTCGATACCTGAAATATCCTTATGACGCTTTTTTACAACCTTTGGCTCGAATGTTCCGTCTCGATCCTGTGGTACTTCAATTTCTGTTTCACCTAAATTTCCACGTATCTTCTTGGTTTTCCTACCATTATGGTAATTGGAGTTGTCCGAGCGTTCATATGAACTGTACCCTAAGTGTTCATCCAGCTCTGCCTCAAGCATTTCCTGTATAGTGCCGCCCATCAAATCCCTGAGAGCATCCTCTATATCCTTTGCTGTCCTGATATCATACTCCTCGATCAGTTCTGCGATGATATTCTTCTTCCCCTCGCTCATTGGTTCTCTTTTTCTTCTTGCCATAAAAAATCAGCCTCCTGTGTTATTTTTATTATATCACAGTTGACTGACTTTTTACAGACTTTTTTTCAGAGGGTCAATCAATAAAACAATTAGAATGATTGCAGTTTTTTAACTTACCAAAGAATTGATTCATTCATTCGACCTCCTTTGTTCCAAGTAATGACCCTTGTATAAGTTCCAACAGATTTATATTCTCTTGCCATTCCTGCTTCATGTAATTCATACATCTCTCCATCAGTAACAAGACCGCCTCGAAGAGGAGAGCCTTACTCCCAATCATAGAAATCAATTAAATTATATGTTATAGTTGCAATATAACCATTTCTATTTTTTGCACAATGCATGCTCATTGCAGAATCAGCATCACCAATCGAATACCACCAATCAGTTGCAATCTCCGTTTCTCCGACACATCCTGTAGTAGAAAAATTAGTTCCTGGAAAATCTGTGGCCGGATTTGTAATAAACCATTTTATCAAAACCATTTATTTTGGCATTTTGCTGTTGAAATCAGTGTATACCGGATCAGAAGTTTTAATCTTTACAAGAAGATCAACATAATACGCCTCATCAGATAGTCCTTGCATATGAATTGTTATCGCCCTTGCTTTATCTTCTGTCGCATATACAATGTTTCGTGAAGATAAAAACATAGAAACAATCAATGTAAATATAACAGCTACTATGCTATTTTTTTCACTACAATTCCTCCTAGTTATGATATGTATAAAATATTGCTGAACCCAGACACCTACATTAATTAAAATTATTCGCAAAAAATGAGCAGAAAAAATATAATAACTCTGTAAATATTGAGGCTGCTCTATACCACCTAACTTAGATTGAACTATTTAGACTTATTGCTGTCGATTAGTCAGTATATTATATATACCAATTAGAATTGAACAAAGTAATGCTATCCCATTAAGACTATAACTTAGAATCATACCGAAGCCGCTTCCTGCATTAGGTGTTCCATAATCACCGTTGAAAGCCATAAATATATGAATAAAAAAATCAGTATCGTAAAATATATAACCGATTATAACAGAAAAACAAATGGTCAATATAACACCCAAACAATATATTTTTATATTATGGCTGCTTAACTTAACAAAAAAAGCCAACTGTACCGCTGCATAAATAATAAAAAAAATAAATATAGAAATAACAGAAGCTATCCCTGCTCCTAAATATGCAGTTAAATTAAACAAAAGAGCATATATGAAACTCATCAATACATATTTAACATATTTCATCATAATAATCATATCCCCTTTTGATGAAATCTAAGTCATCCTGATTATCAATAGTATTACCAGTACTAGCGGCATATCCGCTTCCTTTATATAAGATATTTAAAGTAAATCCTGTAGCATGACCAGTACAGCCATATAGATAATTTCCTAAGTTTTCAGAATTCATAATAATATCATTATATACAAATTTGAAACCCTGAGAAAAATAATGAATAGTTGATATCGTATTATTCCAACTTTCCCGTACTTTCACATCCCAAATTCCTCCATGATTAACATTGGTATAGAATTGAACATATCCGTTAAATGAAGGATAGTATATAAAGCTTTCCGCTGCATTTGTCATATCTGTTATAATGTTCTTTAATGGTTCCGTATAATCTAAATAGTATACAGTATCAAATTTGCCGTTAATATCACTATAGATTGAAATATCATTGTTGATTTGTTCAATATTTAATATCGGAACCACACTCGGAATATAATCAAAAAATGTTTTACCATAGCCTTCTGCAGTTAAATTACAAAGCATTTTATATTCTGTATGTGCTTCAACAGGTTTGTCACCAACATAGAATCCATGATTAGCAGCAACATTAGCGATGGTCAAATATGTTATATCATCAATTTCTATAAACCACTTACCGTAAAATTCAACTTGTTCGGAAATATTCAATCCATAATTAAGCTGAAAATTTTGAATTGCCGACTGAGTTGCTCCCCCCATTGCACCATACGCCGACCCTCCCATATCCAAAAAGCCTAAATATTCCAAACATCTTTGTAATGTTGTTATTTTCAACTCTGTTTCGCTAGCGTTCTTTAAGGAAAAATTAAAATCAACGACACCACTATAAAATTCAATAAATTCTTCCCAGCTCATTTCGCTATCTTTTCCTGTAGCCGTATATATATCATATACTTCTGAAACATTGTCTTCTAAATGCAGCATATATGCATTATAAATTCTTTCTATTGACAGTTCTTTCATGACTGCGCCATTATTATTGACGGATTTTGGTTTTGGATCAAAATTATCTAATAGATTATCCCCATCCGTATCCTCCACCGTAGGATCACTCAAAAACGGCGCAACCCTCACAACATCAAGATAATCATCTAAACCGTTTAATTCCCTTGTCAGTTCATTCGATATCTTGACGTCACCTTTTAATTTCAGCACAGTTTTCAAAGTGGGCAGCACAGGTTCATTATCCGAATCCCATGCAAGCATACTGTTCCTGCTGTCAAACTCCTGCCAATCCGTCAAACTGTCGGTATCGCTGTTTGTCCATGCTCCTCTTTTTAGAGGTGATACCAGTGTGAGTTTTTTGAAGTTGTTTCCGATAACTATATAGTATGTTTTTGGTTTGTAGCTATCTTTTTCGTATATAAATCCAAAATTATTCAGTCCGAAAAATGCCTCACCATTGCATGTTCCGTCATTATTTAAATCATTCCAGTAGCCGAATGTTCCCGACGTGCACAGCGGATTTGTATTTCTGTACATCATCAGCTTATCTTCTTGTCCGAGATAATTATCCGGCTGTGTCGGAGTCCATTTGGTACATGCGCTGAAATCTTCTCCAGTAAGCCATCTCCAGCCACTTGAGGTGTACTGTCCGCCTATCCAATAAGAATTTTTCGTACCCTTTGAAAGCAGTTTTTCTTCAATGAAACATTGCTCGTCAGAATCGTTTATTGTTACCAGATGTCCGCCGAGCGCCTCGCAGATATCCTCTGCGCTGTCCCAGTCATAGCCGGAAACCGAGCAAATTCCATAGGTATGTCCATTATAGTTTGCTTTTATCATGCTACTTTCAATAAATTCTTCTGTGACTGTTTCGGCTAACGCCATCACCGCAATCTCCGGTTCTTCAACCTCAAATCCCAGACTATCCAGCCACATTTCAATATCCATCAGACAATACGTTCCCAGTTCGCTTGCCTCGCAAATGACGGTATTGTTTTCTAAATCATATGTAGTTTCCACAGAAAGCAGCATATGCAGATCTTCATCAAATCTGAATGCCTGCAAACGCTTTATACCGTCAAGCTCCTCCGTATATGCTGTATACTTATCACTTATATTATTGGTATAATTATCCTTTATCTTATAGTATAGCACACATTCGTCAACTTTGCAAGTGCTTTCGTAAGAGATTTCTACACTTTTTCCGAGAACTGCGTCGTTTTTTATCGCATTCGAGTACGGCGACTGCTTGATCTCTGCGCTGTTTACCGCATAGCCCGAAGATTTGAATTCTACTGTCAACTCGTAAGCGTTATCCTCTGTATTAATATCCTCCAGAGCCTTGCTCTCCGCAGGAATACTTTGCTCAAAAACAAAATCTGCGTCAGGTACTTCAAACGTCTCAGGATCACTCGGATCAAGCCCGATATGCGGCTCATCCCCATCCGGCAAACCGTCCCTGTCCGTATCCGGATTCAACGGGTCGGTGT
>NZ_JBCOMH010000021.1:0-52649 GCF_040924265.1 Ruminococcus sp. RTP21198st1_G1_RTP21198_201120
ACCACAAAAAAGACTGCTTTCCTACCCTTTTAAGGGTGGTTGCAGTCTTTTTTTATTGCGCGTTTTTTTACAGCCCTATTTTTTTGTGTTTTATGTAGGGGGGAGCTGTGCATGGCTTATAACCCAAAACAAAAAAGGCAGGACAGCCTGAAAGCTGTCCTGCTTGATTTTTTATATCTCAGAATTAGTTCTTCTTTACGCCGATAGAAACCTTTTCGCCGTTGATGTCCCAATCCTTTTCGTTGCCGACATTTTCGCCAAGTACGATATCGTCTGCAAGAACGTCATGAGAAATAGCCTCTCTGTTCTTGTCAACAACAGCCATAACCTTTTCGCTGCCGCTTACAGAAACAGTGATGTGATCCATTACCTCAAAGCCCGAATCCTTTCTCATTGTCTGAACCTTGCTGATAACTTCTCTTACAAAGCCCTCTTCAATAAGCTCAGGAGTGAGAACAGTGCTGATAGCTACAGTTACACCGTTTTCAGAAAGGGTGTAGAAGCCCTCTTTCTGCTCAGACTCGATAAGAACATCATCCTTGTCAAGTGCTATCTCACCGCTTGAAAGCGTGAGTTTCAGGCTGCCAGTTTCGTTCAGTTCGCCCATAGCCTTGTGTCCGTCAAGCTGTGAAAGCTGAGTTCTTATCTCACCAAGCTGCTTGCCGTACTTTGGTCCAAGTGTCTTGAGCTGTGGCTTGAACTTATAATCAATATATGCAGATACATCATTTGAGAACTGAACGTCCTTGAGGTTAAGCTCGTCCCTGATGATGTCGATATAGTAGCTGTCAAGTGGGTGGTCTGCTGCAACGTACATCACGCTCAAAGGCTGACGGTTTTTAAGGCTCGCACCGTTTCTTGCAGAACGTCCCAGAACAACTATCTCCAGAACCTCTTCCATGTCAGCTTCAAGCTTTTCGTCTATCATGTTTTCGTCGCAAACAGGATAATCGCAAAGGTGGATACTCTCAGGAGCGTCCTTGTCAACGCTTCTAACAAGATTCTGATATATTTCCTCAGTGATGAAAGGCACCATAGGTGCTGCACACTTGCAGAGCGTAATGATAGCAGTGTAAAGAGTCATGTAAGCGTTTATCTTGTCCTGTGACATACCCTGAGCCCAGTATCTCTCTCTGCCTCTTCTTACATACCAGTTGGAAAGATCATCAACAAACTCCTGCATAGCCTTTGCAGCCTCAGGTATCCTGTAGTTGTTAAGGTTGTCGTCAGCAGCCTTTATCATAGAGTTCATCTTTGAAAGCAGCCACTTGTCCATAACAGAAAGCTTGTCATATTCTATCTCATGCTTTGTAGGGTCGAATTTGTCTATCTCAGCATAAAGCACATAGAACGCATATGTGTTCCAAAGCGTGCCCATGAACTTTCTCTGACCCTCTGTTACGCCCTTGTCATGGAACTTATTAGGAAGCCATGGAGCAGAGTTTGTGTAGAAATACCACCTGATAGCGTCTGCGCCGTATTTAGCCAGTGCCTCGAATGGGTCAACAGCGTTGCCCTTTGACTTTGACATCTTCTGACCGTTCTCGTCCTGAACAAGACCAAGTACGATAACGTTCTTGTATGGAGCCTTGTCAAATATAAGCGTTGAGATAGCAAGGAGTGAATAGAACCAACCTCTTGTCTGGTCAACAGCTTCTGAAATGAAGTCAGCAGGGAACTGTGACTCGAAAAGCTCCTTGTTCTCAAATGGATAGTGGTGCTGTGCAAAAGGCATCGAGCCTGAGTCGAACCAGCAGTCTATTACCTCTGATACACGGTGCATCTGTTTTCCACACTCAGGGCATTTGATAGTTACATTGTCGATGTATGGTCTGTGAAGCTCGATATCATCAGGACAGTTGTCTGACATTGACTTCAGCTCTTCGATAGAGCCGATAGAATGTCTGTGACCGCACTCGCACTCCCAAATGTTCAGCGGAGTACCCCAATATCTGTTTCTTGAAATGCCCCAATCCTGAACGTTTTTCAGCCAGTCACCGAAACGTCCCTTACCAATGCTCTCAGGAATCCAGTTGATAGTGTCATTGTTTGCGATAAGTCTGTCCTTGACATCTGTCATTTTGATGAACCAAGTATCTCTTGCATAGTAGATAAGAGGTGAGCCGCATCTCCAGCAGTGCGGATAATCATGCTCGAACTTAGGAGCGGCAAAAAGCTTGCCTGACTTGTCAAGGTCTTTGAGTACCTCAGGGTCAGCGTCCTTTACGAACATTCCGGCATATGGAGTTTCAGCAGTCATGTCGCCCTTGCCGTCAACGAACTGAACGAAAGGCAGATCATACTTCTTTCCGACCTTAGAGTCGTCCTCACCGAAAGCAGGCGCAATATGAACGATACCTGTACCGTCTGACATAGTTACATAGCTGTCACAGGTAACAAAGTGACCCTTTTTGCCCTGCTTCTTTGCACTTTCGCCTGCGCACTCATAAAGCGGCTCGTATTCAATATATTCAAGATCCTTGCCTTTGTAAGTTTCAAGCACCTTGTATGCAGGCTTGTCCTCAGTTGCAAGCTTGCCGAGAACAGTGTCAAGAAGCGCTTCGGCAAGAATATAAGTGTAGCCGTCAGCGGCTTCAACCTTGCAGTAAGTTTCATCAGGGTTTACGCAAAGGGCAACGTTTGAAGGGAGCGTCCAAGGAGTTGTCGTCCATGCAAGAAAGTATTCGTCCTTGCCAACAAGCTTGAAACGAACGATAGCAGAACGCTCTTTAACTGTCTTGTAGCCCTGAGCAACTTCGTGAGAAGAAAGCGGTGTGCCGCAGCGTGGGCAGTAAGGAACTATCTTGAAGCCCTTGTAAAGCAAGCCCTTTTCATATATCTGCTTCAAAGCCCACCATTCAGACTCTATAAAGTTGTTGTCATAGGTAACATAAGGGTGTTCCATGTCAGCCCAGAAGCCAACAGTGCCTGAGAAGTCCTCCCACATACCCTTGTATTTCCATACAGATTCTTTACACTTCTTGATAAACGGCTCAAGACCGTATTCCTCGATCTGCTCCTTGCCGTCAAGACCAAGCATTTTCTCTACTTCAAGCTCAACAGGCAGACCATGTGTGTCCCAGCCAGCCTTACGAGGTACCTGATAGCCTTTCATAGCACGGTATCTTGGTATCATATCCTTGATAGCACGAGTGAGAACGTGACCGATATGCGGCTTGCCGTTAGCCGTTGGAGGTCCGTCATAGAAAACATAGGACTCGCCCTTTTTACGGCTGTCAATACTTTTTTCAAAGATATTGTTATCGTCCCAGAACTTTTCCACTTCTTTTTCTCTCTGAACGAAGTTCAGATTGGTGTCAACCTTTTTGTACACGAAGATCAATCCTTTCTGATTTTGTAATAAACGATCAGTTACGCATAAAGATAAAATGCAATAAAAAAGGCTTCCGCCCTGAAACAGGACGAAAGCCGTAAAGCCATTCGCAAACCACCTTTTCAGCATACTGACATATGCGTTCCCTTTAACGCAGGAAAAGCGGCGAAGCTTACTTATCATACTGATTTTCAGCCTGCAACTCGGAAGTGATATTCAGCCTAAAGCTAATCATACCGCCCTCTCACTGTCGGCGGCTCGCTGAGATTTTCGCATAAAGCCTACTGTCTTCGTCAACGTTTTTTACATATGAAATCAGTATATCACCATGCTGATGTTTTGTCAATGGTTATTTTGTTAATTTTCATGTATCCGACTTTTTTATTTTTGATATAAAGCCATTGAGCCTGTGTCCACGTTGCTCCTCACGCTGTTTGTCACGATACTTTCTCAAATGCTCGCCAAGCCTTGCACCTGAGCCCATGGAAAGCATAAATCTGTATTTCTCTTTTCTCTCCTCTGAACTTTCCCTGATGTGCCGTTTGAACTCTTCGTATCTGATGACCATATCGTTCTCTTCCGCAAACGTTTTTATCTTCTCTGCCAGCTTCAGGGAATAGAATAGGTCGATAGCAAAAACACCATAGAAAAATCCAATAAAGAACGAGAACGCCAAATTATTCGCAAGCCAGTTGAGTGCGTCAAGAATGTATGGGTGTATAAAGAAATAATAGACCGCGCCCAATGCTGCCCATATGAGCGAATACAACGGACATATTATGCCTTTATAGTTGAATTTGTTTCCAGTGTAGTCCCACAGCTTGACATGCATTTTCACAATGAATATCTCGCCTGCATTAAGCTCTATCACTGTCATTGCAATAGCCATAAGCAAAAAAAGTATAAACTTCTGCAAAGCCGTGTTGTCAGTGTGTATAAATTTTTCAAGTCCTGCCAGCAGATAAAGGGTGCAAAGTCCGAAGCCGTATAAAGGCAGATAAGGACCAATAAGAAAGCCGGGGTTTATCCATTTTCTTGCTTTGTTGTTAGGCTCAAATCGTCTGAAAATAACTTCTATCCCCCAGCCTATCAGACACCCTGCAAAGAACAGGAATGCCAGAATAAGTATATTGCTCATATAAAATATCCTTTCAAGGTTTATAAAAGCATTGTACCATATTTGCCGTTATTTTTCAATACTTTCAGGTAAAAAAGTTTGACTTTAATCAAAAAACATCAGCCTGCCACCACCTGTAGGGGAGCGGCGCAATTTCTGCTTGGCAGAAATGCGACGTACTGCTTCTTTCGTTTATCATCTGTGCTATTTTCCACTTCATTCCTCGCAAATAAAAAAGGCAGGAAACCGAAGCCTCCTGCCTTATATGATTTGAATAAGATGCTATTACATATAGCTCTTGAATTCGTTGTTTTCTTTTCTGATGCCTTCGATCTCAGCGTTTACCTGACTGATCTGAATATCAACCTGCTCCTTCTCAGCGTTGAGTGCCTTAGCCTTTTCCTGAAGCTTAACGATCTCCTCGTAGATATCGCTTGCCTGCTTACCAAGATCCAAAGACTTTGCCTCAGTTTCAGCAATGCTTGCCTTAAGCTCGTCGATCTTCTTGTTGTTCAGCTCGATCTGCTCCTGCGCAAACATACGCATTTTTTCCATTGGACTCATACCCATATTCTCGCCCTCCTCATTATTATTTGTATTTTCAGCTTCCGCAGCTTTCTTTTCAGCTATCTCGTCTTCTATAGACGGCATAGTAGACTCAGGGGCAGGTGAAACCACCATTGTGTCATCAAGGCTTATAGGCTCGATTGACGGCATCTCAACCTCGTCCATTGTAGGAACTTCCTCAGCCACAGCAGCTTCAGCCTTTGCATTTTCCTCTGCCTTAGCTTTTTCCTCAGCCTCTTTGAGAGCCTCAGGAGTAACAAGGTGAACGCTATTGTCCTCAGGAGGAACAGGAGCGGAAGCAGGTTCAGCCTTTGCAGGTGTTTCGATACCTGTTGCATACATATTGCTCTTTCTCTTTGCAATGCCGCTTGCAAGGCTTGCCGCCAGCGGATCAGTTATGTTCTGAGCAGGCTCTTCCTTAGGCTCAGACGCAGGCTCGACCTTTGGACCCTTGTATGTATTCATTCTTTTGAAATGCTCGTCCATGCAGCCCTGAACAGCCTTGATATCCTCAGGATCTTTATTAAAGAATCCTGCGATATCATTTACGCTTCTGCCTTTCTGAAGCATTGAGGCGATAGCCGCAACACTGTGATCAACAAATCCGTCATCGTCCATAGCCAGATTTACAGTTATCTTTGCAGGCTCAACATTCTCCTGCTTTTTGTTCTTCTTTCCGAAAAGTTCGCTTACAGACATATTGAAAACGCTCTTCTTTCCGTTGCCGTTTTCATCAGCACCCTCTCTTACAGGCTGTTCAAAGCTTGCATAGTCAGGGAAGTGCTTTTCAAGTATTCTCGGAACATTATCCTTAGGCATCTCCATTTCTTTTGCTATCTCAGGAATGGAGTAGCCCTCCTTATACAAACGAACGATCTTGTCGCTTATGCTTTCATTCTTCTTTGCCAAAGCAATCAATCCTTTCAATCAATTTCCCAATACCGTGACTATTTGTAAATAAATACATTTCCGCAATAAACGTTTAAGTAATTATGAACTGCCACGGCGGCACTATATATATTATACAACACAAAGCAGGTTGTGTCAATATAAAATATGCAATTTTTCTTTAAAAAGAGCGGAAAAAATGAATATGGTTAAATGACTTATTATTTACATATAAATTAACAAATCACGTTCCGCGAGAGCAGTTTTCAGGCAGTATAAACTCCCGACCATTTAGATCTATCAGCCCCTCACGGTGCATTTTTCCAAGCTCTGTTGACAGCGCACTGCGGTCAACGCAGAGAAAATCTGCAAGCTGTTGACGGTCGAAATTCGTCGTGACAATGTGCGATCCGCTTTTCTTTGCAAGCGAAGAAAGATAAACCATAACACGCTCTCTTATAGTCCTTGGTGTTATCACTTGTATCTTTTCGTTGAGCCTGAGATTTTTCATAGCCGTTATCTTTAGAAGCCTAGCCGTCAGCGTCGAACTTTCCTTTATAATAGACTCAGGGGATAAAAACAGCACTGTGCATTGCTCCTTTGCACATACGCTCACCCCAAGCGGTTCACCTGTGCAGGCATAGACCTCTCCGAAAAGCTGTCCTGCCTCTAAAGAAGCTATTATGCTCCTGCCACCCCAAAGCTCGTTACGTTCGATAAGTGCCTTGCCCTCCAGAAGTATGCCGAAATAAGCGGTCTTGTCTCCTGCGTGAAAAATATAGCTTTCCTTGCGAAAGCTTTTTATGCCACTGCCGTCAGGTCTGAGAAACTGAGCTATCTCCTCGTCGCTCATGCCCTGGAAAAGGGGAGTATCTTTTATTATTTTGATGTATTTATTATCCATTTTATCTTCCTCATTTTTACGAAATAATTTTATGCTTTTGTTGTAATTACAACAGACTTTGCGATAAGATTATATTATAATCATAGCATAAAGTCAAGAGCTTTATGCCGAAACGAAAGATATCAATAAAAATACGGAGGTAACCATATGATAAGACGAGTAATACAAATAGACGAAGAAAAGTGCAACGGCTGTGGTGCTTGTGCAAAAGCCTGCCACGAAGGTGCAATAGGCATGGTGAACGGCAAAGCAAAGCTTATGCGTGACGATTATTGTGATGGTCTTGGAGATTGTCTTCCAGCCTGCCCAACGAATGCCATATCCTTTGTTGAGCGAGAAGCCGCCGCCTATGACGAAAAGGCAGTGGAAGAAAACAAAAAGCGTCTTGGCAAACCTGTTTTCCATGGCTGTCCAGGCTCAATGATGAAAACCTTTGCCAAAAAGCCAGCCCCGGTAGATACCCCGTCAGCAAAAACTCCGTCACAGCTTATGCAGTGGCCTGTGCAAATAAAGCTTGTACCTGTGAACGCACCATACTTTGACGGTGCAGACCTGCTTGTCGCTGCGGATTGCACAGCCTATGCCTGCGGAAGCTTCCATTCCGATTTCATGACAGGCAAAATAACCGTCATAGGCTGTCCGAAGCTTGATGCCACAGACTATTCCGAAAAGCTTGGCGAGATAGTGAAAAGAAACAATATCCGCAGCATAACAGTAGCCCGAATGGAAGTTCCATGCTGTGGCGGAATAGAACACGCAGTAAGAAAAGCAGTCACTGACAGCGGCAAAAATATCCCCGTGGCAGTAAGAATAATCACCACAGACGGCAATGTGATATAACACAAAAGGCAGGACGTTTCGCACGTCCTGCCTTTTTCATATCTGTATTAATTAGCGATTTAAGATAACCGCAAAACATTATTGTAGGGGCGAACACTGTTCGCCCGTGTTTTTGTTTACACGACAAATCCTACTTATTTTGCAAACGCTGTAGGGGCAACCTCTGGCCGCCCGCATTTTTTTGTCTGATTTATCTGACTGAGCGAAATTTATTCACCCTTAGCCATGACCTCAGCCAGCTCGCTCAAAGCCTTTTCCGAAGCTTCATTAAGCGTAGAGCGGATAGTCACAACAGGCTCAGCAATGGTAACATTCTTGAAGTTTTCCACATATCCCTTCATGACCCTTGCCGCAGTAGGCGCCCATGAGCCGTTCTCTACAAGACCTATCTTTCTGTTCTGATAGTTCTTTGACTTAAGGTGCATAAGGAAATCCTCCATAACAGGGAATACACCGCCGTCATAACTGCTTGCCATAAGTATTATTCTGTCATATCTGAAAGCGTCCTCGATATTTTCTGCCATGTCGCTTCTTGAAAGGTCGCTGATAACTACCTTCTCAGCACCCTTTTCTTTCAGCATCTCACCAAGCTTTTCAGCCGCCTTTGCAGTGTTACCGTGTATTGAAGCATACGCTACGAATACGCCCTTGCTCTCAGGCTGATAGCTTGACCATGTGTTGTAAAGTCCAAGATAGTAACCAAGATCTTCTTTGAGTATAGGGCCATGTAAAGGCAGTATCATCTTTATGTCAAGGGCAGCCGCCTTTTTAAGAAGCGCCTGTACCTGTGCACCGTATTTGCCCACAATGTTGAAATAGTATCTTCTAGCCTCGCAAGCCCAGTCCTCCTCAACATCAAGTGCGCCGAACTTTCCAAATCCGTCAGCAGAGAACAACAGCTTTTCGCTCTGCTCGTATGTCACCATTACCTCAGGCCAGTGTACCATAGGCGCCATTACGAACTGAAGCGTGTGGCTTCCAAGAGAAAGCGTGTCCCCCTCTTTTACCACAACAGACCTATCGTCAAGTCCATCAATGGTGAAAAACTGCTTCATCATAGGGAAAGTCTTTGCGTTTCCCACTATCTTCATTTCAGGATATTTCTCCGCAAGTTTTTTGATGTTTCCTGCATGGTCAGGCTCCATGTGCTGAACAACAAGATAATCAGGCTTTCTGCCGCCCAAAGCCTTTTCAAGATTGTCAAACCAAACGTCCGTTACCCTAGGGTCAGCAGTGTCCATTACCGCTATCTTCTCGTCAATGATAACATAAGAGTTGTACGAAACGCCGTTCGGCACAACATATTGGCTCTCAAAAAGGTCAATGTCATGATCGTCTGCACCAATATAAATAACTGAGTCTGAAATTTTTGTGTCTGCCATTTTTATTACCTCCGTTGTACTTTTTTCTAAATATACTATTTTAATATACTTTGATTTTATCACAAGCTCAGCATTTTGTCAATAACTGAAACAATGTTTATGAGAATTTTACCTCCTCAAAGAAAAGGTCTTTCCCCATGACTTCTTTCACAGGCATTTCCTCCTGATTGTAAGCAAGCAGAAGTTTCATATAAGCCGCCACCGCTGAGGTGGTGTATATTGGTATGCTGCCTGCCTTTATTATCTCCTCCACCGTCGAGTAGATAGGCACTTTTCTTTTCAGACCGCAAATATACACCATAATGTTCTTTGTTATGCACCCCTTGATAAATTCCGTCAGTGCATAGCTTTTCCCTTCTGAAACGTCAGTGCAAGCCGTCGCACTGTGATAAGGTGAGTAAAGCACCGCCGCCGTGTCCTCGTTTGGCACAAAGCACCCAAAGTCCATTGCAGGATAACCCTCTATAAAAAGAACACGCTTCCCAAATTTGACATCATTATGGAAAATCCGTTCCCTAGGGCGTGACAGCATATTCTCGCTCACTCCGCTGAAAACCGAAAAATCATTGAAGCCGTCATAACCATATACCCCAAACCTGTCCCGACAGGTGTCTGCAGGTATCACTCTAGTAGGAAGCATGACCCTCTCGTACAGCGTGAAAATGCCCTTGTATTTACCCTCTTTTATAAGCCCCACCGCCGAGGTGAAGTTGAAAAGCCCGTTCGACCCTTTCTCGCCAATGGGCTTGTTGCTTGCGATAATAAAAAGGGGTATATCAAAATGCCTGAAATACATTCCAAGCATAGCCGAAGTGTAAGCAAGGGTGTCGCTTCCGTGGGTGAGGATAACTCCCGAGTATAAAGCCGTGTCAATGCTGTTTATCTCGTGTATCATTTTCTCCCACCCCGAAAACCCCATGTTTTCGCTGAGTATATTAAGTACCTGTCGACATTCAAATTCCACATCATCGCCGTATGCACTCTTGTAAGCTTCCACAACAGCGTATTTTCCCTCACGCTCAACATCTATTATGCCGTCATTTGTGGCACTTCCGATAGTGCCCCCGGTGAAAAGCACAAGTATCTTCTTCATATTTTTATCCCTGCCTTTACCAAAAATCAACCCTTGATATTTGTTATAAATATAATATCATTTCACGATTGATTTGTCAATAGTTGTATAAAATGCACAAAAGTGTGGATTATATTAATGAAAAATGAGTATTGAGAAATATGCCAAAGTTTGATATAATAGTAATGTTGTATTTTGTACAGTTTAACTATAGTTTCGCAGATAACCAATAAAATATGAATGAGTTGAAGAAATTGGTGTACAAATAACGCAACGCTACCCTGTAGGGGCGAACAGCTTTCGCCCGCTTTTTTCTCAGCAAATCATATTTCATCTGCGAACAACATTTTCTATTAGTATCAGAAAGGAAGATAATATTATGTGGGCATACGAAAGTGTATTTTATCAGATCTATCCTCTTGGATTCTGCGGTGCGCCATTTGAGAATGACGGCAAAGAGGAAAGCAGGATATTAAAGGTAATAGATTGGATACCTCATATCAAAAAGCTTGGTGCCAACGCTATCTATTTTTCACCGGTGTTCGATTCCGACACTCACGGCTATAATACCAGAGATTACCGCAAGATAGATTGTCGCCTTGGCACAAATGAGGACTTTGCAAAGGTCTGCAAAGAGCTTCACGAAAACGGCATAAAGGTAGTTTTGGACGGCGTTTTCAATCACGTCGGCAGAGGCTTCTGGGCTTTTCAGGACGTTCTGAAAAACCGTGAGAACTCACCATATAAAGATTGGTTCCATATCAATTTCGGCGGCAACAGCAACTATAACGATGGACTTTGGTATGAGGGCTGGGAGGGTCACTTTGACCTTGTTAAGCTAAACCTTAATAATCCACAGGTAGTGGATCATATCTTGGAATGCATAACAAATTGGGTCAAGGAGTTTGATATAGACGGACTTCGCCTTGACGTTGCATATTGCCTTGATAAGAACTTCTTGAAGCGCCTCAGACAGCATTGCGATTGGCTCAAGCAGGATTTCGTCCTTATTGGCGAGCTTCTACATGGTGATTACGCTCAGTGGGTAAATCCTGAAATGCTCCATTCCTGCACGAACTACGAGTGCTATAAGGGGCTTTATTCAAGCTTCAACTGCATGAATATGTTTGAGATATGCCATTCTCTGAAAAATCAGTTCGGACCTGAGAACTGGTGCAGATACAGAGGAATGCACCTGCTGTGTTTTGTTGATAACCATGATGTATCAAGAATAGCAAGCCAGCTCACAAATGAGCGTCATTTGCCACTTATCTATGGAATGCTCTTTGGTATGCCTGGTATCCCATGTGTATATTACGGCTCAGAGTGGGGAACAAAGGCAAACAAGAGCGAGGGCGACCCTGCGCTCCGTGTAAGCTTTGAAAAGCCTGAGTGGAACGACCTTACAGAGCTTATCTCAAAAATGGCAGAGGCACACAAAAACAGCAAGGCTCTCTGCTATGGCTCTATCAAAATACCTGTTCTTACCAATAAGCAGTGTATAATCGAGCGTGAGTTCGAGGGTGAGCGTGTCCTTGTTGCAATAAACGCTGACGATCAGCCTTTCACAGCTCACTTTGACGCAGGCTGCGGTCAGGCAGAGGAGCTTCTCACAGGCACTATCCATGATTTTGGTGGTGGCAGCGAGCTTAAGCCATACTCTGTAGAGTTCTGGAAAATGGAAAGATAGACCTATATGAATATAGAAAAAGGACAGCATTTTTCCAAAGTGCTGTCCTTTTTTGTGTAGCAATAAAAAATGTCGGGGCGAACATCATTCGCTCGTTTGGTTTACCTCAATTGTGTAGCGTACCAGTCATGTATCGTAGTGGCGACTGATATATGGCGAAATTACACAAGTTCTTTGCAATCTTACAAATGGTAACGTTCCGAAATCGGGACGTCGTATTTCTGCAAAGCAGAAATTGCGCCGCTCCCCTACAATGCTTGAACTATCGTAGGGGCGACCTTTGGTCGCCCGCATATCACCTATCGCCTGCTTATTTTATATCATATGTTTCTGTATCCAGCCTACCTAACAATAACCATAGCCGCCTGCGAAAAAGCCCCGTAAGAAGTCTTTCCGTTCACAGTTTTGTAAGCCCTTACCTTTACCATTCTAAGTGAGTAAGGCTCAAATCCTGATACGATAGCACTCTTTTGAGAGCCACCCACCTTTGCCGACTTCACATAATCACTGCCATTTGAAGAGGAGTATATCTCATATCCGCTTGCACCCCCAACAGCTTTCCATGATACCTCAATGCTGCCGCTGCCTGCTGATTTAGCCGTGCATGAAGCCTTTGCAGGCTTTGTGACAGCCTCTATAGCCTTTGAGTAGCTAGCCGAAATGTATTCTTTTCCGCCGGATTTTTTCACAGCCTTTACCTTGTAGCTGTACCCCTTTGCACGAGCAAGTCCGCTGTCAGTGAAGCTTACAGCCTTTACAGTTTTTATCCTCTGCCATTTCTTGCTTGTACTGTCATATCTGTATATAGCGTAGCTGTCAGCACCCGTAACCTTTTTCCAAGAAAGCTTAACGCTTTTTTCACCGGTGGAAGAAACTTTTAGCTTCGTCACTGTGGCAGGACGAATGTTGAAGTTCACAGTTTTTGTGCCTTTGTATAAGCCTTTGCCTGTTATTTTTACGCTTGCCTGACCTATGGCTGTGTTCTTTGAGTAGCTCACAGTGTAGTCAGTGTTCTTTACAAGCTTTTTGCCGCCATATGTCACTGCAGGCGCAGGAGAAACCGCCTTCCCTGTGTAGCTTTGCGTCTTTATAGCCGAAATACTGCTGTCACTGATTTTACCCTTTACAGTGACGGTACATTTAACATTTTTTCCTCCTGTTGTGTATGCCGTGATAGTTGCTCTGCCAACCCCTTTTGCAGTGACCTTTCCGTCTGACACAGAAGCAATTTTGCTGTTAGAAGACTTCCAGGAAACAAAGTCCGTCAGACCGCTTCCGCCACCCATTTTTGCAGAAATAACACTGCTTTTGCCCTTGTCAAGAGTCAGTGAAGCCTTATCCAATGTTACCGAAGCCGCAGGCTTTATGCTAGCCTTTATAGTTTTTGTTGAGCTGTTTCCGTATTTGTCATAAGCCGTTATCTTAACGGTAAATTCACCGCTTTTTACTGAATAGTCCTCAGCAGAAACATAAGCTGAAGCCTTGCCACCCGAAAGCTTTACGCTTGCGTATTTCTTTGCACTTTCACCATTTTTTGTAGGGTAAGCAGGGAAGACCACCTTTGAAACTCCGCTCTTGTCGCTCACATTGCAAGAAACATCAAAGCCCTTTGCTGTGATGTTCTCCACCTTTGCCCCCGATATGGTCGGCGCAGTTGTGTCAACATAAGTCTTTATGACCTGCTCAGAGCTGTTCCCGGCCTCGTCAGTAGCCGTTATGGTTGTAATATAATATCCGTCCTTGCTCCCAAGGTCAGTTACCTTTACTGAGTGTGAAAGCGAGTTCACCACCGATGTGTAAACCCGGCTTATAGTCTTTGTCTTGTTGCCCTCAAAATAAGTGGATACCTTTACCGAAGCCACAGCCCTGTTGTCATAAATATCCGCTTTAACAGTGTAGCCTTTTCCAGTAATGTTCTCACAGCCTGCGTTTGCGATAACAGGTCTTGTTGTGTCGATGTCAAGACTTTGCGCAACGCCGTTTATGTAAAGTCTGTAGAAATAGTGATTGTTAGTAAGCACCTTTCTGTTTTTCACAGTGTAAACAGTGTCGTTCCAAGTCCATTTGTAGTTCTGCTCGATAAGAGTAGCCGTCGTACCCTGACAGTCCTTTACAATGGCAACATGAGAGTAATCCTTGTCCTGCATTATGTCCCCGGCCTGCGGAGTTTTCACTTCACGAAGCTCTGCCTTTTTGCCGTAGCAGTACACGCTAGGCTTGTCGTCCACCATGTTTATGTTGTATACTGTAACACCGAACTTTTCTTCATAAAAACGTGAAACATATCCTGCACAGCAGTAATAACCGGTGTCGGAATAGCCGAGAACGTATTTAGCGTCAACGCCCTCAAAAGAGTCTATGACCTGATAATCATAGTCCACGGTGACGGTCTGTTCGCTGTAGCTCACCGCATTTGTCACCTGACAAAGCATGATTATCATAACAGCACAAAATACTGCGCCCATAGCCGAAAAAACTTTTTTCAGCCCCTTTTCCATTCCAAACGCCCCCTAACTGACAGAATTATCTTATACGTTTTCGTATATCAACTTCATAATATCATAAAGGTTACAATTTGGCAACAGATTTTATCGCTTTTTGCCGAAATGACTAAAATATTTGTTTGTTTTCACAGGGAACACAAGTTCTATATTCAGATATATCCCCGAAATATAGACTGTTATATGCCATACGAACAAATGTCGGAGCAAAAATTACAATTTGTAACTTTTATACTTAACACGCTATCAAAAACGTTTAAATTTACATATATCCCAGCAAAAAACTGTAGGGGCGAACATCGTTCTCCCGTCAAAGCTACTATCCCACTTAGATATCCGTATCAATTGATCGCTTTACCCAAACGCAAAGATCGTAAAGTGAAATTTGTTTTTCATTTGCACAAAAATTCACCGATCCTGCACGAGAAGATATTGAAAAGCCATCTGAAATAGATTATAATGTCTGTATAATATAAACGGAGGTCACAATATGAAGTACATAAATCCGGTCATATCAGGCTTTTATCCTGACCCTAGCATCTGTAAGGCTGAGGGCAAATATTATCTTGTTTGCAGCTCTTTTCAGTTTTTTCCGGGCGTTCCTCTATATGAAAGCGACGACCTTGTGAACTGGAAGCAGATAGGTCATGTTCTCACAAGAAAAAGTCAGCTCCCATTGGAGGGCGCAGGCTCTTGGGGCGGCATCTATGCCCCAACTATCAGATACAATAACGGCAGATTTTACATGGTAACGACTAACGTCACAAATGGCGGAAACTTCTATGTCTATACTGACGATATCCACGGTGAATGGTCTGAGCCTGTTTATGTTCAGCAGGGCGGTATCGACCCGTCACTGTATTTTGAGAATGGCAAAGCCTACTTTATGTCCAATGGTGAAGACGATGAGGGCAACCATGGCGTTACACAGTGCGAAATAGATATCGAAACAGGCAAAAAGCTCACGCCAAGCAAGACCATATGGACAGGTGCAGGCGGACGTTTCCTTGAAAGCCCACACCTCTACAAAATAAAGGGCGAATACTACCTTATGGCGGCTGAGGGCGGTACGGAATACGGTCATATGATAGTCTACGCCAAGGGCAAGACCCCTTACGGTCCTTTTGAGAATTATCCTCACAACCCAGTCCTCACAAACAGAAATCTCGGTGGATACGAGATACAAGGGTGCGGTCACGGTGATCTTGTGGAGGACGAAAACGGCAACTTCTGGTGCGTCCACCTTGCGTTCAGAATGATAAATATGTGGGTGATGCACCACATTACAGGCAGAGAAGTCTATCTCGTACCAGTGACTTTCGACGAGAACGGCTGGTTCACAATGGGCGATAATGGCACAACTCGCAAGGAAGTCGAAACTGACAAACTCAGGGATATCAGGCAGGAGTTTTGGAAGGAATACACTTTTGAGAATACCAAAGTCGGACGTGAGTGGTGCTTTATGCAAAACCCTGACATGGGGCTTTATTATCTTGATGATCACCGTTTTGAGCTTACCCCTAACGAGCATACGATCTTTGAGGCAGACGGCTCGCCAGCTTTTGTCTGCATAAGACAAAAAGAAATGAATTTATCAGTGGAGTGCAAAGTCGAGATAACCGAGGGCGAAGCAGGATTGGTGTTCTACATGACCCCCGATCAGCATTATGAGATAGCATTAAGACGCACGGATAAAGGTGTCGAGCTGTTCCGCAGACTTTGCATAGGCGATATTCGCCATGAGGATCATGTCATAGTATTGCCGCAGGGAGAAAGCTCGGCTATGCTTTGCTGTAATGCCTCCAACTTTACATACAATTTCTCGGCGAAAACGCATTCGGGAGATATAGACTTGGGCGGAGCACAAACGAAGTTTTTGTCTACTGAGCTTGCAGGTAATTTCACAGGCGTGGTTATAGGATTGTATGCACAGAAGAGCGAGGATAAAGGCGGAAAAGCTACGTTCACAAAATTCAAGTGCAAAAATCTAGAAGAATATAACGGCTAAGAAAATAGCAAATTATAAGAATCCACTTAGCAACCCGTATTCTAGTACAACCTAACACAATAAAAAACACGGCGATAAACTCACCGTGTTTTTTTATTATCCACATTTATGTCACCTGAACCTAAGCCCTCTCCGCATTGTCATCACAACCGCAGTTCACACCGTTCTTAACATCATCAAATGCCTTCAGCATTTCCTCGGACGGCTTCTTTGTGCAAAGGCTCACAATAATGATAAGTATAAGACTTACCGCAAAACCTACTACCAATGAGTAAAGCCCGGTCCTGTCACCTAAAGTCTGTCCGTTTATAAGCGGTATGTAATCCCATATTATTACCGACAACGCACCGCTGGCAACGCCTGCCGCCGCACCTGCGAGGTTTGTTCTCCTCCAATAAAGGGACATAAGTATTATCGGACCAAACGAAGCTCCAAGTCCTGCCCATGCGTTTGAAACAAGACCCATTATACTGCTGTTAGGGTCAAGTGCTATTATGTATGCTACTACCGCTACAGCAAGAACCGTTATCCTGCTCACAAGCAGGACTTTCTTGCTCTCCGCCTTAGGTGCAATACATGAGTGGTAAATATCCTCCGATACCGATGAGGCAGTTACAAGAAGCTGCGAATCAGCCGTTGACATTATGGCAGCCAGTATTCCGCAAAGGAAAATTCCGCCGACGAATGGCAGACCGATATCGGAGTTGAATACCTTCTGTATCATCTCGATGAAAACATTCTCAGACTTGTTGTTTGCAAGTGCAGGCACAAGATAAGCCCTGCCCACGATAGCTATAAAGCAAGCGAAGCAAAGTGATATAGCACACCATACACAGCCTATGACTCTTGACTTTTTTACCTCTTTTTCAGAGCTTATAGCCATGAATCTTACCAGAATGTGCGGCATACCGAAATAACCAAGCGCCCAACCGAGCTGAGAGATT
The DNA here is from genome assembly GCF_040924265.1 of Ruminococcus sp. RTP21198st1_G1_RTP21198_201120. NCBI lineage: Bacteria > Bacillati > Bacillota > Clostridia > Eubacteriales > Oscillospiraceae > Ruminococcus > Ruminococcus sp. RTP21198st1_G1_RTP21198_201120. The sequence continues at coordinate 17,248 of NZ_JBCOMH010000021.1, forward strand.
ATGTCGATGGCTGAAAGGGTCTGACCCTTTTCATCATTGAATATGTTAAGATAATGATGTGCCTCAACACCGCTTGCGGTGATGTTGTCCATAACGTTTCCTGCTCCAACAAGGAAAAATGCGATGATAGGTATAGTCACAACTCCTGCCAGCATGAGCAGACCCTGAACAAAGTCCGTTACACATACTGCCATAAATCCACCCATGAAAGTGTATCCCAAAATTACTACCGCACCGATAGTAAGACATATCTTGTAGTCGATACCGAATATAGAGTTGAAAAGCTTTCCGCCTGCCGAAAGAGCAGACGCTGTGTAAACAAGGAAGAATATGACGATTGCCACCGACGATACCAAAAGCATTATCTTGTGCTTGTCCTCAAATCTGTTTTCAAGATACTTAGGAAGCGTCAAGGAGTTGTTCGCTCTTATAGTGTATCTTCTCAGTCTGCCCGAAACTATCGCCCAGTTAAGTATAGTGCCGATAAGCAGACCTACAGCTATCCATATCTGCCCCGTTCCGAATGCGTAAACAGCGCCAGGCAGACCCATGAGCATCCAGCCTGACATATCAGAAGCCTGAGCAGAAAGTGCCGCTACCCAGCCGTTAAGTCCTCTGCCACCAAGGAAAAAGTCCTCGGAGCTTTTTGTTTTCTTCATATATGCAGCACCTATGAGAAGCATTCCTGCCAAATAGAATGCAAATGCCACAAGCGTCCAGATCATATCTGATTTCATCTATTACCTCTTTCCCGAAGCGGATTTTATCCTGTCCGCCCCATATTTTATAAACGGCAACGCCGCACAAGAGAAACTCCCCCTGTGCGGTATCGCATAAAACGTCTGTATAACAAAGCCGATTACTTAGCCTTAGTCTTTATCTCCTCATCAAGCTTAGCGATAAGCTCGTCAACAGGCATTGCAGGAAGCTCGCCCTCTTTTCTTGAACGAACAGTAACAGTGTTGCTGTTTACCTCGTTGTCGCCAATGATGAGCATATAAGGAATCCTCTCAAGTCTTGCAGCCTTGATCTTAGTACCAATGTTCTCATCTCTGTTGTCAACAGTAACTCTCATGCCCATAGCCGTCATTCTGTCAGCTATCTTCTGAGCGTATTCAGCATGACCCTCCTTGATAGGAAGAAGTCTTACCTGCTCAGGAGCGAGCCACAGAGGAAGAACGCCGTTGAAATGCTCAAGCATATAAGCAAGTGTTCTTTCAAAGCAGCCAAGTGAAGTTCTGTGAATGATGTAAGGAAGCTTCTTCTGACCGTCCTTGTCAACATAGTACATACCAAATCTTTCAGCCAAAAGCATATCTATCTGGATAGTAACAAGCGTGTCTTCCTTGCCGTAAACGTTCTTGTACTGAATGTCAAGCTTTGGACCATAGAACGCAGCCTCGTCGATACCGATATCGTAATCAACGCCAAGGTCGTCAAGAATAGTTTTCATTGCAGCCTGTGCGTGCTCCCACTGCTCAGCCGTACCCTCATACTTGTTCTTAGGGTTAGCAGGATCCCATTGTGAGAATCTGAATGTGCAGTCATCAAGCAGACCAACAGTGTCAAGGAAATACTTAGCAAGCTCCAAACAGCCCTTGAACTCCTCTTCAAGCTGGTCAGGTCTGAGAATGTAGTGACCCTCAGAGATAGTGAACTGTCTTACTCTGATAAGACCGTGCATCTCACCGCTGTCCTCGTTTCTGAACAGCGTAGAAGTCTCTGTCAATCTCATTGGAAGCTCTCTGTATGAACGCTGTCTGTTAAGAAATACCTGATACTGGAACGGACAAGTCATCGGACGAAGTGCAAAGCACTCTTTTTCCTCGTCATATGGGTCGCCAAGAATGAACATTCCGTCAAGATAGTGATCCCAGTGACCTGATATCTTATAAAGATCTCTCTTTGCGAAAAGCGGAGTCTTTGTAAGCAGACAGCCCTTTGCCTGCTCCACATCTTCTACCCAACGCTGGAGAAGCTGGATAACTCTTGCGCCCTTTGGAAGCATAACAGGAAGTCCCTGACCGATACAATCAACAGTTGTGAAATATTCAAGCTCTCTGCCTATCTTGTTGTGGTCACGAAGCTTAGCTTCCTCCTGCTGTTTAAGGAACTCATCGAGCATTGAAGCCTTAGGGAATGCAGTTCCGTAAATTCTTGAGAGCTGCTTGCCGTCCTCTGCCTTGCCCCAGTATGCACCTGTGCATGAAAGAAGCTTAACAGCCTTGATAGGTGCAACGCTCATTATGTGCGGACCTGCGCAAAGGTCAACAAAATCACCCTGCTTGTAGAATGAAAGCTTTTCGCCCTTATCGTCATGCTTGTGGATAAGCTCTACCTTGTAATCTTCGTGTCTTTCCTCCATGAGCTTTATAGCCTCGTCAGCAGAAAGCTCGAAACGCTCCAAAGCATAGCCCTCTTTCGCAAGCTTCTTCATTTCAGCCTGTATCTTTTCAAGGTCAGCAGGCGTAAAAGGCTTTTCTACCTCAAAATCATAGTAGAAGCCTGTGTCTGTAGCAGGGCCTCTTGCAAGCTTTGCCTCAGGATAAAGATTTTTTACAGCCTGTGCCATAAGGTGAGAAGCTGTGTGCCAGAAAGTTTCCTTACCAGCCTTTGAGTCAAAAGTCATGACCTCAAAATGGCAGTCATGGTCAACGACAGTTCTCATGTCGAAAACTTCGCCGTCCAGCTTTACGCAGCAGGCAGCCTTGTAAAGTCCCATGCCGATATCCTTGATTATCTCGCTTGCAGGCATTGCCGTTTCGATCTCACGGACAGAGCCGTCTTTTAATTTCAGCTTGATCATTTTTGATTCCTCCGATTTATATAATATTGTAATTCTTTATTATAACGTGTAAATTACACGTCTTTTTTATTTGAAATTCGTCCATTGTAGGGGCGAACAGCGTTCGCCCGCATATCACCCTGCGTTTTCTTGCGTATGGTCTTTTATAATTCGGGCGACCTCAGGTCACCCCTACAGGCATATTATTTGAAGTTCAGCAGTTCTGTATACTGCGAAACATACACATATATCCAGAAGCAAAGAAGCACTACGCTCAGCACCGTTGAAATGTCGCTCAAAACGTGCCTTGCCCTTTTTTTGATAGCCCATTGTCTGGAGCCGTCTTTTTTCACCCTGCAAACAAGCTGAGAGAAAAATGTGTTGAACCAGTATGATACTATCCATATGGGCAGAAAGGTGAGAAACCCTTGCTTGTCGGATATAGTCCCGCTCCATGATAACCAGCAAACATATCCCGCTGCACCATAAGCGCAAAACCCAATGGTATAGCAAATGATCGCAAGGATACGCCTTGTTTTCATGGCTTTCCTGTCTTTCATAGTATCATCACCCTCTTACATAACAAAAAAGTCCCATAGGACACAAATATCCTATGGGACGATGATATCGTGGTTCCACCCAACTTCATGCGCAGTTTCCTGCACAACTCATTAGTTGCTCCTTTAACGCTGAGCCTGCGGCGTGTATTAAACGCACTCAGGGGCGGTATCCTCACTCTGCATAGTCCTGCACCGCTCACAGCTCGTATAAAAACGTGCGGCGCTCTCTGAAAAGACCTTTCGCCGAGGGGCTTCCCCGTCAAAGCTTTCAAGTATAACTGCAAAAGACTTTATCTTTTACTTCAGTTAACATTTTAACACCTCTTCACCCGCTTGTCAAGGGGTTTGTTAGAAAATATATAATTTTGTGGATTTAACTAAAAAAATTCTTGACAACAGAGAAGTTTTATTATACAATAATATTGTGCATTATAATTTTTATATAACTGAAAGATGAAGTATAGTTTTTTGTATTATTCTGATGTTTTTTATAAAATAAATTTTGCAATTTTGTATCTTTACAATTTAATATCAGGTGGATATCTTTTTTTCATGCGTTTTTTACGCACAAAATATGGATATCCATACTTTCTAAGAAGGAGGAAAGCTATACATGGAACCAGGTATTGCTATTCTACTATGTGTAGTTGCTCTTGTTCTTGGTGCCGGTGTGAGCGGATTTATCTGCTTCAAACAGGGTATAAGCTATCGCAAAAAGACAGCCGAAGCTGCTGTAGGCTCTGCGGAAAAGGAAGCAGAGCGTATCGTTGACGACGCAAAGAAAAACGCTGAAACTCTGAAAAAAGAGGCATTAATCGAGGCGAAAGACGAGATCCACAAGTCACGCCAGGAAACGGAAAAAGAGCTTAAAGAGAGAAGGATCGAAGTTTCCAGACAGGAAAGACGTGTTCAGCAGAAAGAGGAGTCTATCGACAGAAAGCTCGATAATTTGGAGAAAAAGGAAGAAACTCTCCAGAACAAGCTGAAAAATGCTGACGAAAAGGTGGCTGAGGCTGACAGGATCAAGAAGTCACAGCTCGATATGCTTGAAAAGATATCTCAGTTCACTGTTGATCAGGCTAAGGATTATCTGCTTTCAAAGCTGGACGAGGATCTGGTGCATGAAAAGGCTGTGAGGGTCACAAACTTTGAAAATCAGGTGAAGGAGGACTGTGAGGCTAAGGCTAGACAGTATATCTCGCTTGCTATCTCAAGGTGTGCTGCCGATCAGGTGTCTGAATCAGCAGTGTCAGTCGTTGCATTGCCTAATGATGAGATGAAGGGCAGGATAATCGGACGTGAGGGAAGAAATATCAGAACTATCGAAACTCTCACAGGCGTTGATCTTATCATTGACGATACCCCTGAGGCTATCACCATCTCGTGCTTTGATCAGGTGAGAAGAGAGGTCGCAAGGATCGCACTTGAAAAGCTTATCCAGGACGGACGTATACACCCTACACGCATTGAGGAAATGGTAGAAAAGGCTAAGCGTGAAGTCGAGCTGAAGATCAAGCAGGAGGGCGAGAGAGCTATTCTCGAAACCAATGTTCACGGTGTGAACCACGAGCTTGTTAAGCTTCTTGGACGTCTGCGCTATAGAACAAGCTATAGACAGAACGTGCTTAACCACTCTATTGAAGTCGCTCACCTTGCAGGAATGATGGCGTCAGAGCTTGGCGTTGACGCAAATCTGGCAAGAAGAGCAGGACTGCTCCACGATATAGGAAAGGCTCTCAGCTATGAGATAGAAGGCTCGCACGTTCAGATAGGTGTTGACGTATGTAAGAAGTACAAGGAAAGCCCTGAAGTTATTCATGCTATCGAGGCTCACCATGGCGACGTTGAAACAAGAACTGTTGTTGCGGCACTTGTTCAGGCGGCAGACGCAATAAGCGCCGCTAGACCGGGAGCAAGAAGCGAGAACTATGAGAACTATATCAAGAGGCTCCAGAAGCTTGAGGAGATCTGCACGTCCTACGAGGGCGTTGAGAAATCCTTTGCTATACAGGCAGGCCGTGAGGTTCGTATCATGGTACAGCCTGAGAAGATCAACGATGAAAAAATGGTGCTCGTTGCTCGTGAGATCGCTAAGAGGATCGAAACTGAAATGGATTATCCGGGACAGATCAAGGTCAATCTTATCCGTGAGAGCAGAGCTATCGAATACGCAAAGTAAATTGTGTAAACAGCGGGCAGACTTTAGGGTTTGCCTGCTTTTTTTATTTCCCCACCACACTCCGCTTCGCTTTTAGTGAGGAATTAGGAGTGAGGAATGAGGAATTAAGGTATCGCCTGCGGCGATGTATTTTTAATTTTCAATTATAAAATAATAAAATATCTATGCTTTTTGGGGGATTTTTTATGTCAAAAGCAAAAGAGAAAAAAGAGGTCACTACCAATCAAGGTAAAAAGCACCTTTTCGGCAGTTCGGAAAAGTCGGATTTTATTCTGAATATGTCTGCCGAGTCTGCACAAAAGCTGTGCGGAGTTTACAGCATTATTGCTGTGCTTGTTCTGTGCGTTATCACAATTCCGTATTATTTCACACAGAATATCAAATACGGTATGGACGAAAGCGTCAACCGTACTCTTTATCTAAACGAAAAATTTATATTCTTTATATCTGCCGCTGTGCTTGCGGTCGGCTTTGTTGGATTTATCATTTTCCTTATTGCCAACATGAAAAAGCAGGTGGAGCTTAAAGACAACAAGAGCCTTATCGTACCACTTGCGGTTGTGCTTCTGTCGGTGATATCTTGCTTGCTTTCAGCGGATATTTTCACATCTTTCTACGGCTATCTCGACCGCTCCGAGGGTATGCTCACCATACTTGGTTATTGGGGACTTTTTGCCGCAGGAATGACAGTTACGGCTGACGACCGCAGGATAAAGCTTTCAGACTTTATCGTAGGAATAGGCGCATTTGAAGCTATCGTGGGAATTTTGCAGGCTATACCTGCTACCGCAAAAATAGTTCCAAACTATTTCAAAGAGATATTCTCGGGCTTCTCATCAGGCGGTATGACCTATACAAAAGAATATATCGCAACAGGCTTTTTGTGTACGCCTTTTGCATTGGCGGCAGTGCTTACAGTGATATCTGCCTTTGCGCTTAACGGTATGCTCTATGATGATAAAAAGGTAAGAAAGATATTCTATGCTATCTCCCTTGCCCTTATGACAGCGGCTGATATCCTCGCCTGCGTTGTCCCTGCTATCTTGGGACTTGGTGCGGTTTATGTTATATCTCTTATTATTGCCGCTGTAAAGTCGGGCTTTGCAAAGGATAAGAAACCTTTTATAGCCTGCCTTGTGGCTTTTATAGTCGCAGGAGGGATCTTTGCTGGACTTTTCGCCTCAAACGAGTTCAGACTTATGGACGAGAAAATAATCTTCCATGACAGCTTCGACAGACTTTCTATCACAGGCACTGGCAGAGGCGATGATACCGAACAGTGGATATATCCTTATCTGTGGGACGACGGAATGTATACTGCCGAGCAAAACCTTATCTGGGGAACCGGCCCAGACAACTGGGGAACGATATTCGAGTCGGGTGCTATAATAGACCGCTCTTATAATGAGTATATCGACCTTTTGCAGTCAAGAGGACTCATCATTTTCGCACTTACAATAGTATTCCTTATTATGACTATAGTAAAAATGTGCAAGCTCGTAGCAGGCTTTATGAAAGACAAAAACGGCTGGACAGGCTGTGCAGTATCAGCGGCGGTTCTTTGCTATCTGATACAGGCATTTTTCAACATAAGTTCTGTTACCTCATCACCATACTTCTGGATCGCGGCTGGACTTGTGTGGAGTTTCACAGCGGTAAAATCCAGTGCAAAGAAAAAGAGCTAACAAACCTATCTGTAGGGGCGGCCTTGGGTCGCCCGCTCTTTCATCAATACATTGATAAAAAATTCGGACGCAGTAAAATGAGTCCGATTTTTTTATGCCTTTTTTGCAGGCAATGATATAAACATATTAGCTTTTACATATATTGAAATATGGCTATAGACCTGTGCCAAATTTTTTCGCCCATAAATAACAAGCGGATTTGAACGAACGAGAATAGGCGAGATTGCGAGAGATACAGTGAGCTAAATCAAAAAATCTGTTCACTGCTGACTTCCGCTGACTTCCCCGAACTTTGTCGGACTTTGCTAATTTGTAAGGCTTATGATATAATCATATTAAACCAAATGGCAGAAAGCCTTTGGTTAGACGGCAAGTCGAAAGACTTTGTTTTATACGAAAGGAATAAATCATGAGCAAAGAAAAGGTCATTGACATTTCAACAAGAAAAACAGGAAAGATCGTTGGCATTTGTGCGGCGGCAGTTGCGGCTATAATAGTGGTCGTATCATCCGTGTCCATAGTTCCGGCAGGCTGTACGGGCGTTGTGACGACCTTCGGCAAGGTATCAGACACTGCACTCAACGAAGGATTGCATCTGAAAGTGCCTTTTGCACAGCGTGTAACAACAGTGTCAAACAAGATACAAGTTTATCAGGCTGACGCTGACGCAGTTTCAAAGGACTTGCAGACTGTGAACTCTACCATAGCGGTGAACTTCCGAATAAAGTCGGCTTCTTCTGCAAGCATTTTCAAGAATATCGGCTCAGATTACGAGAACGTTATCCTTATGCCAACGGTGCAGGAATGTATGAAGTCGGTATGTGCAAAATATACGGCTGAACAGCTTATCACTGACAGAGCGCAGGTGGGCGAGGAAATAAAGGCACAGCTCGTTTCAAAGGTGGATGAATATGGTATCGAGATAGAGAAATTCAACATTGTGAATTTTGATTTCTCATCTGAATTTAATGAAGCCATAGAGGCAAAGCAGGTAGCAGAGCAGAATCTTTTGAAAACAAAGACCGAGCAGGAGCAGGCTATAGTTGTAGCTGAGGCGGAGGCTAAGAAAAAGGTTATTGCCGCAGACGCTGAGGCAACTTCCATAAAGACCAAGGCTGAAGCTCAGGCAGAAGCCAACAAGACTATCTCTGAATCTCTTTCAAACGAGCTTATAAAGTATCAGACCATCGATAAGTGGGACGGCGTTCTGCCTAAGGTAGCCAATGACGCAAACCCTCTGATATCTTTTGACCTTGACGAGCAGAAAACCGCTGAATAACGCCGATTCCTGACAGAACGGCTGTTAATCGTTAAAAACACCAATGAAAGGTATAAAAATATGTTTAAATGGACAAAAAAGAATTTTTTTTGAACGTTGTATGACATATTTCTTGACATAAAAAGCGTTTTCTGTTATCATAAATATATGTGAACATATTTTACTTTTATGTAAAATATGGAGTTGGGAGGAGAAAAAATGTTGAAAAAGCTATACCGCACATTAGGCTTTGCACTTATTTCCTGCAATTTGTTTTTCACCCCTGTCATGGCATATGCCGACAGCAGTGTGAGCGTGGGAACAAATATGTGCTTTGCTATACCGGGAGGACTTATAACAGGTTTTGTGCTTGTTTCAATGAGCCGCACAAAACAGAAAGCTACCAAGGCAGATAAATACATAAAGAGTAATCTTAAACTCAATGGGCGTAACGACACCTATCTGCGTACCACCACTGATAAGACTAAGATAAAAGACGATTGATAGGGGGTACGGAAAATGGCTGTTAATATTTCTTATAAATGCCCTAACTGCGGAGCGGAGCTTTTCTGGAGTGCTGACAAAAACTGCTGGGCATGTGAATACTGCGACGGACAGTTTACTTTAAAAGACCTTGAAGAAGCAGGCGGTGACGCTAAAAAGGCGGAGGAACTCAACAAGGATAACGTTGAAAAGCATGAAGAGGTCGATAAGGACGAATACAGTATGTCAAATGACGGAACTGTAGGAAATGACCTTGTAAAGTATACCTGCTCACACTGCGGAGCGGAGATAATCACCGACCGCTCAACTGCAGCAACAGTTTGCGTTTACTGCGGAAATGCGGTAATAATGGGAGAGCAGATAATAGACAATTTCTCCCCTGACTATGTTATACCTTTTAAAGTGCCGAAAAATCAGGTAATGGACACTTTCCAAAAATTCAGCAAGAAGCCTCTTACACCGAAAGATTTCAACTGCGATAGGGTAGTGGACAAGATGCAGGGTGTTTATATCCCGTTTTGGCTCTATTCAGGAAACTGCGAAGGCTCTATTACTGCAGAGGGTATAAACACAAGAACATGGACTTCGGGAAATTACAGATACACAGAGAAAAAGTATTATTCAGTTTACAGAAACGGAAATCTCAATTTCAAAGCTGTTCCTGTGGATGCTTCTTCAAAGACTGACGATGACGCTATGGACTCTATCGAGCCTTTTGATTACTCGGAAATGACAGCGTTCAACCCAGGTTATCTTTCGGGATATCTTGCAGAAAGATATGACGAGGATAAGGATAAGTGCCTGCCTAGGGCTAAAGAACGTATCGAGAACACAACTCGTGACGAACTTAGAAATACTTGTAACTACAACAGCGTAAACGTTCAGTCATATGAAAAGCACACCGAGATAAAGGACGTTAAATACGCTATGCTTCCAACATGGCTTTTGTATACAACCTATCAGGATAAGCCTTATTTCTTTGCAATGAATGGTCAGACAGGTAAATTTATCGGAAACCTGCCTATAAGCAAGGGAAAGCTTGTGGCTTACTCGCTTCTTGGAGGCGTGGGCGGATATATTATCGGAGCTATACTTCAGATAATGGGAATATTCTAGTAGGGGGTATCAGCTAAATGCCTGAAATATCAACGGCACTTATAATAAAAATAATAGTTATAGTGGTCGCTATAGGCGGTGGTATAGCGGTGATATATTCTGTGAAAAAAGCGGTATCGAACACCATTGGCAGACAACTGAGCCGTGCCAACGACCTGCTAAGGACCATAAATGACGCAACTGAGGAAAGACAGAACAACGCCATGCAGTTTACTTATGTTGATCCTAATGTGGTGAACAACATAAAGAGAGATTTTCCTGACTATGATGAAAATATAGCAAGGAGCATAGTGGAAAACACTGTGATGAAATATTTTCTTGTTATAAACGGAGAAGCAAGCGAGAATCAGCTTGAATACTGTACCGAAGCGTTCAAGCAGAGAGCAGCCACGATGGCAAAAGACAACTTGTCAACGGTTACGCCAAAGCATTATGATGATATACATATCCACAAGTCGCAGGTGGCGTCTTATCATAGAGATCATGACGCTGCAACGGCAAAGTTTCAGGTATCTCTTGAATACAAGCTCAACGGGATAAAGGCACAGCACATTTATGAGGCGGATTATTCATACTATCTTTCAATGGGGATAGAGGGCGAAAACGCCAGCCTTATATGTCAGTTCTGTGGAGCACCTGTGGACACCGCAGGCTCAGTTTGTCCTTACTGCGGTTCTGAGATACACAGCTCTGTAGAGCGCACATGGAAAGTCAGCAGGATATCCATGCTGAGATAGACAAGTTTAAAACCCCTTGGGGTGAAATAATACAGACAACGAAAGGAATTTAACTATGGGACTTATTAAGATGTTTACATCAGCAGTCGGCTCAACATTTGCCGATCAGGTAGTAGAGTACTTCAGATGTGAGGATATGTCAACTAAGATACTCTGCCAGCCGGCTACTCTTGTTAAGAGAGGAAAGACTGTGAACAACGGCACAGAGGGCGTTATCTCAAACGGTTCACGCTTTGACGTTGCGGTAAATCAGGCGGCTTTGCTTATCGAGAATGGCAGAGTACACGATTTTGTTATTGGTACACAGGAAACAGCGGGTCAGTATAAGTATGATTCAACTGTATCTCCGTCACTTCTTGGCGGCGGCTGGGGTGACCTTGGCGCTTCTATCAAGGAGATAGGCAGAAGATTTACAGCAGGTGGTCAGGCTATGAACACCATGCGTCTTATCTACATAAACCTCAGACCTCTGCCTGGAAACAAGATAGGCTTCGGCAAGATACCTTTCAGAGACGGCGAAATGAACCTCACTCTTAACGCACAGGGTCATGGTCAGTATGAGCTTCAGATCGTAAACCCTATGAACTTCTATGAGAACGTTGTTCAGAACGTAAATAAGGTACTTACTGTTGACAGCCCTGACGGCGTGGCAGTTCTCGGCCAGCTTAAGGCTGATATGACACCTAAGTTCCAGAAGGCTCTTACAAGGATATCCGCTCAGAAAATACCATACGATCAGCTTGGTCTTTATCCTGATGAGCTTGCTGAAGCAATGAATGCAGAGCTTGAAGAAAAGTGGGCTACAAAGGGTGTTAAGATAACAAGCCTTGCTATTGAGCTGAACGTGGACGAAGAGTCAAAGCAGAGAATCGCAAAATTCCAGGAGGCAAAAACTGTTGGAAGTGATCCTTCAATGCTCTATGCTATGGACAGAATGTCTATCAACAAGGCAAGAGAGGCAGCGGCAAGCAACTCAAACGGTGTTATGGCAGGCTTTATGGGCATGGGCATGGCAGGCGGCATGATGGGTCAGCCAATGGACGCAACAATGTATCAGCAGCAGATGCAGCAGAACATGATGAATCAGCAGGCTGCACAGGCAGCTCCACAGCAGGCAGCTCCAGCGGCTGCACCAACACAGGCTGCACCTGAGAACGGCTGGACTTGTGCTTGCGGAACAAAAAACACAGGAAAATTCTGTGCTAACTGCGGACAGCCTAAGCCTGAGCCAAAGCCGGCAGCAGACAGCTGGAAGTGTTCATGCGGCACAGAGAACACAGGAAAGTTCTGTGCAAACTGCGGTTCACCAAAGCCTGAGCAGCCAGTAGGCTGGACTTGCTCATGCGGAGCAGTGAACAAGGGCAAGTTCTGCGCTGAGTGCGGAAAGCCAAAGCCTGCATCAGAGCCGCTTTACAAGTGTGACAAGTGCGGCTGGGAGCCTGAAGATCCGAAAAATCCTCCTAAGTTCTGCCCAGAATGTGGAGATCCATTTAACGATAACGATATTCAGAAATAATTCTTATAGTTATTTTGAGCCGTCCTGCGGAATGCGGGGCGGCTCTTTTTTGTGGGGCGATGTTCGGAAATGTGTCGGTTTATATAGTTTGTTTACATATGAAATATTGAAATCATCACGGATATGTGATATAATACATAGCGTATGATATTTTATATGGGTCTTTACCGATATACTAAAAATTTTTCCGAAAGGACTTGATCTAAATGCTGTCAGATATCGAAATCGCAAAGCAGGCGAAAATGCTCAAAATTGGGGAGGTCGCTGCTAAGCTCGGCATCTCAGAAGATGAATATGAGCCTTATGGTCACTACAAGGCTAAGCTTTCTGAGTCGCTTTATGCTAAAACTAAAAATGATCCAGATGGTAAGCTTATTCTTGTTACCGCTATAAACCCTACACCTGCAGGAGAGGGCAAGACCACTATTTCCGTTGGATTGGCTGAGTCTATGAACAAGATAGGTAAGAAAGCTATACTCGCTCTGAGAGAACCTTCTCTTGGCCCTGTTTTTGGTATCAAGGGCGGTGCGGCTGGCGGTGGATACGCTCAGGTCGTTCCTATGGAAGACATCAATTTGCACTTCACGGGAGATATGCACGCTATAACTGCGGCTAACAACCTGCTCTGCGCCCTTATCGACAACCATATGCAGCAGGGAAATGAGCTTCACATTGACCAGAGAAGGATACTTTTCAAGCGCTGCCTTGACATGAATGACAGAGCGCTGAGAGATATCGTTATCGGTCTTGGCTCAAAGGTGAATGGTATTCCTAGAGAGGATTCTTTCCAGATAACTGTCGCTTCTGAGATAATGGCTATTCTTTGCCTCGCTTCCGATCTGGCTGACCTTAAGGCTAGAATTGAGAAGATACTCGTTGCTTACACAACTGACGGAAAGCCTGTTTATGCTAAGGATATAGGCGGTTGCGGTGCTATGACTGCTTTGCTGAAAGACGCTTTGAAGCCTAACCTTGTTCAGACGCTTGAGAACAATCCTGCTCTTATCCATGGCGGTCCATTCGCTAATATCGCTCACGGCTGTAACTCAGTAAGAGCCACAAAGCTTGCTTTGAAGCTTGCTGACTACACTATCACTGAGGCTGGCTTCGGCTCTGACCTTGGCGCTGAGAAATTCTTTGATATCAAGTGCAGATACGCTGGTCTTAAACCAAGTTGCGTAGTTCTGGTGGCTACTGTAAGGGCATTGAAATACAATGGTGGTGTTCCGAAAACTGAGCTTACTAACGAAAATGTTGAGGCTCTTGAAAAGGGTATCGTAAACCTGAAAACTCATATTGAGAATATGCACAAGTTCGGTGTGCCTGTAGTTGTGGCTATAAATAGATTCCATACTGATACTGAGGCTGAGCTGGCTGTTATCGAGAGAGTTTGCGGTGAAATGGGCGTTGAGTTCTCACTGGCTGAGATTTTTGCAAAAGGCTCTGAGGGCGGTATCGACCTTGCGGAAAAGGTTTGCAAGACTATCGAAACAAAGCCGTCTGAGTTCAAGCCACTTTATGACGAGAAGCTCCCTATCAAGGATAAGCTTGATATACTTGCGAAAGAGATATACCGTGCAAACGGCGTGATCTATACAAAGCAGGCTGAAAAGGCTATAAAGGAGATCACTGACCTTGGATTCGGGGATATCCCTGTTTGCGTGGCTAAGACGCAGTATTCACTGTCTGACGACCCGACAAAGCTTGGCAAGCCTGAGAATTATGAGATAACAGTAAGAGATGTAAGGCTTTCAGCCGGTGCAGGATTTGTGGTAGCTTATACGGGCGATATTATGACAATGCCTGGTCTGCCTAAGAAGCCTGCGGCTTATAATATCGATTGCGATAATGAGGGCAATATCTACGGATTGTTCTAAGCCGTTTAAGTGAGGAGTGAGGAATTGGCATAGCCGACCGAACAAGTCACTTTGATAGAGTAAATACCGAGCGGAGCGATTTTGCGGCGTGGCAAATGTAGGGGACGGCGCCCTCGACGTCCCGTTTTTGGGAGCGACGAGGTTTGAATTTATACAAACCATGTAGGCGACCAAGACGAGCGAACGCTGTTCGCCCCTACACGATTTGTGCGATAAGATAATTTGTAGGTAAGCAGATAATAAGTCGGGTAAACAGGCGCGTTGAGATAGCAGAGTAAAATACATGAACCGAGGTGAGCGGCAGTGACAGATACAGCGGTGAAAAAGAGTGCGGAAAGTGTGAAAATGCCTGAGAACGGCAAGAAAAAACATCTCTCTTGGCAGGTCATTGCCTGCGTTTGCCTTGTGGCAGTCAGCGTGGTGCTGAACGTGATCGCCTGGAAAAGTACGGCGTTCTGCGACTGGTATACGGCTCACGTTTTTCCAATTTGGGAAAATACATATGGCAGGCTCACTTCGCTGTTGCCGTTTTCCTTCGGGGAACTGCTTATTGCGGTGGCGGTTTTTGGTATTCCGCTTTCGCTGGTGGCTATGCTGGTGCTTGTGATAGTCAGAAAAGGCAAGAGAAAGAAAACTGCGAAAATTTTCGGGCTTGTTTATATGTGGATAGTCACTTTTGTGGTGACGGTGCAGACCTTTAACTGCTTTGTTATTTATCATTGTTCAAGCTTTGCAGAGCTTAACGGCATACCAACGGAACAGCACACCAGGACGGAGCTTGAAGCTCTTGGCAACAAGCTTGTTACGGAGATAAATGCGCTTAGCAAAGAGGTGGAGCGTGACAGCGAGGGAAAATTCGTGCTGACCGCTGACCTTGACAAGACGGCTCAGGAGGCCATGCGTGGGCTTGGGAGCGAGTTTAAAAATCTCGGGGGATTTTATGTCACTCCGAAAGCTATAAAATGCTCGTTCTTTATGAGCCAGATGGACCTTATGGGCATCTATTTCCCGTTCTCTATGGAGGCTAACTACAATCAGGATATGTATAAGGCGAAGCTTCCTGACACCATTTGTCATGAGCTTGCTCATACGAAAGGCTACATTCAGGAGGACGAGGCGAATTTTATCGCTTTTATGGCGTGCGACAGATCGGACAATGCTGATTACCGCTATTCGGGCTATCTGGCGGCGCTTGGCGAGGTTAGAAACAAGATTTTTGACTATGCTTCTGACGATAAGAAGATAGAATTTGACAGCTCTATCTGCGACGAGGTGTGGGCTGATATGGAAGCAAACTGGGACTACTGGCGGAGCGTTGACGAGGCTAAGGACACTGTTTTCGACAGCGAGGCGGTGGGGGAGATATCTGACAAGGCAATGGAAAAATCTCTGAAGCTCAATGGCGTTGAGGATGGCAAGCAGTCCTATGGCAGAATGGTGGATCTTATGCTAAACTACTTCAAGGACAAGGGTGAGCTGTGATGAAAATTCTTGCGGTCATTCTGTTTCTCGGGATAATGCTCAGTTCATGCGGAAACAAGGCGGACAGTGAAAGGCTCAATGATTCGGCTTTTACCACTACTGCGGAAAGCTCTGTGGTGGATAGTGACAGCATGGAAGTTGACGAAAGCTCGCAGGTCGGTAATGAGAGCGATATTCAGGGCGACAGCTCGGAGGACGATATGAAGTGGCGGCTTTTTGAGGACACTTATAAGGAAACTGACAGCGGCAGGGCTGCGGAAAATTATGCTCACAACAAGGGCATAAATATAGAGGGCTTTGTGAAATACGGGCAGGAAAATCCCCCTGTGTGCGATCTGATGCTTGGCGAAACCAGGTTCGCAGGGGTAGGCTGTGAGGTCATTGCGGCTTATAATTATCTCACATACGAGGGCTTTGAGCCTGACATGGCAAAGCTTGCTTATGATTTTGAAAAGAATGCTCTTATTGCGGCGGACGGCTCGCTGGGGTCTAATCCTAGAAAAATAAGCGGTCTTTTTAAGGCAATGGGAGTGGGATACAAGAGATTTTATAAGGCTGATGAGGCTCAGGCGGCTGTTGAAGAGGGCAAGCCTGTGATAGCTTCTTTCCATAGCGGGTTGAATATTTTCAGCGGTATCCACACGGTTTTCGCTGTTAAAGAGGAGGGCAGGCTGTATGTTTACAACTGCTACAATTCAGCGGCGGACAAGACAGAGGTGGAGAGCATTTATCAGCTTATGAATAAAAACAGCCTTTTTATTGTGGGCTACACGGAAGATGACGGTCAAATGAGGTGATAGGTTGACAAAGGTATACAAAACATCATCTGCGGCGGAAACTATCGCTTTGGGTGAGGAGATAGGCAGACGGCTGAAAGGCGGCGATCTTATCGCTTACAGCGGTGGTCTTGGTGCAGGAAAGACTACTATTACAAGGGGAATTTCTATTGGCATGGGACTTGGCGACGAGGTGACTTCGCCCACGTTCGCACTGGTGAACGAATACCGTGGGGACAGGCTCAGCCTTATACACTTTGATATGTACCGCATAAATTCGGCGGACGATCTGGAAACTACAGGCTTTTTTGACTACATGGACGAAGACACTGTGCTTGCGGTGGAATGGTCGGAGAATATTGCTGAGGAGCTTCCTGAGGACGCTTTGAGGATAGATATTCAGCGCATTGACGAGGACAGCAGGGAGATAAGCATAACTGCACCTGAGGGAGATGATAGATTTGAAGATATTAGCTATTGACACAAGCGGAAAGGTCGCTTCAGTGGCGGTGACGGACGGAGAGAAGCTTCTTTGGGAGAAGTCTGTATACACAAAGCTCACTCATTCGCAGGTGATATTGCCTATGGTGAAGCAGGCTCTTGAGGAAACAGGGCTTACTTACGCTGACCTTGACTGTGCGGCTATTGCAAAGGGTCCGGGGTCTTACACGGGACTTAGGATAGGCGTGGCGGCTGTAAAGGGAATGTGCTTTGGCTGTGAGAGTTTAAAAAGCGCAGGAGTTTCCACTCTGCTTTCGCTGGCGTACAACTGCATAGATTTTGAGGGCAGGATAATTTCTGTTATGAGGGCAAGGCCTAAGATAGTTTACGCAGGCGAGTTTCAGTGCAAAAACGGCGTTATCACGAGGATATCCGCTGACAGAGTTTGCCCTGAAGAGGAAGTTTTTTCGGGAGAGTTTTCTGAAAAAACAATGCTTGTGGGTGACTGTGCGGCAGAGATAAAGGCGAAATATTTCGCTGACAACGAAAATGTTCAGCTTGCAAGCTATGTGAACAGGCTGCAGAGGGCTTCGTCACTGTGTCTTGCGGTGGAGGCTCAGCCTGAGATAATGGTTTCGGCGGACAGGCTGGAGGTATCATATTTGCAGGCTACAAAGGCGGAAAAGGATAAGGCACATAGGGATAAATAGGAGGAAATTAATATGAAAATTGCTATTGGCTGTGACCATGCAGGTCCTGAGCTTAAGGCGGAGATATTGGCACATTTGGACGAAAAGGGTGTGGAATACACTGATTTTGGTATTCAGGCAGGAGAGAAAGTGGACTATCCTGACAAGGCAAAGGAAGTTTGCGAGAAAGTGGCTTCGGGCGAATACGAAATGGGAATACTCATATGCGGAACTGGTATTGGAATGTCAATGAGCGCAAACAAGATAAAGGGAATAAGAGCGGCTTGCTGTTCAGACTATTTCTCTGCTAAGTATACAAGAGCGCATAATGACGCAAATGTGCTTTGCATTGGTGCGAGAGTGCTGGGGGCAGGCTTGGCTATCGAGCTGGTGGACGTTTTCCTTGAAACGGAGTTTGAGGGTGGCAGACATCAGAGGAGAGTGGATAAGATCTCTGAGCTGGAGAAGTAGTGAGGAGTTAGGAGTGAGGAATTAAGGTATCGCCTTGTGGCGAAGGATTTTTTTCTGACTTTTTGCTTTATGGAGCAGGGCGGCTTGTTGTTGCCCTGCTTTTTTTATGGGTACAAAAACGGCTGACAAGCTTTTCGCCTGTCAGCCGTTTCTATATTGAGGTTTGTATTTTTAGGTAAAAACCGTAATGGCAAGGTTTTTATTAGATAGCGTCGAATGCTTCGCTGAGATCGTAGATGATATCGTCGATATGCTCTGTGCCGATAGAAAGTCTGATAGTATTTGGCTTGATACCCTGATCTGCAAGCTCTGCTTCGTTAAGCTCTGCGTGTGTTGTTGATGCTGGGTGGATAACCAGTGACTTAACGTCTGCTACGTTTGCAAGGAGTGAGAAGAGTTTCAGGTGGTCGATGAAGTTCTGAGCTGTCTTTGCGTCGCCCTTTATCTCGAATGTGAAGATAGAACCACCGCCGTTAGGGAAATACTTCTTGTAAAGTGCCTGCTGGCTTGGATCGTCTGATACTGAAGGGTGATTTACCTTTTCTACCTTTGGGTGCTTGTTAAGGAAGTCAACTACCTTAAGTGCGTTCTCAACATGACGTTCAACTCTCAGAGACAGTGTTTCAAGACCCTGCAGGAAGATGAATGCGTGGATAGGTGAAAGTGTTGCACCTGTATCACGAAGAAGGATCGCACGGATACGAGTTACAAATGCTGCGCCAGGGGCTGCGTCTGCAAAGCTTACGCCGTGGTAGCTTGGGTTTGGTTCTGTGAGCTGTGGGAACTTGCCTGATTTCTTCCAGTCAAACTTGCCGCTTTCAACGATAACTCCGCCGATTGTTGTGCCGTGACCGCCGATAAACTTTGTTGCAGAATGGATAACGATATCTGCGCCGTACTCGATAGGTCTTACGAGATATGGAGTAGCGAATGTGCTGTCAACGAGAAGTGGGATATTGTGTGCGTGTGCGATATTTGCGATAGCTTCAATATCAACTACGTCTGAGTTAGGGTTGCCAAGAGTTTCGATATAGAGAGCCTTTGTGTTCTCCTTGATAGCTTTTTCAAAGTTAGCTGGGTCAAGCGGATCGACAAATGTTGTTGTGATGCCGTAATCAACAAGAGTGTGTGCAAGCAGGTTATATGTGCCGCCATAGATGTTCTTTGCAGCTACGATATGGTCGCCTGCAAGGGCTACGTTCTCAATAGCGTATGTTACTGCTGCTGCGCCTGATGCAACTGCAAGAGCTGCTGTGCCGCCCTCAAGAGCTGCGATACGTCTTTCAAAAACGTCCTCAGTTGGGTTTGTAAGTCTGCCGTAGATGTTGCCTGCGTCCTTAAGAGCAAATCTGTCAGCGGCATGCTGTGAGTTATGGAAAACGTATGATGATGTCTGATAAATAGGAACGGCTCTTGCGTCTGTTACAGAGTCTGCTGTTTCCTGACCAACGTGGAGCTGGAGTGTTTCAAATTTAAGATTTCTTTCGTTTATTGCGCTCATTTTAAATTACCTCTTTCATTAAATTAATGTTTTTTTAAATCCGATAAAAATTTTTTGTTACTGAACTTTATGCTGATTTTAACAGCAACACATACAGCATATACACATTCGTGAATCGTACGCTGTTTTCAGTTTCAGTATTTTTACACTCATTTTCAACGCCTCATTTCAAATTCATATTAATCCTAGTCGTTTAGTATGTTTTAGCGTATCTATACTATACCACACCCATAGAGGAATGTCAATAGGTTTAAGATGATTTTTCGCATTTTTGTGAAAACTGATATTAATTCTATCAATTTAGTAGGATTTAAGGGCAAAATGCACAAGGGGAAGTGAGGAATGAGGAGTGAGGAATGAGGAGTGAGGAATGAGGAATTGGCAAAGCTGAACAGAGTAGTGCTCAAGTACGAAGTAAAAGACAGCACCGAGCGTAGCGAGAGATAAAACGCAGGCTCAAGCCCGGCGCTAGAGGGCTTGCAGGGTCAAGGGACAGAGTCCCTTGTGAAGTTTGAGGCAAAGCCTCAATCGGCGACAGCCGACTAGGTGCAGATTTAATGAGAAAAAGCACGCAGAAGTTGTGCTTTATATAGATGTAGTATCGGAGTACAAAATCTGCACCGTTTTCCCTATCCCTTAGCAAAATGTAAATCCGCAAAGAGCGTAGCGATTTTGCGGTGGTATGAAGTTGCCCGAATAAACTGTAGGGGCTTGGCTCAATTTCTGTTTCACCGAAATGCGACAGCCCATTCGGAAGGGCAATGCCGTGTTTTCGCTGTTTGTTATTAAATTTGTATAAAACTATCGTTTACCGATGCCTTATAATTGTATACCGAAATAAATATTTTTGGTTGACAATGGACTTGGTATGTGATACAATATTAATTGTCAAATAAAAAGTAAAGGATAGGTTTACAATGAATAACAATGCTAAAAACAAAACAAAACAAATAGTCGGTATCGGAGTTATGACGGCTATAATCGCTGTGCTTTCGCAGATAACTATTCCGCTTCCTACTCACGTTCCTGTTACGCTCCAGACTTTTGCTGTGGCTCTCGCAGGATATTTCCTTGGCTGGAAGGGCGGTGCGGTCTCTGCACTGGTATACGGTCTGCTGGGCGCTATCGGTGTGCCAGTGTTTGCAGGCTGGTCAGGCGGTTTCTCCGTTATCGTAGGGTATACAGGTGGATTCATTTACGGATTTATCGTTATGGCTCTTCTTTGCGGTCTTGGCGCAAAGTTCTGCTCTGACAAGATAAGCGGTAAGGTCATCGCTATCGTGCTTGGTATCGCAGGTCTTGCTTGCGACCACCTGCTCGGTGCTATCCAGTACGCTATCGTTGCTAATATCTCTATTGGCAAGTCTATCCTTCTTGTTTCTGTTCCTTATCTTGTAAAGGACGTTATCTCTGTTGTTGCTGCTTACCTTATCAGCATCGAGCTTGTAAGCAGACTTGCAAAGACAGGTTGCTATGCTTACAAGAGAGCCTGAGCTTAGATTTCATCATCTGCTGTGCCTGCCGCTTTTTCAGGGGAAAGGCTACAGTGACGGTTTTTCGGTGAATATGCAGTCTGTGAAAGACAGATTGGAGAGCGAGGACACTGCGGTGCGGTTTGTGTGCAGCGGAGATATGATATGTCAGCACTGCCCAAACAGGACGGAGGACGGTTGTTTGCTTGACGGCTGTGGTGGAACGGTGGCACAGAAAGACAGTGAGGTTTGCAGACTTTCTGAGATAGAATGTCACTCAGTAGAGAATTATCGCAGTGCGCTGACAAGGCTGAGAAGCAAAATGGATAAAAAGGTATTTGATATACTATGCTCGGAATGTCGCTGGGCAAAGCTTGGTTTGTGCAGCTTTGAAAAGTGGCGTGAGGGCGTTGACGGATTGCTTTCTTCGTGACAGGTCACGTCTGTCATTTTTTACACAAAAGTACAGCTCCTGAGAAGAAACTCGGGAGCTGTACATTTTTTTGCTTATTCTTCACTTGCCTGATATGCGGATAGGAATTTCTCGTAGATATCGGGATAATGTTTTTTTAGTCTTACAGGCTTAAGGTCGGGGTTGGTGAAGCAGTGGGAGGTGTGGGCAAGGCAGGCTGTTTTCTGAGTGGTAAGGTCAAAGATCTCGTAGTCAAGCTCGTAGGCACAGCCGTTGAACTTTGACAGCTTACAGCGCACTTCAAACTCGTCTCCGAAACGGACGGGATATTTATAGTGTGTTTCCACGGAGAGCACTGGGGAAACTATCCCTCTTGCCTCTATTTCGTGGAAAGGGCAGCCAAGCTGTTCCATAAGGTCAACACGGGCTTCCTCAAGCCAGCGGACGTAATTTGAATGGTGGATTATATCCATGCGGTCTGTTTCATAATAAAAGGCTTTTCTTTTGTAGGGGGTAAGTGTCATTGTAAGTCCTTCTTTCTGTGTGTTGTATGGGTGTGATAAAAATAGCGGGCGACCAATGGCCGCCCCTAATTGTTGCTGAATTATTCAAGCCATATGAAGTTGTTATCGGTGTTCACAAAGTCCATATTATAAAGGAAAATGACCTTTGTTATGCCGTTATCTTTTACATACTCACTGACGGTCTTATCCATGATGTGGTAATAACGCATATCTATCATTGTGATGTGCTTATACTTGTCGGCAAAGAACGGCATGACGGTGTTTGCATAGCTGTCTTTTATAATAAGGACGTGTTCGTCGTTTTCACCGTTTGTCTCTATTTCCGTGAGGGCAAAGTTTCCGCCCATGAATGTGGAGTATTTATCCTTTTTGGTCTTGAATGAATCGTCAAAAAGGGTGTCTGTTTGTTTGTTTTCTTGAACATAATTTACCTTTACGCTGTTGTCAGGGTTTGAGTAGAAGTGCATTTCGTCAGCAGCGGAGAAGTCTGTTGGGGCTTTTGAATAAAGTGTGCCATGAAAGTCCTTTACAGTTTCTATATTGTAGGATGCCTGTGGGATATCTTCATTCATGGCTGTCATAAGTGCGTCAAATCCCACTTTTGCGCCCTCGGCGGTCCAATGGTGGTCGGTCTTATAGAAAACCTGCGTGGACTTTGCGGCGTCTTTGAGCTGGTCATATGGGAAGCAGAGGTTTATCCTGTCGCTGAGGATAGAGCTTATATACTTTTTGCTTTCAAGCTGATCGTCGGTCTGTGTGACCGCAGGGAGCTTGTCTGACATAACGGAAACTGCATTCGGCACAAGAAGAAAGCTTACGTCGACGGATTTATCAAGGTTGTCAGCAAAATCGTTAAGACAGCTTATATTTTTCTCGATAAGAGGTCTGTTTTCCTGATAGTCTTGGAGATAATAGCCATCCTTGCCGAAATATACACCGTTCTGATAGTTTTTCAGAAGCGTGCGGTCGGTGACTGTTTTAAGACTCACAAGCTGGTCTTTCATAAATATCTGATCGGACATATAGCTTTCGATATCGGAAGTGAACTCGCCTTTTTCAAGTCTTTTCCATGAAAATTCAGGGGCTTGCTGGAGATAGCGGTTCTCATTTTCTGAGAATTCACGGTCCTCGGAAATAAAGCTTGCCACTGAAAAGCCAAATATGAACAGCAGAAAGCACACTATCATAATATAGTTTTTAAGTTGTTTTTTCATATCTGCCGTCCTCCTTTAAAATCTGAAATACAGGAACGGATTGAATGAATTACCTGCAAGGTAGGCGGTGGAAACTGCCAAAAGTGTTAATGCGCACAGCGGCTGGAGTATACAGCCGCATATCTCAGGACACTTGATCTGAAGCTTAAGGCAAAGCTTTTTTGGAAGCTGTGTTGAAGCTATCACAAGTATCACTATTGTTACTGCATACTGTGTGAGCCAGAACACTGTTTGGTGATTTATGAGAGGAAGTCCCCCAGCACCGAACATATTTTTGAAGTTCTGTGTGAGCTTGCCGAAATCTTCATAGGAGAATATTCCCCAGCCTATGACTATAAAAAGAAGTGCATAGAGGTGCTGGAAAAATGCAGGTATCTTTTTCAGGGCTTTGCCCAAGAAAAGCTTTTCACATAGGAGTATCACACCGAAGTACACACCCCATAGCATAAAGTTCCAGTTTGCACCGTGCCAGAAGCCTGTGAGAAACCATACTATCATGATGTTAAGGCACTGTCTTGCTTTGCCCTTGCGGTTACCGCCAAGTGGGATATAGACATAATCTCTGAACCAGCTTGAAAGTGACATATGCCAGCGTCTCCAGAAGTCTGTGATAGAGGTGGAGATGTAAGGGTAGTTGAAGTTCTCGAGAAAGTCGAAGCCGAACATTTTGCCAAGACCTATTGCCATATCGGAATAGCCTGAGAAGTCAAAGTATATTTGGAAGGTATAGGCTATTATGCCAAGCCAGCTTGCGGCAACGCTCAGTTCGGATTGCGCTGAGTTTGAGATAGTGTCGAAAAGCTCGCCGATAGTATTTGCGAGAATGACTTTTTTGCCAAGACCTATGGAAAATCTCCACACGCCCTGTGCAAAATGCTCTATGCTCTCGTTACGCTTTTTGAGCTGTTCCGCAACGTCGATGTATCTTACGATAGGACCTGCGATAAGCTGTGGAAAAAGGGCAACATAGGTGGCAAGGTCAAGGAAGTTCTTCTGACTTCTTACTTCGCCCTTATAAACGTCGATAACGTAGGAAAGGGTCTGGAAGCTGTAGAATGAGATACCGATAGGGAGGGCAAGACCCAAGGCCTTTATCTGCGTGCCGAAAATGCTGTTTGCCGCACCGATGAAAAAGTCGGTATATTTAAAAAACAGAAGAAGCCCGATGTTCCACACCACCGCTCCTATCATTGCGATGAGCGGAGTGTATTTTTTTGCGTTTTTACGCTGTTTGTCTGCCAATAGTCCTGTTATATACGCAACGATAGTGGAAGCTATCATGAGGACGATATAAACAGGTTCGCCCCATGCGTAAAACACAAGGCTGAAGATAAACAGCACCAGATTGCGTGTTATGCGTGGGACGATATAATACGTTATCAGTACAATAGGCAGGAAAGCGAACAGAAATGTTGTACTTGAAAAAAGCATATATTTATTACTCCTAGCCTATTATCTCTTTTGCTTTATCGTTATCGTTTGAAAGACAGAGGTAAACATAATTGCCGTTGGTTACAAGAACAGGGTCATTAAGCTTTGTCATTTCCTCAGGGACATAGTTTTCAAAAACCTTTTTCTGGCTTTCGACTCTTGCTGTAAGTGTATCTGCGATAGCCTTTGCACTGTCTGCGTCCTTGGCTTCAAAGCAGTCTATCTCCTCGGCTGTTCCTCCTGATGAGCTTACATAGACCTTAGCCTTTGTATAGCTGTCTGCTGATATGCCGATTATCTTTTCTATCTTTGCTTCGTCAAGCTCTGCAAGCTCGTCCTTGAACTCTATGCCGTCCTTGAGCTTGTCCGCAACGGCTGTTACGTCAACGCTTTCGTTTGTCTGAGCGGCTGCCGCTGAATTTGCGGAGTTTGCTGTGCTGCTGTCAGAGTCTGAACCGCAGCCTGTAAGTGCTGCTGTGCTTATGCACATAACTGCCATAAGAGTGCAGAGTATCTTCTTTGTTTTCATAATTTTTCTTTCCTTTCTTATGTGTTGTCGATTATATAGTTGAGCCACTTGTCGCAGTATTCACTCATAAGGTGTATTCCGTCTGAGGAGGCTTCCTCCGGAAGAGTGCCGTCTGCGCCTGCTACAGCGGAGGTACAGTCAAGATAATTTATACCTGTCTGCTGTGCCACCTCTGAGATAGCCTGATTGAATGTGGCTACATTTGTGTTATTTATGGCGTCGCCCTGCAAGCTTCTTGAAGCTGTTACAGGGAGGATAGATTCAGCATAGATAACAGCGTCAGGCTGTATCTCCTGAATTTTTGTGATAAGCTGTGTATAATAATCCTTGAAGGTGTCGATATAAGGCCAGCCAAGCTCGTTAGTGCCGAGGTTTATATACACTCTGCCATATTGTCTTTCTCCAAGAGCGTCGATAACAGTTCCTGCATTGCCGTTTGAAAGGGTGATGTTCTGGTCTGTCATAACGGTGTCGATGTGCATTCCCACAGAGCAAAGGAACGTTGCTTTTGGTTTATCGCAGTTGTTTTGCAGACCAACTGTTCGTGAGTCGCCTATGAAAACTGCGTCGGAAAGGTCGTCGGCGTCATCATGGGTAACTGAGCTGTCAGTAAGGCTTTCATCTATGCTACTCTCATCGACCATGCTTTCTGCCTGAGAAGAGTTGTCTGCATTGCTCTCGGAGCTTTCGTTCTCTGCCACAGAGCTTGAAGCTGACATCTTCTTTGCTTCCACAGCCCTGCTGTTGCCGCTTCCTGCATGGAAGCCCCATATTGCCGCAAATGCTATGCACACAAGACAACTCAATGACACTATGCTTTGCTGTGCTGTGGCTCTTTTTTTTCTTATATTTTTCAAATTGCTACCGTGTTGGCTCTCCATTATACTACCTCTTATATTATCTCTCCTGACCTGCAAAAATGCAGATCCGTTTCAAAGATTATCATAACACATTTTACAGCCTTTTTCAAGTGCTTTTTAGTCGAATTAAGGATTTTCTTCACTTTTTACAAACAGACGCAAAAAAGTCGGGAGAATTTGTTCTGCCCGACTTATTGTTGACAAATTATTCTGTTTTATTTGTTTGAAAAAGTTTTATTTCCAAAGCTTTTCAGGATAAACGCCAGCCTCTATAAGCTTTGCGATATCGGCTTTAACGGTTGGCTTATCCTCTTTATATGTAACGCCGAACCACTTATCGTGAGTTTCCAGAAGCTTGCAGTCTGCAACTCCTGTTTTTATCATTGTGTCTATACCCGCAGGAAGGAGAAACTCCGCTGTCAGGCTGTCTTTATTTTCTTTCATAAAGTCTGTGAACATACCATTGAGCTTATCTATAAAGCCGTCAGGGCAAGCCCACATATTCATTGACACATAGCAGTTCTCGTCAAGCTCGGCTGTTTCTTCCTTGCCTGAATAGACCTTGCCGTCATTCTCACGGCGGATATTGTAGGTTTCAACAACGTCTGTGAGCATAGAGTCTTTCACTTCACAGACGCCTCTGTTCACTGCTCCGAAGTCGCTTAGAGTGTTTTTCAGTATGAAGCCTGCCATGCCGAGATGAAGCTTTTTGCGATCTGAGTTTTCATTGCAGAGAAAATCGTGGAGCTTCACAAAAGCTTCCTTGCCGTAAAAATCATCAGCGTTTATTACTGCGAAAGGCTCATTTATAACGCCCTTGCAACAGCAGACTGCGTGACCGTGACCCCACGGCTTAACACGTCCCTCAGGTACGGAATAGCCCTCCGGAAGACAGTCAAGCTCCTGATAAACGTAATCTATCTTGACGTATTTTGAGATACGGTCGCCTATCATTTTATCAAAGGCATCACGGATATCCTTTCTTATAATGAATACGACCTTGTCAAAGCCTGCCTCAACGGCGTCATAGATAGAATAATCCATTATTATCTCGCCGTTTGGTCCGAAAGGTTCAAGCTGTTTTATGCCGCCTTTGAAGCGACTTCCAAGACCTGCGGCAAGTATGCAAAGGGTACAACTCATAATTTTTTATCTCCTTGTTCTTTGTTCTTTGATTTCTCAGTTTAATTTTATTCTATTTCTTAAAATTATATTAACATTATGCCATACTTTAAAGTAAATGTCAAGAGATTTTGACATTTTTATTCAGTTTTTTGCGATGCTTTTCTGCGTATTTTACATCTTTCTTACACTTGACAGGGTGATACTAATGTGATATACTGATATGACAAAAATCAAATAATATCCCTGAAAAGGGTGGAGGATGATATAAATGGCTAAGACGGCTTTGGTAACAGGCGCAAGCTCGGGAATTGGCAGAGAGATAGCGAGAGATCTATCTGCAAGGGGTTTTCGTGTGATACTCAGCGCAAGACGTGAGGAAAGGCTCAGAGAGCTTGCGGAGGAGCTTGGTGACAATACAAGGGTGATAGTTTGCGACGTTTCCGACAGGGAAGAATGTCTGCGGCTTTATGAGGAAACAAAGAACGAGAAGATATCAGTGCTTGTGAACTGCGCAGGCTTTGGTGCAGTGGGCAGCTTTGACAAGCTTCCTCTGGACACTGAGCTTAAAATGATAGACACCAACGTTACAGCGGTGCATATGCTCACAAAGCTGTTTTTGAAAGACTTTGTTGCCGCTGACAGGGGTTATATAATGAATATAGCTTCCTCGGCAGGGCTTATGTACGGCGGCCCGATGATGGCAACATACTATGCTTCAAAGGCTTATGTTGTGAGCCTTACCAGCGCAATATATGAGGAGTTGAGGGCGAGAAACAGCAGGGTACACGTTTGTGCGGTATGCCCGGGTCCTGTGGATACGGAGTTCAATGACGTTGCAAACTGCAAGTTCGGCGTAAGCTCCATAACACCACAGTTTTGTGCAAAAAAGGCTCTTGAGGGAATGTTCGGCAGAAAGCTCATCATTATCCCTGAGAAGTCTATAAAGGCACTTTATGCAGGGGCTAAATTTGCTCCTAGAGGTATCGTGCTGAAAATGACTGGAAAGGTGCAGAAGAAAAAGCTTGATAAATGACGGTTTAGTATTTTTACATAAGATAAAAAAGTTTTGTAAAGTGCGAAAATTGGGCTATACTTCTAAAAATCAATAGTACAAATTGTTGTGATTGCATAAGAAAACGTTATCATATTTGGTAAATCGGCCGATTGAATTTTTTCGGAAAATAAAGTACAATGTAAGTAAAGTTATTTAAGAAAGGAAGTTTTAGAAATGAAACTTACAAAGATTTTCGCAGGCATGGCTGCAGCAGCTATAGCTACAACAGCTATGGCAGTAACAGCTTTCGCAGCTGATTCAACAGCTTACAACTATCTGTTCATCGCTACAGATATCCCATGTGAGTACAACGATAACGATGAGGCTCTTGTAAATGGTCAGGTCGTTACTTGTAAGGATCTTAAGGTAAAGATCGGTTCACAGGAGTTTAACGTAAGTGCTGCTCCTGGCAAGTCTGATTCAGACAAGCTCTGCTTCCAGATCATCAACAAGTGGAACAGCAAGTTCACATCAGAGATCACTGACTACACTGTAGCAGGCGCTGGTGAGTACATCACTATTGACTTCACAATTGAAGGTCTTGGTGACACAACAGGTAATGCTGGTGTATCTTTCCAAGCTGACGGCACTTGGGATTTCAGAAATCCAGATGACAAAGAAAAGGATAAGGTTGCACAGCCAGCTTACTTCCCTAACAAGTGCGTAGGTATCGCAGGTGGCGCAGGTGGATTCGACACAAACGTTGACTGCCAGGATACTGCTATCAACGGCGACGGCTCTTACACAATTTCTATCGCTCAGTCAGGTACTGTAAACGCTGAGGCTCAGAAGTTCGATGACGGCTCAACAAACGAGGGCTGGATATGGGCTGCTAACGCTGTTCCTGTTGCTCCTGCTACTTCTGGCACAGATTCAAACAGCAAAAAGGATGATTCCAAGACAGATTCTAAGTCTGACAGCAAGACTGATTCAAAGGCTAACAGCACAGCCGCAACAACTTCTTCAAAGACTGGTACAACAGGCACAACAAATGCTACATCTTCAAGCGCAGCTTCTGACAAAACAGCAGCTACAGGCGCAACAGCAGGTATCGCTCTTGCAGGTATCGCTCTCGCAGGTGCAGCTATCGTAGTTTCTAAGAGAAAGTAATCTTAACTGAGGACTTGTTTCTTAGAGTACGTAATTAAAATAACTAAAGGGACTTCCACTGTGAAGTCCCTTTTTGTGTGTGGTATAAAAAATAAAAAAATATCGGCGAATAGTCTAGACAAATGGTAATTAATATAGTATAATGATTGTATACTTTTATTTTGGAGTTATTTTTTATGAGAGTTATTACAGGTTCATGCAGAGGAAAAAAGCTTAAAACTTTGGAGTCGTTGGATACAAGACCAACCACAGATATGGTAAAAGAGGCTGTTTTTTCCATTATTCAGTTTGATGTACCAGCAAGTTCGGTGCTTGACCTTTTTGCAGGCAGCGGTCAAATGGGTATAGACGCTCTCAGCCGTGGGGCTAGTCACTGCGTTTTCGTGGACAGCAATCCTGAGGCTGTGGCTATCGTCAAGGATAATGTGGATTCATGCGGTTTCAATAAGGAATCCCGTGTGCTTTGCATGGATAGTCTGGAATATCTTAAAGTTGCCAAAGCCGGGCTTGATATAGTTTTTATCGACCCGCCTTACAGAAAGGGTATAGTTGAAAAGGCTTTGGAGCTTGTGGAGAACAAGCTCAATGATGGTGCTATCATTGTGTGCGAGCATGAAAAGGAGCTTGAGCTTGGAGAAAGCTACGGCAGACTTAAGCTTCATAAGAGATATAAATACGGTAAGACCGCTTTGACGGTCTATAAGATACCAATGAAAGAAGTGGACTATTGATGCGTATCGCTGTTTGCCCGGGAAGCTTTGACCCTGTTACGCTGGGTCATCTGGATATAATCGACAGAGCTTCAAAGCTTTTTGATAAGGTGATAGTGCTGGTGTCCTTTAATGCTAATAAATCAAGGGCTGCTTTCACACCTACAGAAAGAATGGAAATGATAATCGAGGTCACAAAGCACCTTGATAATGTGGTGGTGGATTGTTATAACGGTCTGCTGGCGGATTATCTGCAAAAAACAGGAGCTAATGCTATCGTAAAGGGACTTAGGGCTGTGTCTGACTTTGAGTATGAGTTCCAGATGGCTCTTGCAAATAAAAAGCTTTACAATGACGCTGAAACGGTGTTTCTCACCACTACGGGAGAGAATATGTTCCTTTCGTCAAGCGTTGTAAAGGAGATCGCAAGCTTCGGCGGAGATATCACAGGCTTTGTGCCGAAACAGATACAGAGCAAGATCACTGACAGGCTCTATAAGCCTGCCAATAATATAGATCAGTAATGAAAGGGTGTTTAAAATGACGGTAGAGGAAATACTTGAACTTATGGACGAACTGCTTGACAAGTCTTCAAGCGTACCGTTTTCACAGAAAAAAATGATCGATGTTGAGCAGATGCGTGAATACATCGACAGCATAAGACTTAACCTTCCGGGTGAGATAAAGCGTGCAAAGGATATGACAAGAGATAAGAAAAATATCCTTACTGAGGCCAACAAGGAAGCCGAGGAGATCGTAAAGAAGGCTAAGGACGAGGCTAAGAAGCTTGTGGCTCAGGAGGAGATCATCAAGCAGGCGGCTGACTATGCAAAGCAGATAGCTGCAGAGGCTAACAAGCAGGCGGCTGATATCGTTGAGCAGGCTAAGGCTAAGGACAAGGCTATCCGTGAGGCACTTTCTGAAAATCTTAACAAGTCGCTTTCTGAGGCGGCTGAGGTGCTTACAAAGAGCCTTAAGGACGTAAACACTACTAGGGACGCAGTTTCCAAGATAGGTGCGGCAGAGAAATAATATTGTTTGATGTAAGCAGATGGGCTTTGCGGCTCGTCTGCTTTTTTCATAACTAAAATTGTCCATATGAAATTCAGGCAGAATGTGAAAAATTGTGACAATATCTATTGACAAAGGAGCATATGTTGCCTATAATAAATAGTATATGATAAAAAGGCGAGCTTTTTCGCCTATGTGAAAGGGACGGTATTTTTTTTATGGACGATGTCGGGCGACTGTGGACGGGAATAGGTGTTTGTGCGGCGGTAATATTGCTTATGGCTTTTCTTACCTTGTGCGAAAATGCGGCTGTGGAGTTCAATGACGCAAAGCTAAAGAAAATGGCTGAGGAGGACAAAGACCCGAAGGCAATAAGGCTTGTGGCTTTGCTGAAAAGAACGGGCAGGGTAGTTGCAACAAACCTCATTGCACGTTCTATTATGATAATCGTAGTTTCGGTGGTGGGAGTCATATTCTTCTACGAGCCGATTTCTGACGGGCTTTATACGCTTTTTAACTATCAGGCACCGTATTATGTTAGCGGCATATGTTCATTTGTTATAATAAGCTGTCTGCTTGCCCTTGTTATATGCACTTTTGGCATAGGCATACCGAAAAAGCTTTGCATTTCAGGCAAGGTGGGCGAGAAGTTCATTTTAAACAACTGCGGCGTATACAAAGTGTTTCTTGCGGTATTCAGCCCATTGGCTGCTGTGAGCGGAGCGGTTTCGGCAGGAATTTTAAGGCTGTTCGGCGTTAAGTCCACAAACAAGGCAGACTCTGTCACTGAGCAAGAGATACTCATGATGGTGGACGCTGTAAACGAAACTGGCGGTATCGAAGAAAGTCAGGCGGAAATGATAAGCAACATTTTTGATTTTGACGATATCGAAGTTCGTGAAGTTATGACACACCGCACAGAAATGGTTGCCATAGAAGAAAATTCCACGCTTTCGGAGGCTGTGAAGCTTGTTATAGGCGAGGGCTTTTCGAGAATACCTGTTTACTGCGACAATGCCGACAACATAAGCGGTGTTATATTCGCAAAGGACTTGCTCAGGCTGGTTTTTGAAGAGGATAAGAAAGAACGTCCTGTAAAGGAGTTCATGAGAGATATAACCTTTGTGCCTGAAAGCAACAAGTGTGGTGAGCTTTTCAAAGAGTTCACTGAAGATAAGACACAGATAGCAGTTGTGGTGGATGATTACGGCGGAACAGCCGGTATCATTACTATGGAGGATCTGCTTGAAACTATCGTGGGTAGTATTCAGGACGAATATGATGATGAAACGGAGGAGATACAGAAAGTATCTTCTGATTGCTATGATATGGTAGGCACAGCAGCGTTTGACGACGTTATGGAGGCTCTTGGCAAGGAGTATCACGGCGAGGTGGATTATGACACTATAGGCGGATTCGTTATGGACCTGCTGGGCCATGTGCCTGAGGATAACGAAAAGGTGACAGTGCATTGGGAAAACGTTGAGTTTAAGGTGCTGTCGATACATGAAAAGAAAATAGAACGGCTCAGGGCTGTGATAAAAAGAGATAATGAAGAGATCACGGACTAAGGGCTGAAAGATACAGACAGAATTTTGTGTAAAAATCGAGGACAAAAATTGAAAAAAAAGAAAATGGTCGCCGCACTCACAGCGGCAGTGCTTATCTGCACATCGGGGTGCAGTTTAGGCGGAACGGGAGAGAAAAATAAAAACCGTTCAAAAAATACTTTTGTGAACACTCATGCGTATGTTGAAGCCAGTTCGGAAAGACATACTGAAACAGGGCTTGACAGCAGAAATGAGAGCTTTACGGCACTTGAGATACCTGACACGGCAGAGTATATCGCCGATTTTCTTTGTACTGACGAAAAACGTGTGTTTTCACAGCTTTACAAAGGGCTGAGCGAATTTGAAAGCTCTGTGGAGCTGGCTGAGGGAGTTATAAGCAAGGACGATATCGGTGCGTTTATCTCCATGCTTACTTCGGCGTGTCCTTATATCGACTATATGGGTTCACAGTATACTATCTGCATTGACGGAGATGGATATGTGACATCTGTGGAGGTCACATATGACAAGACCGCTGAGGAAGCGCAGGCAGAGAAAGAAAAGCTGGATAAAAAGGTCGGGGAGATACTTGCAGGCATTGAGCAGGGCTGGTCGGATTATGACAAGGTGCTGTATTTCCATGACAGCATAATTCTTGAGTGCAACTATGACGATACAGCAAAAAATTGCTATTCTGCATATGGCTGTCTTGTAGAGGGTAAGGCTGTGTGCGAGGGGTATGCAAAGGCAATGCAGATACTTTGTACCAAGGCAGGTATAAAGTGCATACCTGTGGCAGGCAAAGCCTATGACGGCGGAGCTGTTCAGCCACATTTGTGGAATAAGGTCATGATAGACGGTGAATGGACGAACGTTGACCTCACTTGGGACGATCCTGTGACAGATGCAGGGGAGGACTATATCCGCTATGACTATTTTGGCATCACTGACGCCGAGTGTGCAAAAGACCATACAGCGGACGATAACAAGTTTTTGAACTATCCTGAGGCATTTTCCTCGGGGGCAAATTATTACAGAAGAAACGGTCTATATGCTCAAAGCGGTGATGATGTCGTTCAGATGATGTGCCGTTCTGTGGCGGAAGCAATGGCTGACAGTGGATATGCAAGGCTAAAATGTGCTGACAGTGAAATGTATGACAAGGCTGTGGATACTCTCTTTGATGAGAATAGCGGTGTTATCTTTGACGTGCTGAGGCGTGCATACAGTCAGGCTGGGGGAGATTGGTCTACCTCGAAATATGCGGTCATAAAAAATGACGAACTGTGTACTGTCACGATAATACTTTACAAAAATGAATAATTTTCTCAAAAGCAAAAAATATGCTCAAATGTGTTGAAATTTGCGGTGCTTTGTGATATAATAAATGTATTAGTGCGATAAAATATGATATTTTGGATATATCTTGGAAAGGAATGTTATTTTTAGTATGAGCAGTGCTACTAAGCAGAAGTCATCAGCAGGCAAGAACGTGCTGATATTCTTTATTGTTTTTATTATTCTGGAAATGCTTATAGTTGTGGGAGTGGGACGTGTTTTCAAAAACAAGAACGTTACACCGAGCATTGCAGGCTACAGCCTGTACATAATGAATGGTGACGGCATGGGTGACAGAGTTCCTGACGGCGCACTTGTTATCACATCGAACATGACCCCTAGCACAGACAAGATAGGCGAGGCAGTTGTGTGCGAGAACGTGCCTGATATTGGAACAAGCGTGTTCTGGCTTTATGACATCACTTCAACTGACGATAACAACGGCGTTGTTTACACTGTTTATCAGGAAAAAGACCCTGCAAAGCTTTATGAGATAAGCTCAAAGAACGTTGTGGGCGTAGCTTCTACATATTACATGACAGCAGGCAAGGTGCTTACGTTTATGTCGTCAACATTCGGCATGATAGTGTGTGCTGTTGTTCCTATATTCCTGCTCGTTGTTATCGAGCTTATAATTGCTATCGCTACTCATTCTTCAGATGATGAGGAAGAGGACGATGACGAGGAAGAACCTGCAGAGAGCGTTACTCTTGACGATTTCCTGTTCGGCGGCGAGAACGAGGGCGAGCAGATCGCAAAACATCGCAAGCACGTTGACGACGAGATAGCTTCTCACCACAAGGCTGAGCCTGAGGGTGAAGAGAAGGCTGAAACGGAGGAAGTTATCGAGGAAGTAGAAGAGGTCGAGGAAACTATATTTGAAAGACCTGCGGAAAAGGAAGAGCGTGCTGAGATAGACCGTTCTTACTACGAGAGAGCTTCACAGCTTCTTGACGAGGCGGCTTCAACTGAGGATACTGTAGCCCCTGAGCCTGAGAAAAAGCCTGTGCCAAAGGCAAAACCTGCGGCAAAGCCTGCACAGCAGACAAAGACAGCGTCAGCTTCCTTGGAGGAACTTATGAAGCTTATGGAGCAGGAGCAGGAAAAGCTCAAAAAACAGCTTGATAAAAAATAATTCTTGAAAAAAATTATCCGTCGGGCGTGTGGCTCGGCGGATTTTTTTTTGAGGGAAGCCTGATGAAAAAAGCCCATTTCAAGGCAAAAAATGCGGCTCTGATGTTGCAAATGCACATAAGTTTTTAAAAATATCGGACTAGCATTGTAAAATGATACAAAACATAAAAAATATCAAAAAAAGTGTTGACAAACAGGGTGGGATAGTGTATAATAGATACTGTTGTGAGGGACACAACAAAACAAAGTCCTGAAAACAACAAACCAGCTAAAAGGGAGCATAGCTCAGCTGGGAGAGCATCTGCCTTACAAGCAGAGGGTCACAGGTTCGAGCCCTGTTGTTCCCACCAA